>CAYOZV010000050.1:6602-10289 GCA_964408465.1 uncultured Pirellulaceae bacterium
ACGCGATCATATTTTTCGACGCCGAATTTTTTCGGACCTTCGAAGGTGACTTCGACTTGGTCGCCGGTCAGCGACACGCTGCCGACTTTGGTGCCCAAGAAGATGCGATCTTCGAATAGTTTCTTTAGACGTTTTGCCAGCGGTTTGACCAGATCGCGATCGGCCCCCATCAGCAAACCGTCTTGCAGTTCGACGACGCTGACTTTGGTGCCCAGTCCCGCGTAGACCGAACCCATTTCCAAACCAATATAGCCGCCGCCGATGACCAGCATCGAATCGGGAACGTCCGCCAGATTCAAAGCGCCGGTGGAATCCATCACGCGATCAGAACCGATATCAAACGCACCTGGCATCGCCGGAACACTGCCGGTGGCGATGATGGCGTTATCAAAAGTGATTTTTTTACCCTCGGGAATCGAGGCATCGTCCCCTTCAAGTGTAATTGTGGTGGCGTTCTCAAATTTCGCAAACGCTTTGACGACGGTGACCTTGCGCTTCTTTGCCAGTCCGCCAAGCCCACCCGAGAGAGTTTCGATGACCTTGTTTTTTCGGGCGCGGAGTTTATCCAGTTCGATCTTGGGAGTTCCAAAAGAAACGCCCCACTCGTGTTCCATCTCATCCGTTTCGCCGATGACCTTGGCGACGTGCAGAAGTGCCTTGGACGGAATGCATCCGCGCAACAGACAGGTGCCACCAAGCTTCCCTTCGGCTTCGACCAGGACAACGTCCATTCCCTCGTCGGCGGCCAGAAATGCTGCGGCGTATCCGCCGGGTCCACCACCGATAACAACAAGTTGCGTGTGCATACGTATCTCAGATAAAACGTTTGAATAATCGTGTGAAGAAAAAAAGCGACCGGCCACCAGGTGACAGGTCGCTTGATTGTAAAACGGGTCGCGTGTGTGCCGGGGATAACCCTAGCGAGACAAGAATTCGACCACGGTGTTGGCGTCCACTGGAAGACTAATGTCGCTCGGTCCGGGTTTGCCTTGAACCGTGGCGACCAATTTATCAGTGTCAAACGTCACCCAATCAAGAGGCTCGCCTTCGACGCCTTGCTCGCGAAGCGCTTGATACATCGCCAGCAGATTCTTGCGTGGACGCAGGCTGATGACATCGCCGGGGCGGACCATGAAGGATGGCTTGTCGACTTTCACGCCGTTGACGTGGAAGTGACCGTGCGCGACGCCTTGACGCGCCTGCGGGCGGGTGCGGCAGAAACCGACGCGGCGGATGACGTTATCCAATCGGCCTTCACAGATCAGCAATAGGTTTTCACCGGTGTTACCCTTTTGAGCGGTCGCCTTGTCAAAGTAACGACGAAGCTGGCGTTCGCCCAAACCGTAATAATGCTTTATCTTCTGCTTCTCCATCAACGCCAAACCGTAGTTCGATGGGCGGCGGAAACGCAGGTGCATCCCTGGTGGTTGCTTTCCACGTTTGTCCAGAGCTTTGACGGCTCCTTTGTTTTCGTAGATCTGCGTCTGCAAACGTCGGTTGATGCGACCTTTTGGTCCTGTATAACGTGCCATCTTCAACTAGCTCCTTCAAGCTTTGCGTCGGTGTGTAAACGAGCCCCACGATCGTCGGGGGCTCGGATGAGCTCTCCTTCGCACGCTGTCGTGCGTGAGGCTCAAATTTGGTTCGGTAATATCTATCAAACTGTCGGTTTTGACAAGGGCTAACCTTTAATTTGTAGCACGGATTTTTCATCCGTTGGCGCCCAAACGGATTGAAAATCCGTGCTACAGCAGGTTCGGATTGGAAATCCGTGTTACACCGCGGCGAATAGATCTGTGTGCAGCGGGTTTTGGACGATGTGGCTGGCGATGCGGTCTGATAGAGCACCGATCGTCATGTAAGGATTCACGCCGATCGCGGTCGGAATGATCGACCCGTCGGCGACATAGAGATTGGGGTGAATGTTGCCGGACAAACCGTCATAGACCTGCCCCAAATGATTCACCACACCGCCGTCACTCGAATCAGACATGCCGCAAGACCCTAGCGGATGGACGGTGACCAAGTTATCCCCAAAAGCCTTTAAACGTTTGTAACGCCCGCCGTGCGCTCGCGCCACTTTTTCGAATTCGCGGAACACCATCTTTCGGTAGGGACTTTCTTTCAGCCCCTTCCAAATGATCTGCCAACGCCCGTCCTTCTTTTCGATTTTGCCGCGGCCTTCATCGTGGCCCATGCCCAACATCACCATCGAACGATCTAGGCTCAAATCGCCCATCAATGCCGTGAACAGATTCACCACGCCGCGCGGAATCGCAGCATCTTGAATCAGCAACCTTTTTTGCAGTTCGATATCGCGGTAAAAATTCAACGACGTCTGCACCGTCGGACCGACGCCGGGTCGGTCGGTCTCACAGGCACCGTAGCCGGCGATGTTGTTGCCCGCACCTGCATTGACCACGAATCCAATGGTGTCACCGTTGCCAGACCAGTCCATCCCCAGCCGTGGCGAAAACTGAAAGCTGGGATGCTGTGACTCCATCAGAATCGTCGAACTGGCCGGACTGCCGGCACCGACGACGACCATGCGCGTGTTGATCGAAATGGGATGTCGAGTGAACTTGTTTTCGGTGTCGTCGATGTAGGTGACGTTGACGCGGTAATAGCCATCCATCTTCTCGATCGAGTTCACCTCGCACTGGGTGTACATTTCAGTGCCGTTGTGTTTGGCGATGGGTAGGTAGTTCATCGCCAGCGTGTTTTTTGCTCCGACATTACAACCGTTGATGCAGTTGCCGCACAGCGTGCAGGGCCGCTGGATCATGCCTTGGGCATTGCGCATCTGTTGGTCTAAATGGCGGTGGTCGTACATGACCGAAATGAAATTGCGATCATAGAAGCTAGGATTGCTGCTCAGCCGCGCCGCCGCGATGCGGCGGGAACGAACCTTGGGCGTTTGATCGAAGGGCGTACGAGTCAGCGACAGTTGAGCGGCGACTCGTTTGTAGTACGGCTCCATTATTTCGATATTGTTGATCGCCGATGGCCAGCGCTGTTGCGCGAAGACTTCGGGGTGGGGACGAAGGGCGATGCTGGCGTTCATCAACGATCCGCCGCCCAATCCGTTGCCGCTGAGCACGTTGACTTCGTCGTTCATCATCAAATTGAACAGCCCCAACGGCTGGACCACTTGCCCGCGCGTCGGACCGGCCAACACGGCGCGAGCGTTACCAGAAACGTCTTTGAAAGTTTCGGGGAAGGTGCCGGGAATCCATTCCTTACCCCGTTCTATGATGCACATTCGATGTTCGGGACGAAGGTACTTTGAAATTTTGGCCGCGGCGATCGACGCTCCGTAGCCCGACCCGATCACCAAAGCGCCAAAATGGATGCGGTCATCTTTTTGGGTGGTCAGCATCAAATCGCGAATCGGATTTGCCAGCTGCCCGCCGTATTGTTGCAGGCTGTTGGTGTAGTCCTGGGCGGCGCGTTGTTTCAGCGGCGTGTCGCAAGCTTTCAATCGCTTGGTGATCTGAACGAGATTCTTCGCTGGACGCCGCGATCGCTGCGCAGAGGCACTTGAAGAAACGCTGGCAGCAGCGACGCCCGTGGCGGCAGCAGCAGCAGATTTCAGCGCAGAGCGGCGGTTAATTTTGGGTTGATCAGACATGGCACGTTTCTATCGAAAATCTGTTGACGGGTATCAATGTCATCGAAACAAACGCG
>CAYOZV010000050.1:10389-26582 GCA_964408465.1 uncultured Pirellulaceae bacterium
GCGGCAGCCCTCTGCCGCTTTAGGATATTTTTTTTCTGCTTCGGTCTTTGGAAAGGGCTAACTTTGAATGGCGTTGCCACAATTCTTGAAACGCAAAGATGCAAGGGCGCAAAGACGCCCAGCGACCATTGGAGCTTCGGTGTCTTTTGATCGAAATCAGTGATGAAACGATTCATTGTGTCACTGAGTCGAGTTTGTCGTTCCTTAAAACGCAGTGCGTCCTTGCGCCTTGGCATCCTTGCGTTAAAGATTATCGGCCAAAATCTAACAGCGTTACCCTTGTTGTGAATCTTGTTTGGGCAGGTTGAAAACGCATTCTAATCGGAGACGGGATCATCTTCTCAGCCGACAAGATGATCTCCGCCTTAGTGTGACAAACGGGCATCACCTATGACATGAAGTCACCAAGACTGGGAAAGAAAAATAACACCGTATCTGAGCTGTCCACCATGTTGAAATTGTCAGGTCCGGGGCCGCTGTTGAGTGTGTCACTGCCAAGTCCGCCCCGTAGGAAATCGGTGCCGGAGCCTCCCGAAAGCACATCGTCGCCATCGCCTCCAAAGAGCCGATCATCTCCGTCCTGACCGTTTAGGATGTCGTTCCCAGCTTCGCCGAATAGCCGGTCGGCATCGTCACCTCCGAAAAGTTCATCGTCGCCATCGCCACCGTTAAGAAAATCGATGCCCGCGTGTGCAACGAGACGATCGTTTCCGGCACCGCCTAATAAGGAATCGTTTCCATCATTGCCCATGAGGCTGTCATTGCCATCGTTGCCCTCTAGGTAATCGTCGCCAAAGCCCCCGATGAGAGTGTCGTTTCCCTGATTGCCGAACAGGCTGTCGTCCCCCGAGGCTCCGTCGAGCCGGTCGTCGCCCAAACCGCCAAGGAGCCTGTCTTCGCCGATGCCGCCGTTTAGGTCGTCGTCTCCCGAACCACCGTTGATGATATCCGCGTTATTGCCGCCAAGGATTGTGTCATCGTCATCGCCGCCAAAAAGTAAGTCGTCGTTGTTGCCACCGTCTAAGAAATCGTTGCCCGCATCGCCGTAGAGAAGGTCGTTGCCTTGGTCTCCCAAAAGTCGGTCATCGCCTTGTTCACCGAAAAGTCGGTCTTCGCCGGTACCGCCATTGATGACGTCATCTCCGATGCCGCCGAGCAGATCGTCGTCGCCTTGTTGGCCGTCGATGGTGTCTGTTCCTGCGTTGCCAAGAATTGTGTCATCTCCACTGCCCCCGAAGATTTCGTCGTCGCCTAATTCTCCCACCAGTCGATCATCATCGAGACCACCATCAATCGTGTCGTTTCCACTACCACCGCGCACGTTGTCTTGGCCAGCCTGGCCTAGTATGTCGTCATTGCCGGCGCCGCCCAAAATGGCGTCGTCTCCGTCCCCCGCAACGACGCTGTCGTTGCCAGCCCCGGCGACAATCAAATCATTTCCGGTCGAACCAAAAATTGTATCGTCTTCGGTGCCGCCATAGATCGTGTCGCCACCAGCGTCTCCATTGATCTCATCGTTACCCGCAGAACCAAAAATCAAATCGTCTCCGTCTCCTGCTGAAATGGTGTCGTCCCCATCGCCGCCGAAGAGGCGATCATCGCCATCGCCGCTGATCAATTCGTCAGCGCCACCGCCCCCGTAGAGAATGGAAAGTCCGCCCGCGGTGGAGAGGCTGTCATCACCGCCGCGTCCGGACATCAGCGTGTCGATTGTGGTGTTGCTGAACACGACATCGCGAAAGTCGTTTCCGATGTAGCGAATTCGATCGATGCCGGCAGCGGCAAACGAAGTATTGTCAGTCAGCCCGTCCGGACGCGATTCACTTAAGACGATGTCACTTCCGACGATGTTGAATTCGATGTCCGTTGTCGTCGAAGTTGGGTCGGCGCGGACAAATAAAGTATCGCCGGAGACGACATGGAACACCGGCAGCAGCGTGGTGAGCACTTCCCGCTGCTCAAGTGCGTGATAAGAAACGGCGGCTTGTTGGCGTTTTGATTTTCGTTGACGGTTCATGGTGGCGAGTCTTTTGCAATGGATTTCGAATGGGCGAGGGACGCATTATAGAGGAGATTAGTTATGGCATATCAATGTTTTCAAATCAAATGTGGCTGCAGCGGTGCTCTATGTTGAAAAATCGGCTTGTTTGGGCTGAATAGACGCTGCTGAAGGGAGGGTGTTTTGCTCTGTAGTTTTGCTGGCGTGGTTTAAAAAAATATCTAAAAGCTGGACGGGAGTCCCGCACTCCAAATTTGGAGTGCGGCAGCCCTCTGCCGCTTTAGGAAATTTTTCTTCTTCGTCTTCTTCGTTTAGGCGAAGAAAAAAACGCACCATAGCCACCGGCCGTGATGCGTTTTGCGCTTTCAAGTTCTCGTCTTTACGTCGCTACGTCGCTACGTCGCCAAATGCGATATCAGACTAACGTCCGATCGATGGTGGATTGTCGCGGAGGAAGTCACGTGGTCCGCGTGTCGTGTAGTACGGGTAGGCGTAGCTGGGTGCCATGCCTGATTGTCCCGGCTGTTGTGCCGTATGCGGGATGGCTCCACCGTAAGGGCTTCCCGCCCCAAGTCCCGAGAGACCGCGGATCTTATTGCAAACGCCACACAGACGACCACTGTGACCGCAGCCACCACGACCGCAACCGGCAGGGCTACCGCTGACTTGGCGGCGAGCATCACGAAAGTCAGAGATGACGCCGTGCGAAATGTGGCGTCCACCGACAGCTGAAGCGCAACCTTCGCATTCGACGACGTATTCGTCAGATACCAATTCGATTTCTTCAACGGTCTCTTCGGTCGAACCAAATCCAAGTTTTTCAGAAAGGCTGGACCGTCTTGGCTTCAGCTCACGCACAGCTTTGCGTGCCGCGCGGCCTTGGCTGCAGGCAAGGCCTTTGTCGTTGATGCCCATGCCCATCGGACCGTTGGCACCGGCGAGTAATCCGCGTTTGCTGCCCAGGCCACGGGCCGGAGTCGATTCGCTGGCGCCGCACGAGCCATCACTGCATCCGCCCACTGCCGGAGCGGCCGCAAATTGCATCGGCGCTACGACCGGTTGGTCACCGCAGTTTCCGGCGGAACAACCACATTCGTACGGGGCAGAGACGCTGGCGACTGAGGCTCCGCCGCAGGCACAAGCCGCCGCACCGGCGTCGGGTGCGTACTGCATCATGCCTGGTTCGCTGTAAACTTCTCCGCCGCATCCGCAGTCACCGGCTTCGATGACGGTGCCTTGGGTTGCCGTGGCTGCTGCGCCAACGCCGTGGCTCAAACCACATTTACCACCAGTGCCGCAGCAACCGGAGAATCCAATAGCGGCAACTAAGACCGCAAAACCTATCATGGAACGCATTGTTTCAAGTCCTTTTGAAAACTGGGTCTGCTGATCCGATCATCTCGTTCGACAGAACGAGCTTCCATTATCATCAGCATTTTTCAACGGGCATCGCGGGTTCGAATCGGGAGTTCAAATCCAGCGATTGGTGCCCGAAGGTTCGGATCACCGACAAATCGTTGGATCGTCCAGCCAATTGTGATTATTGAGTAAATCGTCACGTTTAGCACAACACGTCCCAATCCCTATATTTTTGCGTGGCATAGATTCGCTGGCCGGAATAAGTTGCCAAGTTTAATGCCGGTGATAGCAGGCGCTGACGCGATTTCGGATTTGGAATTTCTGATTTCGAAATTCAAGATGCCCAATCGGGAAATTTGAAATGAGATCGGAAATTCAAAATTGGAAATCCGAACTCCGAACTCCAAACTCCAAACTCAGAAACTCAGAAGTCCAAAATTAGAAATCCAAAATAGGAAATTAGAAATTAGAAATCGCCACGGCGCTTACCTACAAACCACAACCCACCCCACCGTCGCACGGGCCTTCTGCGGATCCTCAACGCGATGCCAAACCTCCACGCGAAAACCGGCGTCATTCAACAATGACTCCAGCTCGCGTTTTCGAAAGCTGTGGATAAACATTTCCGAAATGCTGCGATACGTTGCAAACCGGTCGCCCAACTGGCACTTGCCACCGGCCACGTCAATCAAGTGTTTGCCAAACCAGCGCCAACCGCCGGGGTGACGTAGTTGCTGCCAAAGATTGTGCGCGTGCAGCACAAACGTGCCGCCGTCTTTGATCGTCCGCCGCGCGTGGTCTAAAAACTGCCGCCGATTTTCGTTGCCGGCAATCATGCCGAGGGTGCTGAACAGACACACGCCGTGGTCGCAGCAATCCTCGGCCAAACAATCCAGTTGAACAAAGTTCGCTTGGATGGAGATCATTGATCCGTCGTCCGGCGGCTGCCCCAACCGAAGTGAAAGGTTTCTTCCCATCTGCTTCAGCATCGGCAAAGATAAATCGACGCCGATCGTTTTATAACCGCGCTCGATTAACGGGATCAGCGTACGACCGGTACCACAGCCAAACTCGACCACAACCGGTTTCTTCGTACCGACTATCGGCGGCAAGCAACGGCTGACTATCTGCCAATCAAAGTGGGTTAAGGGATCGCCGGCGAGGAATTGATCGTAATTCTCAGCGATTTGGCCGTTGCGCACGTAATCCCAGGTGCCGGGACTGACACCGACGGGAATCTGCCAATTGGCCCGAGCATGCGGCCGATTCTCCGGCGGCGACGGGTTGCTTGGTGGAGTTGAAATGAATTACCTACTTGTCGATTGAGCCGTTTTTGGTATCGTCTGCAGTCACGTAAGGGTAGCCGCTGACGGAGAATTCGTCGCCACGGTCAGACCTGAAATTATTACCATCGAACATATAACGGGAGAAGCATTGTGGCGGTTCGTGTTGCAATCAACGGTTTTGGACGCATTGGACGTTTGACATTTCGCAATCTGATTTCACGCCCTGACGAATTCGAAGTCGTCGCGGTCAACGATCTGACAGACAACGAGACACTGTCTCTGTTGCTGAAGTACGACAGTGTTCATGGTCGCTTTGATGGCACCGTCGAATTTGACAAAGAGAACCTTATCGTCAACGGTAAGAAAATTCGCGTCTTCGAAGAACGCGATCCAGGCAAACTGCCTTGGGGAGAGCACAAAATCGACGTTGTTGTCGAAAGTACCGGCGTCTTCACCAATCGCGCCAAGGACGGGAAACCAGGCTACGATTCTCACATCGCCGCTGGTGCAAAGAAAGTCGTCATCAGCGCTCCTGCCAAGGACGCTCCGGACCTGACTTGCGTGATGGGCGTCAACGATGATCAGCTGACCGGCGACATGACTTGCATCTCCAACGCCAGCTGTACTACCAACTGTTTGGCGCCTGTTGCCAAAGTTCTCAACGACAACTGGGGCATCGCGACGGGTTTGATGACCACCGTTCACGCGTACACCAACGATCAAAAGATCTTGGACCTGCCTCACAAGGACATGTACCGCGCTCGCGCGGCGGCTCAGAACATCATCCCAACTTCAACTGGTGCTGCGGCAGCGGTTGGTTTGGTCATTCCTGAACTCAACGGCAAACTGACCGGCATGGCGATGCGAGTTCCTGTTCCAACAGGTAGTGTCGTCGATCTGGTGTGTAGCTTGAACAAGCCTGCGACCGCTGACGAAATCAATGCTGCGATCAAGGCCGCTGCCGAAGGCCCGATGAAAGGTGTGCTGGAGTACACGACTGATCCATTGGTGTCCTCTGACATTATCGACAACCCACACAGTTCTGTTTTCGCGTCTGACTTCACCAAAGTCATCGAAGGCGATGCGAACATGGTCAAAGTTGTCTCTTGGTACGACAACGAATGGGGTTACAGCTCACGTACGGCTGACCTGATCGCCAAAATTGGCGCTCTGTAGTCCAAGCGATGACCGGAAACGGTTAATGAAAAATAGGAAAAAGGTGTGGTTGCTGACCACGCCTTTTTTCGTGCGCAAATTTGCGGCCCAGTTTTCGGTTATAAACAACGGTAGCACGGATTTTTAATCCGTTGACGCGCAATCGGATTAAAAATCCGAGCTACGGTATCTCAAGTGAGGCGGAAGCTATGAACGAAAACAACGCGGATCAATCTCTTAAGGTTGCCGCGCATGAAATCGATAGCCTGCTGAAAGAAATTGGTGCGACTGGCGAATCTGCTGAGTTCAAAAAGGACGTTAAAGCAGTCGTCAAACACGGCGTCTTCTTTCGCTGGCCGGCCGAGGGAGATTTTGAGTGGGTGCACCCTGAGGACCGCGATTTGATTGAATCCATGATCCCCGGCAGCCGTATCTTTTGTCGCGATTACTGTGAAGATGCCGCCGACCGAGAGGCAGGTTATTTTTCGATTCAATACGGCGGGGTAAAGATTCGTGTCAAACCGGCGATGTGGTTACATGTCGACCATGAAGGTCATGAAGTGGGAGATCGCATCGAGGTTTTATCCAACCACGGTAAGCACACGCCGGTGATCGGTAACATTCGCGAGATCGAATATGATCCGATCGCTCGTCAGACGGTCTATTTCATCACGGTCAACCAAATTCCTCTTCCTAAAAAGTTCCTTAAGCAGGACTTTCGACCCTGTCGGCGACTTGAGCAACCGTTGTCCGGTCGGGAAATTGAAATGCTTAACCAACAACAGTATTGATCCGTTGGTGGACGACGCAGAGAATCCGGCAGAGCGGTTCATGCTTGGTTCGCCTGGCCGTTTTTGCCTTGTGAAGCACTTAAAATTTCATGCAGGACCGGACTCGTGTCGACATCGACTGTGGCGCAGTAAATCATTTGGGGACTTGCGGCAGCGTCATATTTGATCAGAATTTTCACAAGTAGAATTCCTCCTTTTGCCGAGCAAATTATGACACGACCTGAAATCGAGATCGACCGCGCCAAAATCGCGCGTAGTTGGCTGCCGCGATACACGGGCATGCCGATCGAAAAATTTGGGAAGTACATTCTGCTGACGAACTTCAACTACTACGTTGACCAGTTCGCAAAAATGTTTGGATGCGAGATCTATGGCGAGAGTCGACCGATGCAGGCCGCCAGTAACGGAGATGGTTTGACGATCGTCAACTTTGGAATCGGTTCGGCCAATGCGGCGACGATCATGGATCTGTTGTCAGCTGTTGAGCCCGAGGGCGTGCTGTTTTTGGGCAAGTGCGGCGGTTTAAAGGATTCGACCGAGATCGGTAATTTTATTCTGCCCATTGCTGCGATTCGAGGCGAAGGAACCAGCATGGATTACATGCCGCCAGAGGTTCCGGCGCTGCCCTCTTTTAAACTGCACAAGTATGTCTCCGACCGGCTGCTGGAAAGAGACTTAGAGTATCGAACGGGCGTGATCTACACGACCAACCGCCGCCTGTGGGAGCATGACACAGAGTTCCGTAAAAGACTTGAACGACTAACGTGCATCGGCATCGACATGGAAACGGCGACGCTGTTCATCGTTGGCCATCATAATTCGATCGCGCGGGGAGCGCTGTTGCTGGTGTCGGATGTTCCCACGACTCCCGAGGGTGTGAAGACTGAGGAATCCGACGCAGAGGTCACTTCGAAATGGGTGGACCTGCATTTGGAGTTGGGTATCGAGGCAATGATGACCATCGGGCAAGGCGGCGAACACATCCGCCACTTCCGGTTTGGTTCTTAGTTTTACCAACTGAGGAGGTAAGGGGCGGGCGGTTGGATTGCCGGCGGTTGCGATCTTTTAGGTGAAACTGATTCTAATGCAGCTGCCGGACTCGCGGCCTCGTCCACTACAAAGGTTCGGGAGATTGTAGTTCAACCGTTTCGCCGGTGATGAAGATTGCCTTCTCCTTGATGTCAAACGATTTGACCTCGATCCGGTAATACTCTTCGATCACCAAATGATCGTCGGGAACGTTGACCAGCAACAGCGGATCGCCGTCCTTGGTTGACCAGTTCGATTCATAGCCGGACTTCTGCAGAAGGTCCGTGATCACGTCGGCGAACTGAGTCACCGGGAAGGGGAGGACGCCTAGTTTCACGCTTCTGATTCGGACGGCGACCTGGTTCGGTTGCTCGGTGCAGAACAGGTCGAACTTGCCGACCAGCATGCCTTGCAAATCTTTATAGCTGCACCGGCACGCGATCGTCAGTTGATTTGCCTCCAGCGAAACGCGCGGGTCCTTGATGTTCTCAGGCAACATTTCTGGGAACTTGGTCGGCAGCTCCGAGGCCAGCCAACCGTTGATCTCCATCTCCGACAGCCGACCATCCCACGTTGTGGGGAACATCGCAGAATTGTAAATCTCCAGCGCGGTGGTCTCCATCTTTGAGCCCATCGCCTGATTCTGAGCCTCTTCCAGCCTCATCGCCGCGTCGTAGAATTCGGGCTGTTGTTGCGATGTGTAGTAGACAAAACAGAGGGCCGCAATCAGAAGCAGCAGCAGCAAGACAATTAACTTGAAGATGCCAGAAATCAGCCGCCATATTAAGGACGGTCTTTCATTGAACGGATCTTCGTCAACATCGGCTTCGCTGGAGAGCATGCTCATATCCGCATCGGTCTGCTGGTCTCGTTCAACAAGAAATTCAGCTGTTGAAGTTAGTGAACGCGACGCACGATCGCAACCCATGCAAAACAACGCAACCCGCGCTAAATAGCTCAACGCGGCCGTTGATCAGGTGAAAATGAACGGTGCTCCGAGGATACTGCCACCGAGAGTCGCGTTTTCGCTAGCACAATCGGCCGAAGTCGGCTGCGCAAGCGAAGTGCCCTAGGTAGTTAAATGGCGTTGGATTAAATTAAAATTTTTCTGGCTCGGCATGCGTGCACCCAACGTACGCACATTTTGTCACCGATGGTCAAAATAGGGCAGAGAAAACAACCTTTGAATCACACTATGTATTCGACCGACAGGACGTTCGGTCTTGCCGAGCACCTAACCGTGTTCCAACCTTGGAGTTAAGCAATGAAGCTGACGGGAATCGCCATTGATGGCTATCGCAAGCTGAGCAACATTCGATTGATGCAGATCAGCCCCTCGATGAATTTGGTCTACGGGGAAAAGGGGACTGGGAAGACGCGTGTCGCTGATTTTATTTGCGGCATCTTATTCGGACAGAGTAACGATGTTCACAACGTTGAAGGCAGCCCCGCTTTCAACGCCGGCGAACTTATAAACGGGACGTTGAATGTCAGCAATGGCTACCAGCAGTATGCGCTGGCCCGCGATGGGCACGGTGGCAACCGGTTAAACATCAGCAACATCAGCGGCGTCTCATCGCAGGCGAGTTCCAGCGATGCTGCGGCGTTCAACGGCTCCACAGACTCACAGGCTTTAATTACCGGTTCCTTGGACCTGGATCTTTTCAACAGCTTTTTCAACGTGTCCTTCGACACGCGGACGACAACGGCGCTGAATCCAACCAACAAGAATTTGGCCGCTGCACTTCATCGCCGTTTGGGCGTTCCAATCGGCCCCGAACACAGTGGTGAATCTGCGCCCAGCGACCAACAGATTCAAGCCGCCAATGCTTTGCGGTCAGAGATCGAAAGTGTCAACCGAACGATCGCTGCCCTGCAGCATCAATCTCAGCAGCTCAATACGCAGATCAGCAGCACGTCTGCGGCATCTGCACGCGCCAGCCAGTTAGATCAGCAAATTGCGGAGCTCGAACGCCGCATCGTCGCGCTGACCACAAAATCGAATGACCACGAAATTGCGATGGTCAATTCCGAAATTGAGCAACTGAAAATTCAAATCAACGCGGCCCAACCGACCTTCGTCGCGCCCGCTACGCCGGCGGTAAATCCAAGCGCGGCGGTGTACGAACAGTTGGACGAAATCGACACGCAGCTGAACCGCTGGCGCAGCGTCCAAAACGACGTGCAACAGCAGCGCGTCGTTCTCAAAGACGAGATGATCCAGTGGAATGAAATGACGCTGGAATCGGAACAACATCCCTACCACGATGCCCGCCGGATTTTGTTGAACCTCGAAAAACGCGTCGACAACGCGCAATCGCAAACCGGCCAGTGGCTTGATTCACACGGCCCAACGGATTCCTACCAGGCCGCCGGTTTCGTTGACGAAGTTTGCAACGGAATGAGAGACGACCTATATGTGCTGTGCGATGAACTGGGAAAACAATACAAACAAATTCGCCATCGTTCTGCGGCGGCGGAACTTAAACGCCTCCGTCGTTGTTACGAAGAGATCACCGAAAACGTTACTCGTTTGATCCAGCGCCGACGATCGGTACTCCAGCAATTGCGGACGGTGGATGCGGCGGGTGCTGACGTGATTGAGCGTTCGGACAAAGATTATTCACAGGTTGCCGCACAAGAAGGCCACCTGCGGGCACGCGAACGATTCCTTGGTCGGATCAGCGTCCCGGCGGCCACGCCGCAGCGGGTAGCGCCTGACTTGAGCGCCCAACGCAACCGTTTGTTGACGCTTGAAAATCGCCGTGCTGAACTTCTTAGGTACCAATCGCCCAACACCTTGGAGATGACTCAGCTGGAATCGCAAGTCATGAATCTGCGCAACGAACGTGCTTCGTTGACGGCTGTTGACAACAGTCAATCCAAAATCGAACTGGCGCGTGTTCAACGGGAACTTCAATCGGCGATGGCGGTATTGCAGACGCTGAATTTACGGTTGGACGAAGCCGCGAAGGTCACGCAGGTGACGCCCAACGCACTTTTGATAGACGCCGCCCAAATTCTCAGCCGTTTGTCTCACGGTGAATTAACGCGTCTCTGGCTGACGCGCAATGGCGATCAGACAGAACTGCAGGTTCAAGACCGCCAGCAGCGCTGTCTGAGTTTGTCAGGGTTGAGCCCGACGATGCGAACGCAGACACAATTGAGCCTCATTCTGGCCGCGAATGAAATGTTGTTGACGCAAGGTGTTTCAGCGCCGCTGATCATCGACGAACTGTTCGAGGAATTTGATACCGACCGGATCGACACCGCGTTGCAGACGCTCAGCGAATTTTCGGCGCGTGGCCATCAGGTGTTGATGCTGACGCAGCATCGTTTCTTGATCGACCGCGCCAACAATTTTGCCACGATTGAATTCTTCAATATCCAATCGCAGACTGCAGAGGAGACTTATCCGCCGGTGATTCAAACGGAATATATTCCTGCTGCGGCGGCCACACCGCCGGCGACAATCGCTTTTTCGACCGCCAGTACGTTCTCTGCCAATGGGGCCAGTCACGCCGCGCCGGTTCATAATCGTGTCTCCGCGATTGCAGTGCCGACGACCCATTTAAGTTCCAACGCAACGATACGTCGCGCCGAACCCACGATGGAGCACTCACGACCGGCTCCATCGTCCAGCGTCACCAGTATCAAGGCGAATCAAATTGGCGATCGGCTGCAGTACGCGGTGGCGGTCGAAGAACACTCGCCGTTGGACGGGCTCGCGAATTTTGATTCGTTGCAACTGAGAACGTTGAACGAGAGCGGGATTGTCTCGGTCGCTGATCTGCTGAATGTGGACCTGGAGAATCTGCCGCTCAACTGGCACGAGGTGGGGCTCACCCGCACCGTCATCGACACAATGCAATCAGAGGTCTGGTTGCTCTCATGTGTGCCTGCGTTGCGACCTCACGATGCTCACGTTTTGGTGGCGTGTGGCATTTTCGAACCCGATCAACTTGAAACGTCCGCCGCGCAATCATTGTTCGAACGTGTACAGCGCTACCTAAGTGCCAACGAAAATGAGAATGAGTTCGACGGTGCCTATCGAATCACATTGGAGCGAATCAATGACTGGCACAAAGGAATTGGTAAAACTCGCAAACGTTGGCGCAATCGACGCTCAGGCCGAGTAGGTTCAAGTCGAACATCTTCAAGCCGGATATCTTCAAACCGCACAGACCGCGACGGCCGATCGGGTTACAGCCGAACCGACGCCCAGCGGGATACTCGGAGCCGTCGTTTTGATGATGGCCCTGATCACGATCACGATCGTGACCAAAGCCGTAGTCGTGATCGAAGCCAGCGACGCGCATCGGTCGATTCAAATTCGCGCAGTCCGAGGTTGCGTCGTTATCAAGAGAACGGGACATCTTCGTCGGAAGCCGATTCCTCTGAATCTAATGGTTCTGGCCGCGAGTTCGAAGGGCGTGACCGAGACCGAGACCGTGAGCGTAATCGCGACCATGATCGCGGCTACGACAGAAGTCGCGATCGGGCTGATAATATAATTCGCGCTGATCGTTCTTCGGCCCGTTCGCGCGACACTCGCGATTCTCAAGGTCCACGCACGCCGCGGATGGTAACACCGACCCCAGATACGTTCAGGCGATCGGTGCCTGCGTTGGCACCCGAGGCCGCGCGGATCGTAGATGGGCCACAACAGCAGAAGCGCCCCGCCAAGCCGGCCGCGACTCGCGCGACGCCACAAACCACCAAGGTAGATGCAAAACTGAAATTCTATCTTGATCTGGAAGATCACATCGAAGCGGCTCCGTCCATCGGCCCCAAAACGGCCGAACGTTTTGAGAAGATTGGTGTTTTCACCATCGCAGATTTCCTCAAACAAACGGCCGAATCCATGGCCTCTAAATTGAACTACAAACGGATGTCCGCAGACATCGTCCGCAGCTGGCAGCATCAGGCGCGTTTGGTCTGCCGCATTCCCAACCTCCGTGGCCACGACGCCCAGTTGTTGGTGGCTTGCGACTTGATCGAACCCGAAGAAATCGCGTCGATGCGGCCTCAGTCCCTGTTTAACGTGATGGGCCCCTTTTCAGAGACGAAGCAAGGCCTGAAAATTATCCGATCGGGAAAGAAGCCAGATCTGGCGGAGATCACCGATTGGATCGCGTGGGCTCAGCACACTCGTTCGCTGCAAGCGGCCTGAAGAGAAAACATGGAATCCAATGGATCCGTTGAGTAAATTCGTCGTGGCGGCGCTGTCAGACGCCGTTGGCGTTTGGGTACGGAATAAAAAGCGGAGCGCTAAAACTTGGGAGCTGAGGGTGGGGATCTGAGAGTGCGAAAACAATGTTCTGCATTAGGCGTTGGGCAGCAACGCTTGTTGTTGGTTGGGTTGCTCTCAGCCACGGTAAATGCGTTGGTTGCCTGTTGCGTTTTAAGTGCAATTTCATCGGCGACGTTTGCCCAAGGCTACGACGCGGTCGGAACTCCAGAGACTGCCGACGCATCACCCAAGCCGGTCAAATTTGGCATCGATAAACACGGTGCAATCGTCTTTCACAAAACCGAAAACTATTTGGTCAAGTGTGACATCTACCAGCCGGTGGCGGATGTGCCGACACAACAGTTGATGCCTGCGGTTGTGATGATTCACGGAGGTGCTTGGCGAACCGGTTCCAAGTTTTCGATGCTGCGGCACGCGCGGCGATTGGCGCGGGTTGGCTACGTCGTGATGGCGATCAATTATCGTCTGGCCCCCAAATATCCCTGGCCCGCCCAAATCGAGGATTGCCGAATCGCATTGGATTGGCTGAACGAACACGCCGGCGATTACAACGTCGATCCGCAGCGCGTCGGGGTCTACGGATATTCCGCCGGAGCACACTTGGCGTCGATGCTGGCGACCACCAACGAGAAAAACGACGGAATCAAAATTCGGGCTGCCGTCGTTGGCGGGACACCCGCAGAATTCAGCTGGATTGAAGCCGATTCGAGTGCGTTAACCTATTGGTTGGGCGCTTCTCGATCACAGGCCCCCGGCACTTACCGCGACGCTTCGCCGATCAGCTTTGTGACGGCAGATGACCCTCCGTTTTTCGAGTTCCATGGCGAAACAGATATGATCGTTCCCGTCGAATCAGCGCGGCTGTTTCATGCGGCCCTAAAAAAACAAGGCGTCAGTTCAAAACTGGTAGAGGTTCCCAGTAGCGGGCACTTCGCGACATTTGGGAAAATGGATTTGATGGTGGACGTCATCAAATTTTTCGATCGGCACTTAAAACCTGTCGCGCGTGCAGTTGAACCATCGACTCGGTAGCGTCTGGTGGATCTTGTTAAAGATCCTGCGGGGAAAAGGAGCTTCAGGATCTTTAACAAGATCCACTACGCTGGCTTTAATCATCCATGCATTGGAGGGGGCAGTTCACTCAGTTCTCGGCATCGACTTCCGCATCGACGATGATGGGTTCGGGCTGCGGCTGCGGAACTAATTCTTTCTTCTCCTTCAACAGCAACCAGTCCTCGTCGTGCTCCACGTCCGACTGCAGGTCATCGACTTCGGCGTAGGTCCGATAATACAGGGCGCACAGTAGCAAGTCATTATCGGTGTCGGCTGGGAAACCAAACTTCTCCTTTAACGGCACCGCCAGATTCGCCGCGATCTCCGCGCGATGTTCGGTGGCCAACCGCGGCCGAGCATCTCCGTAGGTGGATAATGCGTTCGCCATCGAAGGCGTCGTTTGAAAGTTGGCTGGGATCAGGTCGGCCAGTTCCGACACACGCGCGTCCTCGAACTGGGTCAGGTCCGGCACCCATTTTTTCTCTACCAACACCACCATCGTGCCCGCGATCAGATCGCCGATTCGCTGGTAGCGAGGACTGATGGTCATGCAGATCAGTCCGATCAAACAGGTCGGCATCCACGACGCTGTGAATTCGATCTCGAAGACGTACAACAGCGTCGCGGGTACGAACGGCAGAAGGTCCAAGTATCGAAACAGATTTCGAGTCATCGCTTGGACGCCGTCGATGGCATAACCGTCGACCGATAGAACTTGGATTTTTGCGATCGACTTCCCCCAGGTCTGCCCGTTTCGATACGTTTCTTGGAAGGCTCCGTAAAACCAGAACACGGTGCATCCGATCAGCCCCGCCACGCCCAATAGCGACACGCCGATTTCTTCGGTTAACCCTCCGAATCCAAAATGGAGCAGAAGCGGCAGGATGACGAACAGATACAACAGCGTCAGGAGAATCCCTAAACCAAACAGCAGCGCGCCTACCAGGAACAAGTCCAGCATGTAAGCGAACAAGCGCCGAAAGGGCCCCACCGTTTGGTAGACGAACGAAATCTTCTCGGGCGTGCCCACCCGCAGCGTTGTATCAAGTTGTGGGCGAGGGCTGTTGATTGGAGACCGGCGTGATGATGGGCTGAGTTTCAAGAAACATCCACATTTTAATATAGAGTAATCCCGCTGGGCCATCCACCACGCCAACAACGGCCAACGATACTAGCGGCGCTTCCTGTCACGATAAGGCAGCAGAAAGGAATCGAGTTGCGTTTGGGAGTGGGGTGCTCTCGCACCGCTTGGGAATGTTTTTCTTGCAGTGAACGCGGCCAACTTTGGTAATCAGTACCACCCAAGGCGTGCCACGGGTTCAATACTTTTTCATGATTGCCGGTGTGCCTCTGACGGCGTTCTGACTAAACGGAAACTCAGGTGCTTGAATTTACTGCTATTAATACCGTTGGTCGATCGAGGAAAAGGTGCGATTGGAGATGTGCTTGCCTGTTTTTTCGCCTTTAAGTATCCGTCTTTTAATGAAGCGAGGGGCTCTTTTGTTCGCCGTTATACAGAGATGTGCAAAAACGGATTTAGTAAGGAAAGTTGGAGGGTAAGTCAGCGTCGAAACCACATGAACGATACGTACGCGTTCGGCGAATCTCAAACGGCCCATCAATCAGCTGGAATCAGCGGTAAGCGCCTGTTTGAGAAGCTGAGCTGGACCTTCCCTTTTTTCCAATGGTGTTTCGAATGAACAACCGAAAGTCGTCGGGTTTTACGCTTGTTGAGCTATTAGTCGTGATCGCAATTATCGGTATTCTAATAGGAATGTTGTTGCCGGCAGTCCAGCAAGTACGCGAGGCAGCGCGGCGGATCGACTGCAGTAATAAATGTCGCCAGATTGGGCTGGCGGCAATGAATTTCGAGAGTGCGCGTCAGGTCTTTCCCTCTGGTTGGACGACCAACGACGACGACCTAACCGGTTGGGGGTGGGCATCATCGGTGCTTCCGTTTCTTGATGCGCAGAACTTATTTCAACAGATCAATTTTCGTGCCCCTGTAGATACCAACCCAGATGTTCTGGCCGAGGTTCTACCCATGTTTCTTTGCACCTCAGATCCAGCTCCTGAAATTCTTGGCTTCGATGCAGAGGTTGCTCCGGTTGGTTCGTCCGGTGGCAGTGGATCCCGTAACCCATCGGCGCAAAGTAATGATTCGTTGATGGTAGCACGAAGTAATTATTCTGGAGTCTTTGGCACCCTTGAATCCAACGAGGATCCGCGACGAGGAAATGGGATGTTTTTTGCGGACAGCAGAATTG
>CAYOZV010000051.1:0-19939 GCA_964408465.1 uncultured Pirellulaceae bacterium
CAGAATACCTGTCGACGTCACGGATCATGTTGACGTACGACCTGCCGCTGGCCGAAGTGATCTACGATATGCACGATCGCCTGAAGAGCATTACGCGCGGGTACGGCACGATGGATTACGATTTGGTGGGCTACTTTCCAGCGGATCTGGCGCGGCTGGATATCTTGGTCAATAGCAAGAAGGTGGACGCGCTGAGCATCATTTGTCATAAAGCGGATGCGGATCGACGTGGCCGCGCGGTGGTGAAGAAACTGAAAGAGGAGATCGACCGGCACATGTTCGAGGTCGCTGTCCAAGCCGCGATCGGGTCTCGGATCATCGCGCGTGAGACGGTGAAAGCGCTCCGCAAGAACGTGACAGCCAAGTGTTACGGCGGTGACATTTCGCGGAAGCGCAAGCTGTGGGCTAAGCAAAAAGAGGGAAAGAAACGTATGAAGTCCGTCGGGAGTGTCGACATTCCGCAACGGGCCTTCATGGCGATTCTGAGCACCGGCGAAGAGAGCCGGAAGTAGCCGCGCGTGTCGTAGATTGGGCTCTTAGCCCCATCACGTTTTAAACGCTCGTTCCTAGGCTCCCGCCTAGGAAAGCACTATACGAATGGCTCCCGCCATTGGGAAGCAACGGCAGGGGGAGCCTGAAAGGAATTCTTCGGTCGCGGTAGTTACAGAACGAGTGGAGGTTGGGGCTGAGAGCCCAAACTACCGGCGCTAAAGCTTCCCGGCAATCTCCGCCGCGGCGGCGCACAACTCTTCCGCTTCGGCCATCGTTGACGCTTCGGCGATGGCGCGGACAATCGGTTCGGTGTTGCTGGGACGGACGAGAATCCATTTGTTATCCCAGTCCAATCGCAAGCCATCCATATCATCCGATTTCGCATCGGGGTACTTCGCCGCCAGTTTCTCATATAGCGACGGAATGAGCGCTCGATCAATCGCAACCTTTGTCTTGCAAATCTCATAGGAAGGTATCTCGGCGACCAATGCGCTGATCGTTTTATCGTTGGCCGCCATCGCGTCCAAAACCTGAGCCATCGCGACGAAACTGTCGCGTACGTAACCGACCTGCGGATCAATCGGGCCACCGTTTCCTTCACCACCGTAGACCGCGTCCAGTTCGATCATCTTCGTCGTCACATTCGCCTCGCCGACGGCGCTCAAATGCAACGTCGAACCGTTCGATTTACAAATGTCATCCGACATGCGACTGGAGGAACAATTGATCACGACGTTGCCCTTGCGCGTCTTCAACGCATGGTTCATCGTGATGGCCAGTGTATATTCTTCGCCGATGTACTGGCCCGATTCATTGATCACCGCCAAACGATCTGCATCGGGGTCCTGGCAAAATACGGCGTCGGCTCCAAATTCGATCGCCCGTTTCACCGTCGATTGGAGATTTTCGGCGGTGGGTTCAGGAGGATGTTCGAACAATCCATCAGGAACATCTCCCAGGCATTCCAATTCGCAATTCAACGACTCCAACAGGCGTTTGCCGACGACGCTGCCGGCTCCGTGATGGCTGTCCAAGACGACTTTGTATTTCTTGGCTCGAATTCGGTCGGCATCGACCGTTGCCAGGACTTTTTCGATGTGCTTTGACCACGTGTCTTCGCAGGTGGAGATGGTTCCGATCTTGTCGTGCGGCACAGCCGGAAACTCGTAGTCGCGATAAACGTCGATCACCTTCTGGCCGATCTGAGCATCAACGACACGCCCGTGGCCGCCAAACAATTTGATCCCGTTGTACGGTGCAGGATTGTGGCTGGCCGAGATCTGGATGCCGCCGGCCGCGTTGTGCTGTAAAACCAACACACCGGTGGTCGGCGTTGCCGCCACGTCGGCGTAAATTACGTCGCGCCCCATCGCAGAAAGCCCGCTGCAGATTGCCTGTGCCAGCATCGAACCGGTCGCGCGTCCGTCTCGGGTAACCACAATCGGCCCCTCTGCGGTCAGTGTGCTGACGAACGAGGTCGAGTATTTGATGGCCAAAATGGGGTCGAGACTTTCGCCGATGATTCCGCGCAGGCCGCTGACACTGATGATGGGTTCAGATTTAGTCATGTGATTCATTGATGAGGGGTAAGTGTGGTTTTAAGCGATCGAATATCAAGTAAACTGTCGGGGCAGTGAACGATACGTTCGAAGTGAACGAATCGTGCTGAGCTTAATTTATCCCCAACCCCATCACGAAGCAACGCTACCCATGCAAGTCAATGAATACTTCGACGGCAAAGTAAAATCCATCGCCTTCCAGAGCGCCACGCTTGCTGCCACGGTCGGTGTGATGGATGTGGGCGAATACGAATTTTCGACCAGCAAAAAAGAAGTGATGACCGTCGTCAGCGGATGTCTCAAGGTAAAACTGCCTGGTGAGGACTCGTTCAGCGACTACCAGGCAGGTGCGGAATTTACCATCGCCGCAGACCAAACGTTCCACTTACAAGTCGAAGTACAAACGGCTTACCTGTGCACTTACGAGTAAATTTTAGATTCGTGGGCCCGACGGCGCCGACCTGCGCCGACCGGCTGACGTCACTCACTTTGTCGGCGGCTCATTTTATCGCCGGTTCCACGGTTACGTTGTAAGCCGAACGGGGATGGCCCGCTGGTATCTACTTTGGTTTCAAGTACGCAGGCTGATCGGTGTTGGGCGGTAGCCGACCGATGTCGGCTGAAAAACAACCGGCAAAACCGGACCGCTTGCGCCGAAGCGCTGAGACCGGACGGCTTGCGCCGTACCGCTAAGATTCTGACGCAGCTTGGGGGTGCCTTCTGGACGCAGTCCGCTTTAGCTCACCAGCTCACTTCTTGGCTCGGACTTTGATGTATTTCTTACCGGCTTTGCCTTTGCTGGGCTTGGACTTGCGGGCCGGTTTATCAAACGACTTTGACTCGGCCGAACCACCACTGCCACCGGAGTTCGAGTGACGGGCCTTCGTTGACAGCGAGTTGGGCTTGCCTTTAAATCCGCCACCTTTGAATCCGCCGCCTTTTGAGGACGAACCTGTGTCCGAATCACCGAATCTCTCGGATCGACTGATCGACTTACGGCCGCGATAAGGCTTGGGGTTTCGTTTGGAGAAATCGGTGCTGCCATTGTTTGATCGGCGACGATGACTTTTATCACCACCATAACGGCCGGCGGCTTTTTCTGAACGCGCGATCTGCAAACGCTGACCGCTCACGTGAACGTTACGCAGCACATCCAAGACATCCTCGCCAAGGCTCGACGGCAGGTCGATGAACGAGTGCTTGTCGAACATCTTGATCTTTCCGATCTGCCCGTTCTGCAGTCCGGCTTCATTGGCGATCGCACCAACGATGTTCCCCGGGCCTGCTCCGTGACTGCGACCGACTTCGACACGGAAAGTGGCACTTTCGGCATCGGTCAGACGTTTGCGATCTTTCTTACCCGCAGGAGCATCGGTCAACAACAGTGGCGTCGTACCCTGAGCCATCACCGCCAGCGCGGCGGCGAAGGTTTCGATCGAATGAGGATTCTCTTCGACCAAGCTTTTGACTAGGTCGCGGAAGAAGTCCATCTGTTTGTCGTTGGCCGCTTCGACGACCTTCTGCTTGAACTTCTCAACGCGGATTTCGTTGATCTCGTCAATCGAACGGGTCTTAAAGGGTGCGATCTTTTGCTTGAGATCTTTTTCCAACCAACCCAACTTACGTTTTTCTTTGGGTTCGACGAACAAAACGGCTTTCCCGTCACGTCCGGCCCGTCCGGTCCGTCCAATGCGGTGAACATAGGTTTCGGTGTCATGAGGGAAGTCATAGTTGATCACGTGGCTGACGCGTTTCACATCCAACCCCCTCGCCGCAACGTCGGTTGCCACAACGATGTCAATCTTGCCAGCCTTCAAACGATTGACGGTCCGTTCGCGCTGATTTTGTGCGATATCGCCGTTGAGTGCGGCGGTGTCAAAACCACGTTGGGTCAACTGTTCCGCCACAACGTTGGTCGTTTGGCGCGTCTTCACGAAGACGATCATGCCGTCGGTTTCTTCGGTTTCCAGCAATCGACAAAGGGTGTTCAGCTTCTCGCGAAAGTTGACGATGATAGCCGACTGTTCAATGGAATCCGCGGTTCGTGTTTTACTTTTGATCGTGATGTGGGCCGGATCATTCAGATACTTTTTCGCGATGTTTCGAATGGGCGCCGGCATCGTCGCGGAGAAGGACAGTGTCTGTCGAACCTCAGGTAAACGCTCCATCACCCACTGCACGTCGTCGATGAAACCCATCCGCAACATCTCGTCGGCTTCGTCCAGCACGAACGTTTTGACTTGATCCAGCTTCAACGTCTTACGGTTGATGTGATCCATGATGCGTCCGGGGGTTCCGACGACCACGTGGACGCCTCGTTCGAGCGCTCGGAATTGTGTTTCATAGCTTTGGCCACCATACACGGTGACGCATTTAAGTCCCTTCATGGACCGCCCGTACTTTTCAAACGCCGCCGTGACCTGGAGCGCCAGTTCGCGGGTCGGTGCTAAGACGAGAATCTGAGGCGACTTCTTTTTGAGGTCGATCTGAGAGAGCAGGGGCCAAGCAAACGCGGCCGTTTTCCCCGACCCCGTTTCGGCCTGTCCAATTACGTCGCGCCCTTCGAGGATGACCGAAACGGTTTCCTTTTGAATTGCCGTCGGTGTTTCGTAGCCAAAACCTTTGATCGCTTTGTAGACATCATCACGCAGTCCCAGTGCCTTGAACGGATCCACCTGAGGGTCTTGAGCAACCGGTTCTTGTTCTACCGATTCTTGTTTTACCGATTCAACATGAGAGGCTGCCGATTCTGCATTTTCCTGTTGTGGTTGAACGGGCGTGACCGAATCGCTGACAATTTCTACCGGAACGATTTCGACGCTTGGTGAGTTGGCGTGTTCTGCTCCTTCGGAATTAGCCCCGAACGGACTGCGGGATTGGTTTTGAGTTTGGCTTTGGGATGTGGCATCCTGTTGCTGAGGCGACGCCGCATCGGCCTGGTCGCTGGGAGAATTTTCGTTTTGAGTTTGCGCAAACGTATCGGTAACCTGAGAGGTCATAAAGATTCCTGTTCAAAATTTTAAAAATTGGTTTTGTGCTGTCTCAATTCAGCCAAACGAGTGGCTGGTTCGGAGATCAGATTTCGCGGGAGACTCGCACAAACCGTTTTGAACAGCGTTTGATCAGAGACTCGCGATTCCCATTTACGGATCGAATCGTGTAATCGCCAGCCAGTATTTCAGGCTCAGCCACGCTTCGACGCGAAAGTTGATTGGGGACAATGGCTTTAAGCAAATAGGGCATTTGAAACGTCCCAGCTCAATCAACTTGGGTGGTATGATAGGCAGCAGTTGAAAAAATGACAAGGCGCGAAATTGCTCCTTTGTTTATGCACCAATTTATCACCCTGCAGAACAGGGTTACTCGGCAAAGCTTAACCAAAGCGTTACGATGGTAATGAAGTGTCATCATCCTCTCCTGAGAGACTGTGATTTTACCAGCCGCAGGGCGTTTTACCTCGGTTGCTGCGGGCAAAGGTTGCCCAACAGCCGAGGCTGACGCCCAGAGGGCAAATTTTGTGAAAATCACGTCCCATAAAAACCCAGCCTATCTGCGAAGATTTGATCTAAATGGACCCTCTACATTTCTGCATCGCTGCGATACCGTTGGCCGTCTACTTATTGCTGATCGGATTACTGAACCTTCGTCGTCGGCCGTTTGTAACCTCCGGTGCACGTGACGCGGCGGCGGTAGGAATTGGCGTCTGCGGGCTGATGATGGCAGGACCGATGGAGCTGTTTATGCCGCAGGCTGCGGCGGCACAGTACGGGTCGCTGGTGTGGGTGATGATGCTGTCGTTCTACGGTTTGGTCGTTTCGTTGACGGTGCTGCTGATGCGTGTTCGTATCGTCGTGTACAACATCAACGCCCAGCAGCTACGTCCGATCCTGACAAAAATCGCGCTTCAATTTGACAAATCCAGTCGCTGGTCTGGCGATGGTTTGCTGATTCCAGCCAAACAAATCCACCTGCATCTGGAACCGTCATTATGGAACCGCAGCGTCCAGTTGACCGCCAGCGGTATCGCCCAAGGGTATGAGGGATGGAACGAATTGGAAGCGGAGATAAAAAAAGCGGTGCAGTCGGTCGAGGTCCGGCCAAGTATTTTCGGCATCAATTTGCTGGTTAGTGCTTTAGCCTTGGCGGGGTTCACGTTGTACTGGATGTTGTCCGATCAAGACGCCGTTGTCGCCGCGTTCCGTGCGATGACTCAGTTTTGAACCCTTGACCTAACCTCGTTGAGGGAAAACTCGATGGCGTAGTGGATCTTCTTAAGAGATCCTGAGGGGAGAAAGGCGATTCAGGATCTTTTAAGACGATCCACCACTCGTTGGTGAAGCCTTCGCAGGAGGCGAAGCCCCATCACTTCGGTTGATTGATAGGCCTTGTGCTTTGCCCATTTAATACCACGGTGTGTCGCGTAAAACTCTCAGGTGTCGCCGGCACGCAATGGTCACGACACGCAGTGGGCATAAAAAAAGAAGAGCGACCTAAGGCCGCTCTTCTAATGATTCAAATGAAGACTCAAGAGTCTCGTTGAATTAAGATCGCTTACGTCGAGCAACCAGGCCAAGAGAACCTAGAACCAACAAAGCAGCAGAAGATGGCTCAGGAATAGCAGCTCCACCCTCAGCGGTTAGGCTCGCAGTTCCGAAGGTCGGAGTAACAAGCGTATCAGGCAGTTGCAGTACGCCTTGGGCACCAACTTCAAAGCCCAATGTTGCATCGCCTGCACCTTCAATCGAGTAATCGACTGAAGCCAGCAAAATAGCGCCGTTAGGACCGACGTTAGCATCGAAGTGTGGGTTGAACTGATTCAGACCAGGGTTGATTCCGTTTTCGGTGATACTCACAGAAAAAAGGTTACCAACGCCAGCACCAGTAGTTGTCACTTCTGAGGAATTGAATGACCTTCCACCAACGGTCTCATATTCGTCGTTGAATGTTTGTCCGCCGGTTAGCAGAAGGACAGCTGAATCACTACTTGTGAGGTTGAGGTCAGCTGCATCGAAGGCAAACTCACCATCAGAAAAGATGTAGGCTGTACCAGTATCACCAACGTTGCCAGTTGTCTCACTGCTCAAAGCAGCTTGGTCAAAAGACCAAAAGATTTCCTGAGAGTGACCTAAAGCTGGACTTGCGATCACCAACGCTGCAGCGATCAAAAAATTCTTAATCATGACGTCTTTCTATGTTGAATAGGGTCAAAAAGGTTGTGTGTTAACGGGAAGACAAAAATGTCCAGCATGCATTGTATTCTGGATATTCGTTAATGCAACAACTTCCAGCCAATAAACTTTAGCTATTCTTACGACTTCTCACCCCGCCAAGCGCAGGCTTCGGCGCCTCTCCGAGGCACGATTTCCCCGTGGTTTACTGGATTAAACACGTCCCAAGTGCCAAACTTGACCGATTTGCAAAGTGTGGCTTGTTTGCTCTTGAGGCTAAATCAAGCATGAATTTGAAAAAATTCAGCGGAGAGTTAAGTGCCCATAGCCGCCTGCCAGCGGGACAGAAGGAAGAATTATCTCGTCTCCCTTGAAAACCTTTTTCGCTGCTTATCGCTCCGATAATGGAATCAATCGAAAGGGCGGGCAAGAATTCCGCGGTCAGAAGCAAGCGGACCAGCGGCAGATGAAAACCCACCAAGACAAACCAAGTGCCGTGTTCGAGCAAGGTATCAACAGAGAACGGATCTAAAACGAATTGACCAACACATTAGTGGTTCGCTTGGAGTTATCGCTAGAAGGCAACAGACAAAAAAAAGAGCGACACAAAGTGCCGCTCTTTTCATTATTCAAATTAAGACTCAAGAGTCCTCTCGAATTAGGATCGTTTGCGTCGTGCAATCAAACCAAGAGAGCCTAGAACCAACAGAGCCGCAGAAGATGGTTCAGGAATAGCAGCACCGGCAGCGGTTAGCGTCGCGTCTCCGAACGTTGGAACAACAAGCGTATCGGGAAGTTGAAGTACGCCCTGTGTACCAACTTCAAAGCCCAATGTTGCTTCGCCTGCAGATGCAATCGAGTAGTCCACGGAAGCCAACAAAGTAGCTCCATTTGGGCCTACGCCAGCGTCGAAGTGTGGATTGAACTGGTTAAGACCAGGGTTAATTCCGTTTTCTGTAATGCTAACAGAAAAAAGATTGCCACCGCCAGCACCATCAGTTGTCACTTCTGACGAATTGAATGACCTTCCACCAACGACAGAATACTCGTCGTTGAATGTCAGTCCGCCGGTTAGCAGAAGGACAGCTGAATCACTACTTGTGAGGTTGAGGTCAGCTGCGTCGAAGGCAAACTCACCATCAGAAAAGATGTAGGCTGTGCCAGTATCACCGACGTTGCCGGTTGTTTCAGTGCTCAGACCAGCTTGGTCAAAGGACCAAAAGATCTCCTGCGAATGACCTAACGCGGGGCTTGCGATCACTAACGCTGCAGCGATCAAAAATTTCTTAATCATGACGACTTTCTATGTTGAATAGGTTCAAAAAGTGTTGTGAATTTACGTAACTACGTAAGTTTCCAGCCGGTACTTGCGAGCCGGAATCTTGGCGATGCGAAAGCCTACCTTCCAGCTTTATCGAAGCTGCCCAAATTGCTAAATTTTTCCTTCAAAAGGTTTAACAGTTTAGTTTTGCCGATATTATCCGAACCGAATAATCCGATGCGTCCCTAAAAATGCCACACATAGAAGGGGAATTGGCTTTTGTCCCACGTGGGACGAGACCTAAGTAAAAGAATCGGCGATCCGGCTCTCACGACATAATTAAGATCAATAACACCGGTAAGTTAGGATCAATCTGATCCTCGTGATTGTCACCGAATGAAGAGCTGTGCACGTATTGCGCATTGAAATGATGCAAGCGATTTCCATCATCGGGATGCTCTCATCCGGCCAACCCCGCAAACTGAAACCTGGTGGAGCGCGCGTTGGTTTTGATTCAGCGCCGCAAACGCGGTGTTAGTTGACCGTTAAGGGATCGGCTAAGCAGCTGAGGACAGCGGCTTTACTATTGATCGTGAAGCGGCCGTCTGGCCTACCTACCGCGCCGGGGTTAAACACTGCCAACTCTCCGGCCAAAACGCAGCCGCGTTGGCGGGTGGTCGAACCGGTCAACAACTTTGATCGCGAAAGAGACCTTAAGGATGGAAAGGATTTACAGCCCCGAAGGCGTCACGCTGTTTCGGTTCACGTTGTTTCGGTTCATCTTATGAAAACGTTTTGGGTCTTCCCTATTTCGTCCTGTGCCCACTATGCGTCAGTCAGGATTGCGATGAACGGTGAAATGTCCAAGAAGCTCACAAAACCGTCTTCGTTACAATCCGCTTGTTCTAGGTAAACGCCTGACGTTAGAAATCCGATCAATGGAGCGATATCCAGAAAGCTCACAAAACCGTCTTGGTTGCAATCCCCCAGGAGAACCGGCAGTGGTTCCACCACCGGCAGGCCAGAGCGCTGAGTGATTGAGATACTATCAATCGCTAAGGCCAAATCCGGACCTTCGGACTGGTTGTTGGCGTAGGCGGCCGCATTGGTGAGACCGGCAAAGGAACCACTGGAGGTGACTGATGATCCACCGGCAGTGTCTCCGGTGAGCGTAAACGTATAGCCTCCGGGGGTGAACTCAAATTCAATATCAAGAACGGGAGTTGTATTGACACCATTGGCATCCTTAACAAAGTCCAGCGTATCTAAGGAAAAAGAGTCGAGGACAGTCACCACGTTAGCTGAATCCAAAGAGAACAAAGTTGAGTTACCTTGAAAGCCTGGAGTTCCGAAAAAGGCAGGATCAAGATCATCATCTTCGAAGAGGAAATAAATTCCTTCGCCCAATTCGGCGATGTTTTCAGAAGTGAGATCTGGAGAGGTGGTAGCCGACCCTTCCTGTGTTCTTACACCTACCAGCGTGCGTGCGGGGCCAAGCACGTTGAGCGGATCGACGAGGTTTTCAAACTCAATGCCGTTAAATGAAAACGTCGCGGTTGTATCGGCCAGTGTCGTATCCAAACTGGCAACACTCTCGATCGCCGTGCGGGCGCCCCCGCCTCCAGAAGAGTTCAACGAAATAAGACCATTCGCCTCATTGACGTTGTTATTGGTCTGCCGTGTCACGTTATAGCCTAACCCGCCCCCTTCATTAGGAAAGAATGCGCTCGTGGGACCTCCGCCACCTCCTGAAAGATTTTGCGTTCCATTAAAATCGTCAAAATCCATGATCGGAACCGACGCTATCTGGACATCGGAAAAGGTCGCGGTCGCAAGTTCACTGTTATTATGAGAAGTCACCGCCAGGCCGATGTAAACGTCTTCGGGCCAATCTTCAAAGATGACATGTTGCATTGGTGCCCACGTCACGCCATCGGGACCGGCGAAACCAAAAACTCGGCTTCCCCGACGTTCCAGCTTCAACCAAACGGGACCATCGGGAAGATTCGACAATGGGAAGACTTGAGTGCCATTACCATCGGCCGCATCAAAGACCCGCGCAGAAAATTGAGTTCCTTGTTCGGGTCGCGCAGAAATCGAGGCCATCGAGGCTTGGGGATCGTCCAGCGAGGCTCGGATGACGATCGCAGCATCGGCATTTGGGTCGGTGTTGTCGAGCGATTGAACTCTGGCAACCATCCCGCCATCGCCACTCAATTGGGTGTACGCGTAATGGTAGCTGATCGAATTCCTTTCGTTTAATCCGTTGCCGGACCCGGTCAACGTCCACGTGCCATCGCTGAAACTACCGCTGCCGTTTTGGCTCGGATTTCCAATCTCGGTATTAATCAGACTGTTCACATCCTTCTGAATCAACGCAGCCAGTGGTTCCTGACTGGCCGTTGTCGATTTCGTAAACGAATCGTCTCGATGGTAAAGGAAGGTGTCGACATCGGGACTAATCTCCGCCAAGTAATCCGTTAGATAGGGCGCGGGGATGCCTTTTCGGACAACATACGCGTCGACGATTGTCTCCATGTCACCGAGCCAGTGCGGTTGTGCGGCGCCTCTACCGAGGGGACCGATCGAAGTGTAATAGCCATAGCAGGTGCCGTGATGAATGAAATCAACTTCTTCGCCCGAGTTGTACTTGCACCAGTACTCCCACATTTTAAGCAGGCGATTATCCAAGACCTCATAAACATCGACGCCCTGCACTGAAAGAATTTGCGCAACCGAGGTCAGATTTCCGATCATGGCTCCGGCATGTCCTTGATCGCGCCCCGTGTCACCACACTGGCCATTGGGAAGCGAGTTGGAAATGCCGCAGCAGGGATCATTGAGATAGGCTTCGACACAATCTGCAAACTTCTGTTGATCGCTCAAGAAAATGGCAACCTGCAGGGCTCCCCACAGATTGTTGGCGCCTTGATTGGCGGCCCTCAAAGGATTGGGCATTCGGAATTGCGGAAACAAAACGGTCTCACAATAGGCCTCAAAGTTAACCGTGTTTTGCTGGGTCCAACCGGGATACGTGTGCCGAAGAATCTCCGCGGCCTGCACCATCGTGCCTCCCCGCCAAGCGGCATGAAGGTGCACTGAAGTCCCCGACCAAGTTGTATGCGTCGTTGCCCAAGCATCCAAAATTTCTGTCGCGATAATTGCGTGGGCTTCATTGCCAGTGAAATGCCATTGCAATGCGTGATACAACGACGCGTTGGCATCGTCGGTATGTTCAGACTGATTGGTGTTGGGGCGGTTGCTGACCAATTCGAAAGGCCCCCGCATCTGATAGTTCAACGAAGCTTCTGCTGTATTGGTCAGATCGTTCCAACCAGCAGACCAAGGCTGCACAAATCTCCGTGCTGCAAGTTGGTCTAAATCGGTGAGGGACCACGAGATGCCCGGATGAACAAATTGATGAGCCTGTGGAAAAGCGACCGAAGCAGCCAATCCGACAATGCCCAAGACAAGAAAGGTTTGAAACGACGCCCGTCTGATGAAATTTGAGAACATCACGTTTGAGCCTTCTTGAGGTCGGTGACGGTGGAGTTTCAAAGCGGCGAACCTTCCCCCTACGAGAGAGGTTAAAAGCAGTAAGCCGCCTAACATCGCTTCGTTTCGCCTCTGCTTACTAGTTGCCAGAGAGAATGCCGATGAAAGGGGAGATATCCAAAAAATTCACAAACCCGTCTTCGTTGCAGTCCGCTTGGTCGACATAAATCCCAGAAGTGAGATTTGCAATAAACGGAGAGATGTCTAAAAAGTTCACAAAGCCATCGAAATTACAATCTCCCAACAAAACGACGACCACGGGCTCGGGCGAAACGATTGACAACCAGTTCAAATTGAACAGAGATCCCCCGGTGTTACTGCCCACCTCGTCAAAGTTGAGCACGATGTCATAATCACCTGCGGGAGACTCCAGCGCGGCTTCGATCGTTTGGTAAATTTGCCAGTTGCCCGTTTCCGGAACGGCGACTTTGCCGGCGGGTTTGCCCGCCAAGATACTCGCTGTCGAAGCTCCCGGAGCACCCAGATAAACCTCGACCCAGCCGTCTTGGCGACCTGCTGGACGGGCGACGCGGAAACGCATCGTAGAATCTTCCACCAAAGAAACATCATTGTATCGAGCCCACGAGCTATCGTTGATGTTGCCAAGATTCAAAGTACCACCGGCATCTCCCGATGATTCCTCGGTCATGCCGTTGCGGGCATCTTCTCTTTCGGCTTGGACGACAGTGAAGGGGAACGTCTCCGGTTCGAGCAATACCTCGAAACAGCAGACCGATTCGGCGGGAATCGAAGACCAAAACGCACTGCTGGAGGTAACAGGTTCGTGCGAAACAAATCCTTCGACGTCGCTTGCGTCGGTCCAACGCGTTCTCTTGATGCTGGATTCAGAAATAGTGCGACCGGCAGGCACCACGTTGATCGGTACGCTCGAAGCCCCTTGATTGATAACCCAAACGGTCATCAAGTTGCCTTTGATCAGCGCGGCGGTGTGAGAAAGTTGCGCGGGTTCACTGATGATGTTTAGGTTGTGACCGTAGTTCGATGTTTCGCTAAGTTTCTTGAACAGAAAATACTTGACGTTTCTTCTCCGCGTCCCGTTTTGATTCAGAATATACGCGTGCCCCTGATTGGTCTGACCGATCGCCAACCAACCATTGAGACCGGAGAAACCTGCACGAATCTTCTCCAGCATATAATAAAACGACGTCGTCTCATTCTCGCCGGATGTGCTCTTCCAACCGTGGACCTCCGTATTCCAGATCTCTGGGTTCCAATCCGGATGGGCAGCCATCAACTCATGCACTTGGTCAGCGAATCCTTGGGCAGAGCCGGTTCGGTCGGTGTTGTGCCCCGCAGCGATATCAACCGCCGCCCGCTTTTCTGGTGTATTGAGATTGCTGATCCAGCTGCCGCCCTGAGAATAGTTCCAAGATGACGGACCGACGAATTTCGGCATTTCGATTCCCGCATTGGCCAGCGCGGTACTGTTCCTTAGATACTCGGTAACATCACGAGCATCGGATTGAGTGATCCGGCCGCCGCCCACATTGGACTGCCACTCGTTGGTCAGATCGAGGAAACTGATATCAAAGCCGTAGGACTTCATCAACAAAAGATAACGCTCGATGTACTCGCCGCACTTGATGTCGTTGAAGTCGTAATCACCTGAGACGGGAGTCGTCGCGCCGGTAACCCAGATCGGATAAGGTTGCCACGTCACGTTTTGGTTGTTCCACTTTTTATTTGGATAAGCCTCATTCAGCGGCCGCGGCGAAGCGAAGAATTTGAGGTCAGGATTGGCGGCTTTCATTGCCTGCATCATGGGAATAATTTTGTTCGTATAGGCGGACAGGTTGTAAGTGCCTTCCTCCAGTTCGTAGCCTGAATTCATCGCGACTCGAATGTAGTCGATCCGGGTGTCTATCGCTGACCATTTGGAAACAAGCGCTCTGTCAGCATTGGACCAAAACCAAAGACGCTCGTAATCCATCCCGTAACGCATCTTTTGTTGTTGATCGCTGCCAACGATCAGGTCAAAGCCAAATTGGGGCGCCGGGTCGCCCGCGGCGGTGACCAGCAGTTTCCCATTGGGCCCGGAATTATCGACGCTGAATGACCAAATGCTGGTGTCCACTCCGTCCGCCAGCGCCAGGCCGTTATCAATAATGTCTCCATTTTGGACTTCCACGACCGTCCATGTTCCGCCCCCATCGCCAACAAGATGATCCACATCAAGAATCGATCCGTTTTCAAACGTAGCCGAGGTTCCGTCGGGGCTTGAATTGTCGTGGACGATAATTGGCGTGCAGCCACCGGCGTCAAACCGCGCGACCAACGACGAACCAGAATGCTGGTACCAAGTGCCGTCAATGTCATCGTTGGCGCCCCCGATGCCAATCTCAATCGGCTGAGTCCCCATCACTTCGAAAATTCCCGTGCCGCCGGCAGCGCTACCAATTCTGACCTCATCACGAGTCGTAAAGGAACCGCCGGCGAGGGTAAGCGTGCCAGTGCCGGCAGCCGATCCGTTTCGGCTGGCCCCGAGGTAAAGTGATCTTCCGCCGCTGCCACGCGCGATTCTAAGTTCGCCGTCATTGAGAACGTAGGAGCCTGCCCCACCGGGTTCGCTGCCAATTTCAATCGCGTTGATACTTGCCGATCCACCGGTTTGAATCACTTCGCTATTGAAGCTACTGTAGGCTGAAGCCAAATTAGCCACCTCAAGCGATCCGCCGGAGATGTTGAGCGTTCCACCCGTTTGACGGAAACCGCGGAGGCTGACACTGTCGCCATCGGCCGCACTGTAATTGACGTCCCCGAACAGAATGAAGACATAGTCCGTGTCGGCAGGCCCAGTCTCATTGTTCCAGTTGAAGCTGTTGCTCCAATCGCTGTTGGCATTCCCGATCCAATAAACATCGGCACCTAACGAAAAAGAACAGCAAAGGAAAACAAACGCCGCGCTAAGGCACGCGCGGAAAGGAAACTGAAATGGGATATTCAAGTTAATTAATTCCAATGTTTATACTGATGTCACAACTGGGGCGTTGCGACTCGAGTTGGGGGAGTTGTGTTTATCAGAGCGATTGCATGATGGATGGCATGAGGGATGAAAGGCTTGCTTCTGGAGCATCATAAAACTCCGCAATTCGGACAAAGTACCGATCCAAACCTTGGGAGGGTTGGATCTGGAAGGAGCGATGTCTCCGCGGTGCCGAACAGGCACTGTTTAATAGATCGTCACTTGATGGACCTTTAAGCGGGTTCAAAGCAAGATCTATCTTCCTGGTCGTTGAGCTAAACCACTTGTTTTGGGGGCGAAACTGGTGGTTTTACCATCTAAGCCGCCGAATTGCCCGCCGCAGCGATTTTCAAGCCGAACCATTGTGCCTGTGGGCGGGCGGGACCAGATGGACTGAACGACGCCCAACGCCGGAACTTTTGATTGTAACGCCCAATCAGTGCGTCACCTTCAACTCGTAAAACGTCGCCGTCGCACGCTCATCGGGCTGGCCGGTCTTATTCTGGTTGTAAACGCCCGCTTTGAAAAACATGTACTGGCCGCCCGCGTCATACTTGCTCTTACTCATGTCCACCACCTGAACGACGTCCTCTTTACCTTCACGACGTATGGTAACGGTCAGTTCGTGACCGACGGCTTTGATTTGGTATCCCCATTTTTCACCCAATTCAATCCCGTCCTCGGGCTCAACGACCTGCCCGTCTTGATGGTAGTAATCCGGGATGTGACTGCCGATCAGCGGGTACATTTGATCGTCTTCGCCGACCGGTTCATGGGCCAAGAACACAGCCCCGCGCTGGTGGTGTGGGAACTTGCGGTAATAAAGCTTCGCCGGTTCATCGTCGGTCGCATGGATCTGTCCAACGATCACGCGCCCTTGTTGCCAAATGGCACCTGTCGTCGTCACCTCATCAACGGTTAAAACAGCATCCATCGTGCCATCAACGGCGCCCGCTTTTTCCTGATCCTCTTTGGGGGCGGTGCTCAACACCCACGTGTTTTTGTTGATTCCCTTTCCCGGCGCATGAGACGGTATGCTCGTGTCTCCACAACGAAGCATCTCATGCAATTCACTGCGTGTGTAAGTCGTATTCTTCGAGGTCAATACGCCTTTGATGGGCGAACTGAAAACGACACCATCGCCAGCTTCGTTAACGTAAAAGTTCTCTTTGTCGACATAGCCCGCCGCGATTTTCTTTTCGTCGATGCTGGTCGCTTTGCCAGTTCCGTTGGCGTCAACCGGCAACGAAATCTTCCAGCAAGACAGATCAAGCACTTCCGCAGGAGCAGGCGTCTGCTCCGACGTCTGCGCAAATGCAGGCACACCCAAGAAAATAAAAATGACGATAGAGAGCAAGACTGTTTTCATTGGTTTCCTTCATGCAAATCGTAAGTTTCCGGTTTTCGCTGGCTGCTGGTTTGCGTTGCGCTAAAAGGCAAATCGACGAGGGCTTGGATCGCTCACTTCGCCGACAAATTCTTTTCGCGCTGTTCGTATTGGGAGATCTTTTCTTCGTGGCGGAGTGTCAGCGCGATGTGATCCAGTCCTTCCAAAAAGCACTGCCGGCGATAGGCGTCGATTTCGAAGGAAGCCGAAAACTGGGCGTTGTCGGTAACCAAGTTTTTCTCAAGGTCGACCGTCAGTTCGTAACCAGGATTAGCGGCCACGTTTTGATGAATCGCTTCGACCTCCGAGGTGGTCAGCACGACCGGCAGAACGCCGTTCTTGGAACAGTTATTGTAAAAAATATCGGCAAACGATTCGGCAATCACGCAACGGAATCCGTAGTCATCCAACGCCCAGACGGCATGTTCGCGACTGGAACCGTTGCCAAAGTTTTTCCGCGCGACCAGCACCGAAGCGTCCTTGAATCGCTCACGGTTAAGCTCAAATTCCTCATTTACGGTCCCGTCAGGATGGAATCGCCAATCGAAAAACAGAAACTGCCCAAACCCCGTGCGCTCGATGCGTTTGAGGAATTGTTTGGGAATAATTTGGTCGGTATCAACGTTGGACCTGTCCATCGCCGCGACGACGCCGCTGTGATTAATGAAAGCTTGCATAGATTCAGAAGTATGGTTGGGTAAAATTGTTTCTTAAATTAGCGGTTGGGTTTTTAGCGCCGTTTTGACAATTGGTCGGCGGCATGGCGACGGCCGTGAGTTTGCTGACCAATCAATCGACCGGTCAATCGACAGTCGCCGCTTTATTATCGTTGGCCAGCCACTTCCCAAGATGGGCGATGACGTCCAACGCCAGCACTTTCAGCGCCACCTTAGGACTTAAAATCCCAGTTGCGGATGTCAACAAAGTGGCCCGCGACGGCAGCCGCGGCGGCCATTTCGGGCGACACCAAATGCGTTCGACCACCTCGACCTTGGCGGCCCTCAAAGTTCCGATTGCTGGTCGACGCACAGCGTTCGCCAGGCTCCAGTTTGTCAGGATTCATCGCCAGACACATGCTGCAACCGGCCTCTCGCCATTCAAAACCCGCCTCGACAAAGATTTTGTCCAACCCCTCCTCTTCGGCCTGCCGCTTCACGATACCGCTGCCGGGAACGACCATGCCATCAACCGACGACGCGACGCGATGCCCTTTGATCACCTCCGCGGCCGCGCGGAGATCTTGAATGCGTGAATTGGTGCATGACCCAATAAACACCCTGTCGATCGAAACACTTTCCATCGCTTGGCCAGGTGTTAGGTCCATGTACTCGATCGCCAGTTCGGCCGATTGACGATCAGTGGGGTCTTCGATGTCTGCGGGAATTGGAACCGTGGCGTTGACGGAGGTCACCTGACCTGGGTTAGTGCCCCACGTCACTTGCGGCGCGATATCAGCGGCGTCAAAAATCTCGACGCGATCATATTCGGCTCCCGGATCCGACGGCAGCGTCTTCCATCGCGCAACGGCCGCATCATAATCCGCTGGCGCGTGCTCGCGTCCCTTGAGGTAGTCAAAGGTCACTTGATCAGGCGCGATCATACCGGCGCGAGCGCCCCCTTCAATCGACATGTTGCAGATGGTCATGCGCTGTTCCATCGTCAGTGCTTGGATCGCTTCGCCGGTGTACTCAATCACGTAGCCCGTTCCACCAGCGGTGGTGATCTGCCCAATCAAATAAAGAATCAGATCCTTGGATGTCACGCCTTTGGCCAACGTGTTGTTGAAACGGGCTTCCATCGTTTTAGGACGCGTCTGCAACAGCGTTTGCGTGGCCATGACGTGTTCGACTTCACTGGTGCCGATGCCGACAGCCAACGCACCAAAGGCGCCGTGAGTCGATGTGTGTGAGTCACCGCAGACGATCGTCATGCCCGGTTGTGTTAGCCCAAGTTCGGGACCGATCACATGCACAATTCCCTGATTGGCGTGATCCAGATCGTACAGCTTCACGCCAAATTCGCTGCAATTTCTCCTTAACGTGTGGATCTGCTGTTTTGAAACAGGATCGACAATCGGCAGCGACCGGTCGGTGGTGGGGACGTTGTGATCCTGGGTCGCGACCGTAAGCTCAGGACGTCGCAGCCGCCTACCCGCCAATCGCAATCCTTCAAAAGCCTGTGGACTGGTGACTTCATGGACCAAGTGCAAGTCGATGTAAAGCATCGTTTGTTTGTCGGGTTCATCATAAACGATGTGTTGGTCCCAAATTTTCTCGAACATCGTTCGGGGCTTGGCGGCGATCATTCTGCTTCCAGAGTTTGTTGATAGTTGATTGGCGGTTTGAGTCTCCCCAACGCGAGGCGTTAGAATGACATGAAACAGCATTTGTGGGTTCATGATAAACCGTGATCAGCATTTTCGAAAGCGCTTCAATGAAATGGCAGTGAAGGCAGTTTGCCCTTAAACCGCGTTTCAAGACCGCCTTTATTAGCGATATCGGCGGCGGTGGCCATTGGCCAAACGATCCAGAATGTCGTGACGACTGCAGCATTGGTATTTAGCATTCTCAAAACTTTGACTATCATCCGCAACATTTCTCTTACCACCTCGAGCCGTTGTCATGTATTTGATTGCCGAAATTACCGAACAAGTCGCTGCGATATCCCAAATCGTCCAAGTCGTGATTCTGGCAATTGTCCAAGGTATTGCGGAATTCCTGCCGATTAGTTCGTCGGGACACTTGAACGTGTTTCAATCACTGATGGGGAAACTGTCGGAATCGGCGGAGCTGAATATTGTCCTGCACTTTGGGACGCTGTTGGCCATTATTGGTTTCTATTGGAAACGCATCATTGCGTTGCTCAGTTCTGACAGACGAGTCATTCCCATGCTAATTTTGGGAACCGTTCCCGCGGCGATCATCGGAATCTACCTGAAGAAAATGCACGAACCGCTGCTTGCCAACACTCTGCTTTCGGGGCTGATGTTTCCGATCACGGGCGTCATGCTGATCATCCTGTCGAAACTGAAGCAGGGGGACAAAGAGTACGTGAACATGAATTACAAGATGGTAATTCTGATCGGTTTGGCTCAAGCGTTCGCGCTGCTGCCGGGCATCTCGCGCAGCGGATCGACCATCGTGATGGGATCGTTCTTGGGCCTGAGCCGACAGTCGGCCGCCACGTTCTCGTTTCTGCTGGCGATTCCCGCAATCCTCGGTGCCACCGTTCTGGAACTCAAAGACATCATCGAAGTGGGAAAGACAGAAACTCCGCTCATGCCTCTGTTGGCGGGTCTGTTGATCGCGTTTGCCGTCGGTTGGGTTTCGCTGGCCATCTTGGTGAAGTGGTTGGAAGCAGGCAAACTTCATTGGTTTGCTTACTACCTTATCCCGTTTGGAATTGCCGTGGTGGTCTGGCAGTTGCTGACGTAGAAAGCATTGGACGTAGTCCTCATGCCTGCTCCGCTATCTTTTGTCCGCGAAACCGGACGGCTTGCGCCGTTCCGCTTATAAGCCTATTCCCGTTTGGAAT
>CAYOZV010000051.1:20039-26310 GCA_964408465.1 uncultured Pirellulaceae bacterium
CGCGAAACCGGACGGCTTGCGCCGTTCCGCTTATAAGCCTATTCCCGTTTGGAATTGCCGTGGTGGCCTGGCAGTTGCTGGCGTAGAAAGCATTGGACGCAGTCCGTTTGGCTGTTACGCGATGTCTGTTCGCGAAACCGGACGGCTTGCGCCGTTCTGCTTATAAGGCTATTTTTGATCAGCCGCTGCTTTTTCAAACTTCGCTCTGAACGCCTGCTTTAGCTTTTCAATCTTGCGGCGATAACGAGCGGTCAGCTTTTCGCTGCTGGAATGAATCGAATCGTTCAACTCATCAAGCGCTGTCGTCACTTCAACCGAATCAGCCGCTTTTCCATCGGCGATCATCTGGTCAATCTGAGCTTCCCGCTTTTCGCGAATTTTCGTTTCGGCTTGGATGATCAGGGCATCACGTCTGGCTTTGAGCATTTTGATCTTGTCTTCTAACTCCGACGAGGCCAAGCTTGAACTTCCAGCGGCTTCTGCTTTTAATTCAGCCGCCGCCTTCATCTCCGCTTCCTTAGCTGCGGCTTCCTGCATCTCAGCTTCCTTCATCTCAGCTTCCTTCATCTCAGCTTCCTTCAGCTCGGCCTCCTCTTTCTCCTTCAACTGCGCCTCTCGTTGGGCAAGCTCCCGATTCACTTCCGCCATGGCCGCATCGCGCTTTGCGCGTTCGGCCTCCGCTTCTTCAACATCCGCCACGCTCTCCGCCTCGGTGGCTGAACCGACCGCTGGCTCTGGCGATGGATCAGGAGTGGCTGCGATGCCCGTAGCGTCTGCGGGTTGCTCCGCCTTCATCTCATCACTGCCCATCTGAAGCATTTTTGATTCCATCATCGCCAAGGCTTCGGTTTGATTAGCCAGCTTGCCCGATAACGTTTCGAACTCCGCCTCAAGTTCCGCCAGTTCCGCCTTGGCCTGATCGGCAGCTTTGTTCGCGACCGTCGCTTCCTCGGTTGCCTCCTCCAATTCAGCTTCAATCTTGGCGGTCTTCTCCATCAACGAAGCTAATTTCTCCTCGTTCTGGCCAATGGTTTTTTCTTTTGCGACTAATTTCTCCTCTGCACTGGATTCCATCTTTTTCAACTTGGATTCCATTGATTTGATTTTTGACGCAAGCTCTTTTTCAGCCTTGCCGGATTCCTTCTCAGCGTCGGCCAATGCCTTTTCCGCCTTCTCCACCTTTGATGTTGCGGAGCTTAGTTTCTTCTCTAGCTCTTGAGTCGTTTTGGCGGCTTTTTTATCGGCAGCATTTACTCTCGAATCAGCCTTTCTCAATTGCGATTTCAAATCTCTGATCTGCCTTTTAAGTTTCGACGTTGCGGCGCCTGAATCCCTCTTCATCTTTGCCAAACCTGCTTCTGATTTCTCTTTGGCGGTCATAAGCATGGCCAGCTTATCCGAAACTGCCTTGTCGGCGGTTTTTGGCTGATCCAACTTCTTATTCGCTGACGCTAACTGTTCCTTCGTCTGGGCCAACTCTTTTTTCAGCGCTTCTACCTTCGTCTTTGCAGAGGCATCGGATTTCTGATTCCCCTCCGCTTCTTCCTTCGCTTTCTTGCCCCTGGATTCGATGCCCGCCAAAACCTCGCCCATAGACGCCGCCGCCTCTTTGGCAATCTTTTCAGCTTTTTGTTTTTCTTGCGTCAGTTTTTCGATGGCGCGATTGGCATCGCTCAAGCGGTCCTTCAACCGGTCGTGGCGGGTGTTGAGCTTATCCAACTGAGCCTGCAGAGTTTCAACTTGATCAACTTGATCAACGTCACCATCGTCATCAACGACAACGCTATTTAACGCTTCACCACTTGTCGACTCAGATTCTTCACCGTCCTCTTCGGTCTCAGGCTGCGGAGTCTCGACCGCTGCAACGTCGTCCAAATCTGGACGAACAACCTCGTCGGCTGGAATTCCGTTCTCCATGCCATCACTGCCGACGATCGCCGCGCCACTCTCTAAAGTCCCCGGTACTTCGACCGAATTACCGTCTTCGTCAACGGTCGCTTCAGAAATAATCTGCTCGCCAAACTCTTGAGAAGGAAACGTTCCCAGCGGGTAAACGTTCTCGCCATCGTAGATCGGTTCTTCTGAAAGAATAATTTCGCCGCCACCTTCGACGGCCGCGGGTGGCATCGCGATCGAATCGGCGGCTTGGTACTGCTGAAGATCGGTAAACCGTTGCCCATCGGGACCGATGTAGTACGATGATCCAGGCACCTCAATCTCGGCCATCGCTGGTGGGGCGGGTGTCATCGCTGGAGCATAAGGAGCCAACACTTCGCCGGTCGTCGCTCCGAAAGAACCATTGGGCAGGTTATCGAATTGCTGGCCATTGAGTTGCGGCGCGATGTTCAGCGTGATTGTGCCACAAGCGATGGCTTGGATAATAACGTTCAGTTTATTTTGTTTCATTTTCAACAACCGGTGGAGTTACAAGAGGATTGAGCAAGTCGCAGGTCAACAGCCATGCGGCCGTGTGACTATATGGAGAATATTTCAGCTGCAATTGATATATGTGGTTTGCCAGCATATAAAAACGGAGCTCTTTTATAATATACACAGGCTCAGATAATCACGATCGTTTTTGGCATTAAAAGTGAGAATCAGGAATTGGGTCTGGTTTTCACTCATGTGTTTTGCGGTCTGTTGTTCCGGTTATTCCGGCAGGGCATACCGGCCACCAAGGAGGATGGACTCTTTGGCAAAAGACCTCCCCGTTGTTTCTATCCCTCTACGCCACAACCTTCATGCCAAAAACAATTTTAATCATGCGCCACGCGAAAAGTTCGTGGGCTCAACCGGGACAGGCCGACCACGATCGACCATTAAATGAACGCGGATTCGCGGATGCTTCGATAATGGGCCGACTACTGGTGGAACGAAATCTGGTTCCCGAGACGACTTTTTACTCTTCGGCAAAACGCACGACACTGACGGCGGAACGATTGGCCGAGCAATTTGAGGGGCGAATGACCATCGGACGCGCCATTTTTGACTCCGCTTCGATGTATTCGGTCGAGGATCTCTATCTCGCGCCGTGGGCGACCTACGTAGCGCTGATGATGCAGTTGGCCGAAAACGCATCGAGTGCGAGCCTAAATTCAATCATGCTACTGGGGCACAACCCCGGCATCGAAACCCTGATCGAGAAACTGACCGGAGACTATGAATCCGGGCCAACGGCAACCATCGCATGGATTGAAATGGCCAGCGATGACTGGGGCGACTGCGAAAACATGGTTTTCAACAAAGGGTTTCGACTGATGGATATCTGGCGACCCAAAGAACTTTAGCGGGCTTGGTTCATAAAAGCGGCCACAATAAGAAGTCCATCGAGTAAAACCCAGATAGCTTAGTGGATCACGTGAAAAGACCCTGCGTCGCAACGTAACTGGAGGATCTATTGAGAAAATCCACAACCTCGATTAGATCCGACCCGAAACGTGGCCGCATTGGCTCCCGCCAAATTCCATTGATGGAATTACGGTTCCTAAGTACTAATTGGCTTCAATATTGACAATCGCTTTGACAACGCCAGAAACACCTGCGTTCAGATCCGTATAGAAACTTAGATCGCATTCGTGCTTACCAGGTTCATCCTCTCCGGTGTAAATCACATCGACGACGTGGACTTTACGAGCGCCCTTCTTCTTTTGTTTGACGCGATAAGCGCGGGTGCGACACTTCACATCCGTGATGTTGAACTTCCGTTCTGATTGTAAAATGATCGTCTTTTTGACCTCTTGGCCGGGCTTCACATTGGCCAACGTGATGACCTCTGGGCTGATCTTGATCGCGACGACTTTTACATCGAAAGGGATCCTGATCTGTCGGCGACCGTTACGTTCGTCAACAATAAGAATCAATTCCCCATCCGCAGCGCCCGCAGGAATCGACGGCTTCAACTGTGTCCGCATCTCATAGCCCACCTGCTGACTGTTACGTACCGTTTCCTTCAACGAAACTGAAATATGAGGGAACGTACTTTTCACATCAACCACACGAAAGCTGGGATCGCCTTGGGTTTCGAGCCTTACGACGCGTTCGGGAAGATTCGCCTCTGTGACCTGGCCAAAATTGATCTCCTTAGGAGACATACTAAGCCCTGAGGTTCTCACGATGTTACCACGGACGGTCAATTGAACTTCGCCAACGTAAGGCCGTTCGAATTGAACCGTAACTGTCGCCTGCTTAAAACCGTCGAAGGCCTGGCTGTTGAAAACGGCAACAACTTCCGCCTTCTCCCACATCTTCAACGTTTTTTTGGTAATCGAAACTGACGTGCATCCGCAGCTTGAAACCACGTTGCGGATCTTGATGTCTTCCTTAAATTTGTTTTCGACAACGAAACGATGCTCGGGCCGTTGCCCCTTGGGTACGTTTCCGAAATCATGCGAAAATTCGCTGAACATCGAACGCGCCCACTGCTGAGCAACGCAGGTGCTTGGCAAACTCCAAAGCAAAGCCAAGGCGAAGATGATCAGCAATGTATTTTTAAAACGACGATTCATTTTTCTATCAAAATCTGGTGAGGCCACTCACGGAGGACACGGATAACGAGATCCATTTTAAGTCTTTTTTCGACGGATGACTAGAGAAGAACAGGCGACACCCATTCTACCAATACAGCCTTAAGATTAAACGGTCCGGGGAGTTGGGGTATTTGTTGATTAGATTTCAGAGTGCGAGATCGGCGATCGCTTACCCAAGAGGCTAACAACCGGCTCAAGTAATATCGGCGTCATACCAATCTAAACTTGCCGTTGGAAGCTATGTTGCGTGAGAAGCCTCGCAAAATTTCCTTAAAATGTTCGGTTTGGCGAGAGTAAAAAGGGGTTCCAAAGTTTCTTGAATTTCCATCGTTGAGAAACTCATTTGAAAACGAACACAAGCGACGGCTACTGATTCCAACTTCCAAACCAAAAAAACGGTGCGTTGCACTTTGCAACACACCGTTTTCTATTTTGACAAATCAAATTTTCGCAAAAGGTCGAATCGACTCTAGTACAACGCGATGACGTCGACGCCGAAGTAACCTTGCTCGTAGTTAACTGCAGGAGACCAGTCGTAACGGTACTCTGGGCGAATGATCAAGTTCTGTGAAGGCTTGACATTGAGACCAAAGGTTACGTCGTAGTAAGAGTGAGATCCGCCACCGGCCGGTAGAACGCCACCGTGAGGAGCATAGCCAGTCAGAGAATCGCCTTTCCACCACTCAACACGAGTACCGAAGGCCAACGTGTCGCTGATGTCGTAAAGGAAGTATTGGTTGATACCAACATTGTCTTCACCCGTTTCGTTGACACGAAGAAGGTCACTTTGAACAACCCAGTTGAAGTTTTCAGTGACTTGTGTGTCGAAGACAAAACTGTGACTGTAAGCATCTCCACCACGAGCACCAAAGTCGCCGATGGTTGTGATGTAAGTCATTGTTGTCGCGTCAGTCAGAGCAGTGCTAATACCACCCAAGAAGTTGCTGCCGTTTCCGAACTGATCGAAACCAGTATCCCAACCAGCGGTCCAACCAGCGTAAAGTGTAGTATCGTCGCTGACGTTAAACGTTCCGATCGCACCGGTGTGAGTAAACGGCTCAGAGTTGTACATCGTGATCGCGTGAGAGTAGAAGAAGTTATCGGGAGCGGTAACAACTTCGTAACCAATCAGTGTGTAGAAGTGACCGATTTTTACCGACCACGCGTCTCCAGCAACTTCACCGTACAATTGAGGAATCGCCCAACCGTACCCGCCGCCACGTTGGAAGCTGTCAGCAAGATCGAAGTTCCCTGGATTGTTGCCAAACGACTGAGTGTCGTTAGCGTCAATACCGTACATTCCATCGAAGCGGAAACCGAATCCTAAACGTCCGTCTTGTGCTTCAGCAACCTTCTCCACAAACAACCAACCTTGGTGAAGGTTGAAATCATCTGGAGAACTGTTAAACAAATCGTTGCTCTCAGTATGGTATCCACCTTGGAACCAACCACCCACGTTAAGGTTCTCAAAATTGAACAGTGACCAAGGGCCAGTCTCTTCAGCAGGTGCGGCGTCTCCACAAGTAGTACATGCGGGCTCGTAAGCTCCGTAGTCGATGTACTCTTGTGCCGAGGCATTGCTGCCGACAAAGAAGGCGCCGGCAATGCCGAGAGCCAGTTTCATTTTCATAGTTAAGCGGCTCATTAGATTAATCTCCATACTAATATTTGTGCCATCGCTCGAATTACCAAGGTGCTTCAGCAACTGCCCCAAGGCCTTCGAGCCATGCGTCGCGGTTGATAGC
>CAYOZV010000052.1:0-26236 GCA_964408465.1 uncultured Pirellulaceae bacterium
CAAAGGGCAGCCGAATTGTAGTGGATCTTGTTAAAGATCCTGCATTGCCATTAACTGATCCATCATCAACCGAACGGGTAATGGGCAAAGGAAATGCAACGAGGAGGTTTAACAACGCTCCACTACCATTATTTACTTCTCATTTTCGAGACGGCCATCGCAAAGGGCAGCCGAATTGTAGTGGATCTTGTTAAAGATCCTGCATTGCCATTAACCGATCCATCATCAACCGATCGGTCAATGGGCGAAGGAAATACAACGAGGAGGTTTAACAACGCTCCACTACCATTATTTAATTTCCATGCTGCGATTGAGCCTGGCTGATGAAATGCTTTACCAAACGGCCGCTGATGGACTCTTTTTCAATCAGTGACTTGGCCACCCACCGGATCGCTTGGCTGTGGACCTCGTCGCTGAGAATATGCTCTGTCTTCTCCAGTAGGCGGCGATGGAGTTTTTCGAATTGTTTTTCGGTGCGGGCTCGAGTTTCCAAAATCCTGCTGACCGCCCGCAGGTCGCTGGCGGCACCACGTTCGCAGTATTTGCCGGTCAACTGAGATTCGGCGACCATTCCTGCCAAGAGGATCAGAACCTCGTCTTCGAGGGGGTCGCTGGTGGACTTGGAGCGTCCTTTTTGCATCTTGACGGCCCCGAGTCGTTTGGAATTGGCTGTCATTTGAGCGGGGACGATGGTTGCTTTTTGAATGTGGCGGCCTAATGAAATCGCCATCACCGCATGGCCCGCCTCGTGAAAGGCGGTGGCGATTAATTCGTCAGAAGCGTCTGAGGTCGTGTTGTCGGTCATGGGGAGATTTTACCAAGGGTTATTAACCAACGGCAATGGATCGACTAAATTAATGTGTCGGCTTCCCATTGTACCGGAGGATTTAGGCCATCGAGAAATGCGCTGGTTTTTTCGGTGGTTGGATAGCCCGCGGTTTAAACTTCATTCAACATCAAACCATCAAAATCATGCTCGACCGAAAATTCATCTTCGAAAATGTAGACGCCGTTAAACAGAACTGCGTCAACAGGAATCTTGACATCGACGTTGATCAATTGGTGGCTTTGGAAACGCAGCGCCGTCAGAAAGCTCAGGCTGTTCAAGATCTCAACACGGAGGCCAATGCAAAATCGAAGTTGATCGGCAAAGCCAAAGACGATGGCGAACGTGAAACGCTCAAAGAACAGGCCAAACAACTACGCCAGCAAAAGACGACCGGCCAAACTGCGCTAGATGCGCTGGACCAAGAAATCCTAGCGATCCAAACGCTGATCCCGAACATGGCTCATCCCGATGCTCCCATCGGCAAAGACGACAAAGCCAATCTGGAAATCACGCGCGGTAAAACCGAACCTCGGAAGTTCGACTTCGAGGTGTTAGACCACTTAGAGCTGGGGCAAAAACATGATTGGATCGACTTCGAAGGTGGGGCTCGCACGACGGGGGCCGGTTTCTATTTTCTCAAAGGCGATTTGGTGTTGTTGGATTTGGCGTTGCAACAGTTTGCCGTCAGCGAGTTGACCAAACGTGGGTTCACTCCCACGATCACGCCCGACTTGGCTCAAGACAGCGTGCTTGAGGGGATTGGTTTCAATCCGCGCGGTCCTGAAACTCAGATTTACAGTATCGAAGAAACCAACCTTTCACTGATCGGAACGGCCGAAATTACCCTCGGCGGATTGTATAGCGGCAAGACGCTGACCGACGAGGATCTGCCGATCAAGCTGTGCGGGATCAGTCACTGTTATCGTACAGAGGCCGGTGCGGCGGGGCGCGCGTCACGCGGTTTGTACCGCGTGCATCAGTTCACCAAAATCGAAATGTTCGCTTACACGTTGCCAGAGGGTAGCGACGCGATGCATGAAGAGTTGCGGCAGATTGAATGCGATCTGTTCGACGCGATCGGCGTTCCTTATCGTGTGGTCGATACGGCGACGGGTGATCTTGGTGGACCGGCGCATCGTAAGTTCGATCTGGAAGCTTGGATGCCAGGCCGCGGAGAGGCAGGCGAATGGGGGGAAGTGACCAGCACCTCCAATTGCACCGACTACCAAGCGCGGCGGCTGAACATTCGCTATAAGAAGACGGGTGAAAAGGGAACGCACTTCGTCCACACGCTCAACGGCACCGCGTTCGCGCTCAGTCGTGCTTTGATTTCTATTTTAGAAAATCACCAGCAATCCGACGGTAGCGTTACCGTTCCCGAAGTTCTTCGGCCCTGGGTTGGCAAAGACAAAATCGGTTAGTTGAAATGCTCGACCGCTGGTGAGAAGTTGGTTACGAATCTGTTGCTCGAGGGGTTCTTTAACAAAATCCACCACGTTGGAGGTTAACCGCCGAAGCTGAATCCGCTTGTGCTGGCCGGTGGTTTGGGCTTGGCCGCCGGTGCGGTCGCGGCCCCTGATGTTGCTGCGGGGGCGAAAGGGCTGGGGCGTCCAGCGGTCCTGTCGCCGACGGGGGATGGCGTGCTTGGCCGCGTCTGGAAGGCTTTTTGGGCTGGCTGGCTGGCCGGTTGCCTTTGACCGGTCGCCGGTGAGAATGGGCTGGCCGCGGCTGCCGGTTGCGTGCCGGGGAACTGCGATGGACGCCTAATGTAGTTGGTTCCCGCTGATGTAGCCGAAGTAGACGAAGGCGCTGAGGTCGCTGGTTGAGCGGTCTGTCGTGGAGCCGATTGGCCAAGTGCATTTTGTGTTAGGTTGCTGGTGGCCGAAGCAGGGCTTGCGGTGCCCGTGTTGCTTGGCCGGCGAGGGCTTAGGCCGGCAGAATTTGACGCTCGCCGCATGTTGCCGCCGTTGAAGCCGGCTGCGTTGGTTTGGCTTATTTGGCGTGATGAACGCGATGCAGCGGAGCGGTCGTTGGGCTGGTTGTTGCTGTAAGGAATGCTGTAATCATTGCCTCGGGCATTGTTTTGGGCACTGTTCTGTGAAACGGAGTTCGAACCGGTGTCATTGGCAAGATTGGGGCGGCCGTCGGCCGTTTGGCTGCCGGCGTTTTGATTGCTGGATGGTTTTACGATCAACATGTTTACGACGGTGTCCAGCGGGCCGCGTCCGTAAGGAAGGGCTAAAGCGTAGTCCGCGTAAGCTTTATTGTATTCGATAACCGACGCAATGAAGTCCGATTCTGCCGTCCGCCACGTCCGACCCGCGGTCAGCACATGATCGACGGTGGATTGGTTGCGTGAATACAGTTGCTGTGCTTCTTTGGCATTCTCTTGAGCCATCGCGACGGTGTTGGCACGCGATTGGATCAAATCATACATTTGCCTCAGCGACGAATCGATGCCTTCGAATTTCGGGGAGATCAAGCCGCGGCTTTTGAAGGCATCGTAGTTTGTTTTCACGCGGGTTACGGTCGGGTTGTCCATGGGCACGATCGGTTGAGCGTTGCCGGTCAGTGATTTCATCTTCGCCTGTGACTTGCCCAGTTGAATCGCAGTGAAGGTAATTTCATTCTGAGCGTTCGATTTTGCGATCTCGATAGATGAGGCATCGTTTTGTTGCGCCGATTTGATGGATGAAACCCAATCAAGATGATGGCTGGCACTGATAGACTGAGCCCAGTCGTAGTAGACCTCCCAATATTGGGGAATCAGTTGATTGCGACTGGCGCGGCCTTGAGATTGTTGAAGGAAGTCACGCATGCGGATTGGCAACCCGTTGGCCGATTGCTGATTAGCGTCGAACGCGAATTTAGCGATGGCTTGTTTGGCCGCGTTGGAATCTGCAGCGGAGGGCTGATCCTGCTGCTGGTTTTGTGATTGGCTGTGTGATTGGTTGTGTGATTGGTTGTGTCCAGGCAGATTGCGGTGGCGCGTTTGTTGATTCTGTGAAGCCTGTTGATTCGTTTGATCGCGTTGCCCATGTTGTCCACGTTGGGCCGACCCGCGCTGGCCACGATGCCCGTTTTGTCCCAACTGTGGATTGCTTTGTTGATTTTTGTTTTGGTTGAAAGATTGTCGATAGCCGCCGGTTTGAAATTGTGGGTCGGCGGGGGCTGCCGGCGTCACGGGGCTTAGATAAGCCGTTTTTTGTACGTATTTGCTCTCTTTAGCGGCGAAGTCGTCTTTGGCAAGCGATTGCGATCGTTGGGCAGGGGCAGCGCGCTTTTGCATGTTGCTTGTGTGGCTGAACGTGTCGGCAGCGGGTGTGCCGCGGCGGGGTGACTGATCATGCAAGTAAGCCGATTCGTATTTCGGTTGCTCTGTTTGATCTGCGATTTGATCCGTGCCTTGGTCAGGCCCTGTTGTTTGGCGATAGACGCTGGCCGTTGAGTTGGTTCCGCCGGTTACCACAGTGCTTGAACTGGCGAACCCGCTGGACTGTTGAGACGTTGTTGACCGTTGGTTGCCGAAGCTACCGCCGGAGACTGAAGATTGAATCTGCCGTTGCGTTGGATTCTCAGCGCGGTCTTGTTGGGCCGATGGCAGCCCGTCAGTGCCGCGCAGGCGGTTGACGCTGCGGGTTGGCGGAATGGATTGAGCTGGTTGAGCTGGTTGAAGTTGCGAAGAATGCCTCTGGGCAACGGCACGATTGGTTGAGGTGTTGCTTGGATTGTTTGAGGTGGAGTGCGCGAAGGTCCCTGAGGTGTTGCCTCCCAACGTACCGCCGTTAACAGCCTGAGATTTCACGCCGGTCAGACGCGGTGCCGGTGCCGCCGGAGCGTCATAGTTGGCGTCGTCTTGGTCGATTTTCGTCAGCGTGACGGGACTTAATCGTGCCGCCCCGTTTTCGTTTTCAGTTGGGGATTGGGCGGGCATCGCTTCATCAGCGACTTCCAGAATCGAATGATCTGCGGTTAGGTTACCAACGGGTGCGTTACCCGCCGCGGCGCTACCTACGGTTTCGTTGAAGGCGTCGCTATTGACGATTTGAGCGGACGCACCTGTTGTCCAACCGGCCGAAATTACGACAACGGCAACTAGCTGAGAAAACCGTTTTACCAACGGTACAATTTGAGAATTTTGGATCATCTCATGCATCCTTGCATTGAAAATTTGAGTCTTCCGCAGCCTCCGCGGCGTTGGGCCCGGTCTGCAATCCTTGCAGTATGGGTCGTTCTCCAGCCGATCAAAACCTGCCGGTTGGACGAACAAACGTTAATGTGTTCCGAATCGAAATTTTGGTCAATGCTGATTTTATGGCGGTGATGGCACGCTGTTTCCACAGCCACGACCCGCTTTTGCAGCCGCAGAAATATCGCAAACTACCGAATAAACGAGCAACATTTATCCACAAAGGCTGGCGAAATCGTTTACTTCTCAGAGGAAAATTCTAATAATTAAATCAGTCGATTTTCAATCAGGATCATCAAGCCACAATTTCGACGTTACCGTCGCCAGCCATTTTTTGGGAAGATCTCGTGAGAAGAACTATTCTGCATACACTCAGTCGAAGCTTGATTGCGACGGCGTTGTTGATCTCGGTGGCTTCGATTGCGAGTGGGCAGCTGGTCCAAGCACCTGTGCTTCCCGCTGAGGAAGGGAAGTTGGTGAGGTTTTGGCTGGAGGATGTCTGGGACAAGGGCATCGACAACAATGACAAAAGCGTGCAGGTGTACCAGGCGGCAGGGCCCCAAGACTCCAGCGTTCATTTGGCCTATGCCGTCAATCGGCTTCAGCACAATCGTTCCACCGAAGCAATCGCGGCAGCATCGGCCGCCAAGGCAGCCGATGCGAAGAATTTGGACGCGCTTCTGTTCTTGATTTGGTTAAAAGTGTTGCAAGACGACTTCGATGAAGCGCTGATCGAAATGCAATCCTTCGCCGACGCAGTTCAAAAAGCCAACTTCGCAGGCTTTGACCGTGACAAACTGGATGTGGCATACCGGCGGTTGGGTCGGTTGTTGGGCTATTTCAATGGCCCCGTCGCAGGGCAGTGTAATCCAGACATCCTTCATCGCACCACCGAGCGCCTGAATGAGGGGTTGGACGATCGGCAGAAGAAAATTTTAACCGATCAATCAGACGCCGTTATTGAAAAGTACGAACAACTGCTGAAGGACCTCAGCCAAGAAGTTCATGATTCGATCATCAAGAATGAAGCGGCCGACAAGGCTTCTAAAATTGCGTTAGAAAATCAGAACAACGTCTTGGAGGCACAGACCGACCAGATCCAGCAACAACGAAACAGGGTGGAAATGGAAGGTGAGCAAAAGATAAGCGCGGTGGCTCAGAAACTGCCGGCGCTAGAAGCTCAATTGCAAAACGTCATCTTAGAGATCGACGCCATACGTTCGCAAATTCAGTACAGCCAATCCGCGTTGTTTTTCAACAATAACAATCTGCAAGGTTCCATCCTGGCGAACAATTTCACCCGTTTTCAGTTGCAGCAAAATTTTCTCTTGCTCAACAGTCTCCGTTCCAATGCTAACGTGATCGCTAACGCAATCGCGGTTGAGCAAAACAAGATCAACCAAATCCGAGCGACCTACAATACGCAGTTGCAACGGCTGAACAAGGACATAAAAAAGTCGGCAAATCTCCAACGTCGTAATTCAAATAAGCTGGTGAAGATCGCGGCAGGCCCCCAGCCCGATGCTGGTAAACTGAAGGCCCTCAACAATCGCACTTCGGCGTTGAGCGTCTATGATCCTCTTCCCGTGGAGCAATATCGGGCCGACTTCAGGCGGCAGCTGCCATAACGGTTGATAGCCCCAGACTTCTCCCGCGATATTCATCAACCACGGCGGAAAGGCTGAGATCCAATTGCGGCTGCGACGTGGCACAAGTGTTAGATCGCTCAGAGCTTAACAGGTTGCTGCTTACTGAAACCTCATATTGAAATAATTAACGATTATTCGTTTGAATGTGTTTGGTGGTTCAATCACAATGCCCTCATCACTTGAGACTGATACTTTTTGGGGGCATAAAGAGATGAGCGCAACAATAAATCAATTTGCATCGAAATTTGAACAAGATTACAAGACACGAATCAATCCAGAATTGATAACGAAATTGGCCCATCAGGCCGTTCCCGTGCTTGAGCATACAGGGTGGGAAGTCACGCACGTTGGATTTGGTTTTGCCCAAACGCGTTTGCCACTCAACGCCGCAACAACCAACCAGCACGGCACTCACCAAGCGGCGTTGATCTCGTTGTCGGCCGACTACACCGGCGGAATGGCTCTCACGTCTGTGTTGACCGGCATCCCGCTTTCTGGGATCCATAAATGCCGCCCCGAAGAAGCCGCTTCGATGTGGTTGGCATCGATGGACGTGAAGTACATCAACCCCAGCACCGGTCACCTAACCGGAACATGCCAAATCGACGATAAGACAATCAAAAAGATCCAGAGTCGTTACTTCCAAGGGAAACGTGTGTTGGTGTCGCTGCCGATTGAGTTTACTTCTAACGGACAGCAGGTTGCGACCGCCCAACTGAGGTACTTTGTCCAACCGACGATTCAACTTTTGGACAATTCTGACAAACCTTCGGCCTTGTTCAAACAGAAACTCAAAGCGTCCGCCAGAATGATCGCCGGCGTGCGTGCGTCCGAAGATCCGAACGCGAAAATTCGAGTAGATTGCCCTCATGCTGCCACTGCGGCAGGGCCTCACGGCGCGTTACTGGCGAAAAAGCTGCGAACGGTTTTGCCACAGCTAACAGACATGGTTTTGGCCCGAACCGAACACATCGACCAGACAATTAATCAGATGGGAGATGTCCAGCAGGTCGTGATGCTGGGGGCTGGTTTGGACATGCGACCGTTCCGATTCACCGATCGAAGTCCGGAGATTAAATTCTTTGAACTGGACCTGCCAGCGATGCTTGAGGAACGCGAGCGCGTGATTGCCGAAATGGGCGAGGCAAAACTTGATGGTCCGCAGAGAATTTCAATCGCGGCCAACTTCCTAGAAGACAACGTCGCCGATCTGCTGATGGCTCAATCGAGTTTTGATCCGAAGGCCAAAACACTGTTCGTCTACGAGGGATGTTCGATGTACTTCACACGCGAAGAGAACCTGCGTGTGCTGCGTGATGTTTGGAAGCTTGCCAAGCACCCCGAATCGCAACTTTGGTGTGACTTGGTTTCCCAATCCGTCGTCAGCGGAGAAACGACGCGTCCCGAGATCACCGCGTTTTTGAACAGCATGGATGACCTTGGCGAGTCATTCATTTTTGGTTCGGACGATCCGAGCGAATTGCTGGCGGCGATTGGTTGTAGAAGTTCACAATCAAAAACCTGTCGTTCTTTTTTGCAAGCCGATGAACCGATTTTCGATGTCTACCAATTTTGCGTTGGTCGCGCTTAGTTTGGATCGTCATGCGTACGAGGGATCAAAGGAAGCTGCAAAAGCCTGCCCAACCAATTGTTGAGCAGGCTTTTTTTTCAAAGTTGCGAAATTATAACAACGGTCCGTGTCGGCGTTGGCAATCAATTAGCGACGCTTGCGACGGAGTAGGCAAAGGCTTGACACGCACGCAATTAAAACAGCCGATGAAGGCTCAGGCACGGAGCTGACCACACCAAATCCAATGGCGTAGTTGTTATTCAAATCGACCGAGTTGGTCGTGAAAACGTCGAAACCGGAGATGGGTTGGTCAGAAACCCAACGCAGAGGCACAGAGTTACTTTCCAAGGCTCCGGTGTCCGCGCCGGTGTACGCGACGGAGTACCGGTTTCCGCTGATGGACTGCGTGTAGTCCGGATCCACGATCGAAATCAACGTAAAATCCTCACCCGGGTTCGCGATCAACCCGTCCACCGAAGCGCTGCCATTCTGAAAGTCCGACGATCCCAAGTTTTGGCCGTGCTGGACAAATCCTGCCACGTCCAGATTACTGATGATCGAGAATGTCGCTGACTCTAATTCGCTGACCGTCCACACGTCAGCACCATTGGCCGTATGGCCGTTGGCAACTTGCAATTGGATGTCCGATGGCGAATAGCCAAACTGATCGCCGATGTCAAAGACTTGATTGATCGCACTGGTGTTGGGGCTCAGTCCTAAGCTCGAAGGTGTGAGTAATTGCAAACTTTGCCCGTAAGTTGTGCCGCATATTACGAAGGTCGCGGCGAAGAGAGTGAGGTGTGTTTTCGTGAACATGAGAATTTTGCTATCCAAAGGTGAAGGAGTGAAAGGAAATCGGGGCTCCCAATTTGGCCGTCGTATCGAATTGCCGGTTTGAACTGCTTGGAGTCCCCCGTGCTTTTTGTTTCGTTTGTTCCAACCACTAAAAACAGCAACAGAGTGTCCAGCCCGACCATTGAATCGTTCGGACAATCCTCGGCAATCCACAGCGTTTGACTGACCGGAAAACTTGACCGCGCAGTCCAGCAAAAAAACCGCAATTCCATTCATTGCTGGTGCGGATCCTCGGCCCACGTTCGCAGGCGGCGTGGCCAGATAGCATCCGGTGGCTGGCGGAAAAAAGATGGTGCATTCAGACGGCACTTCTCGGCTTGGATGCGGGCACGCGAGGTGTCGTGTTCTGTTTGGGCTGCCGAAATTCTGGGCTTTAGTTTGCCTTCAGGTTTACCTTGATCATCAAATCGTCAATCCACGATTGGATGTTCTCCACCGGTAACCCCACGACGGTCGATTCCAGTCCTTGGAGGATGCGGACAAAATCCAAGCCATCCTGGTAGCCAAATGCACCCGCCTTGTCGATCCACTGGTCGGTGTCCAGATAGTCTTCGATCCTTTGATCGCTCAGTTTATCCATTTCAACCGTCGTGCTTTGAAGGTGCGTCACAAATTGATTGGAGGGGCGGTGCCATAAACAAACGCCGGTCAGCACTTGATGTACGGTCCCGCCCATCAGTTTCAGCATCGCCCGGGCGTGATCGACATCGACCGGTTTTCCCAAAATTTCGGCTTTGCAGGACGCGACGGTGTCGGCACCCAATATAATGCCGTGATCAATTTCTTGAGCGATCGCGGTGGCCTTGGCAACGGCGGCGTCGACGACCAGTTGGTCGGGACCGCAGTTGCTGCAAATTCCCTTTTCAACAGAATCATCGGGCGCGATCACTTCAAAGGAGAAGCCAGCCTCGTCCAGCAACTGACGTCGGCGCGGAGATTGGCTGGCGAGGATTAGCGGTGGTGGCAGTTCGTTCATTTTAAGCTGCTGCGTTTTGAGTTTAAATATTGTAGGGCCGGTTCCAATCGGCCACTGTTTACCAAATATGATTGACGTAATATTCGAAGACAACCACCTGTTGGTTCTCAACAAACCGCCTTTAATCGCCACGATGGGGGCTCAGGCTGACGCGCCAAGCCTGTTGGTCGAGGCGAAAAAGTACCTCAAGGAAAAATATAACAAACCTGGCAATGTTTATTTAGGCGTCGTCAGCCGATTAGACGCGTTTGTATCGGGGGCAATCATATTCGCCCGCACTTCCAAGTCTGCCAGTCGGATAAGTGACCAGTTTCGACGTCGAAAAATCACAAAACAATATCGAGCCATCGTCCCCGGCGGAGTTCTCTCCACCCAAGGCGTGCTTGAAAATTGGATCTTCAAAGACGACGCCAGTCACCGCATGAGATGTACTCACGACGCCAACCATGCCGATGCGAAGCTTGGCCGTTTAACGTACGAGGTCATCGGTCGAGAGAAAAATGCTGGATTCGAGTTGTTGAAGATTGAGCTCGAAACAGGCCGTAAACATCAGATCCGCGTGCAGATGGCTCACGCCGGCAGTCCGATCATCGGGGACCGAAAGTACGACAGCCACGATCCGTTCGCCAAGGGTATCGCGTTGCATTGCTACCATCTTGCTTTGGAGCATCCGACTCTGAAAAAGCGGATGGAGTTCACCGTTGAACCTCCGAAATATTGGAGTTTGGCTAAGTATGGCCTATAATAGGGTTGCCGCCGTTGGCCGCGAGGCTGTGAATGTATGAAGAGCTAAATCCCAAAACATGGGCCGCAGGACGTCAGCTCCGGTTTCTGAAGCGTTAAGACGCGTAGTAACCGGCGGCAACTCCCTTGGGCTAATAACAGCGAATACCGTCAACATCACAATCGCCGCGCGAAGCACGACAACGCCGCCGAACTATTCTTTCATCCTTTTAACCGTCCCTTTTCAATGAGCTCTCGGCGACACAACATTCGATCCAACGCCGTCGCCAGCGGGTTGGTGACCGAAGACCAAATCCGCGTGGCCGTCGAATCTGCTGCGCGTTCCAAGGGTGGGGTGGTGACGGACGTTTCGGACAAACGTATCGCGGCTCAGTTGGTTCGCATGGGCGTGTTAACCCATTACCAAGCCGATCAATTATTGGCAGGGCGGACGAAACTAAATCTCGGCCCCTACCTCATTACCGACTGGATCGGGCAAGGCGGAATGGGCCAAGTCTTCAAGGCCGTTCACAAAATGCTCGGTCGAGAATCCGCCGCCAAAGTGCTGCCGCTGCATAAAACAACGCCCGAAGCGGTAGAAAGTTTTCGCCGCGAAATCAGAGCGCAGGCGAAACTCGATCACCCCAACCTCGTCCGGGCCTTCGACGCTGGCGAGGACGGCAACGTTCATTATTTGATTGTCGAATACGTACCGGGTACCGATCTGCGGCGGCTCGTGCGCACCAAAGGGAAACTCACCGTACAACAGGCCTCCAATATTATCAAACAGGCGGCCGAAGGACTCGATCACGCTCATGAGCGGAATCTTATCCATCGTGATATCAAACCCGGCAACATTTTGGTCACGCCCGACGGTATCGCGAAACTTTCTGATCTTGGATTAGCGTTTTATCTGAACGACCCCAACGACCCGCGTGCTGGGAAAATCGTGGGCACCGCCGATTACCTTTCGCCCGAACAGATTCGCACGCCCGATAAAATTACCAGCAACAGTGACATCTATTCGCTCGGCTGCACACTGTATTACGCGGTCACCGGCAAAGTCCCCTTCCCCGGTGGAAATTCGCACAGCAAGGCGCGGCGGCATCTCGAAGAAACGCCTTGGCATCCCCGCCGATTCAACGATGAAGTGAGTGATGACTTCGTTGATTTGATTGGCGATATGATGGAGAAAAATCCAAGCGAACGCATCCAAAGAGCGTCAGAAGTCGCCGAACGTCTTTCCCCTTGGGCGGCCGATAACAGCCCGCTGTTGGATGAAGAACTCGATGATCGTCCGCGTTGGACACCGGCGCCGGTGGCCTCGGTCGATACGCAAGACACCGATCCCAATCTCGACGTTGCGGACATGGCGCTTTCGGAACTGTCCGAGGCATCGCAAAGCAGTATTCAAGGCACCAATGCCGGCGGCGATTCAGCCACCGACACCGGTTCTTTTGTCACCAGCGGACGCAGAAAACCTCCCGTCCCCAACTCTACCACTCAACAATACAGCGCCGCCGGTCGCCTCTCTAAAGACGATCTTACCTTTGGGTTGTTCAGCCTGTTATTTGCGTCCGCAGGCGCCCTCTTGATCGGCGGTCTAATTGGATTCATCGCAGGCTATTTCGCGGCGAAATAGATTCAGCGGTTGCCAAACTGCGTTAGCGACCAGGAACACTTTGTTCAAAGCTACGCCAGAATCGCCAGCACTTCTTCTTGAATTCCTCCGGTGACATGGACCTGTGAATCGGCATCAATAAAAACATTGATCTCGCTGCGAATCCCAAAGTCTTCTCGGTACACGCCCGGTTCGATCGAAAAACAAGTCATCGGCATCACCAATCGCTCCTCTTTGGTTTCTAAATTATCCATGTGAGCCCCGTTGCCGTGCGTCTCCTGACCAATGTTATGTCCCGTGCGGTGGATGAAAAACTCACCCATCCCCGCCTTCTCAATCACATCGCGTGTCGCCTGATCGACTTCCCAACCTTGTAGTGGGCGACCGGCGGCAAAAGCGTCTTTCACACATTGAATACCCGCATCACGTCCGCCGGCGACGACATCAAAAACCTCGGTGACTTCTGCCGGGACGGTGTCACCAACGAAACCAACTTTCGTCAAATCGCTGTACACGCCCATCGGAACATCTAATTTAGCCCACATGTCCAACAGTAAAAATTGTCCTTCGCAAATTTCAGCGTCCTTGCTAGGCAGTGGTTCGTAATGCGGATCGCCACTATGCGGCCCGACGGCAACGATTGGCGCATGATAGGTCGTCATGCCGTTCTGCGCGTAATACTTCATCACCGCGTTCTGCACATCCATTTCGCGGATAGTTTTGCCTGACCGAATTGCGGTTGCGACCATGTCCCAAGCCATGTCAAAAGCGGAACGATTAATTCGATCGGCATCCAAGTGCAATTGCCATTGCTGGGGCGACCAGCGTGCTTCGAAATACTGGATCAAGTTGCCTGACGAAGCCAGTTCGGGACCAAGCGACCTCACTAACTCGGCCGTTCCCGCATCGACGCGCGATACGTAGGGGTTGGCTGCGTGGGGCGAATACTCCATCGCGATCTTCTTCTGACCGGAGAGCATCTTTGCCAGTCCCGCGTGCAGTTGCTGCCAAGTCAAATAGACGTTCTTGGCGCCCGGCAAATGATCCAGCGCACCTGTCTCGATTCGATGGACTAACTTCTGCGGCGAACCTTCAGCCGGGATGTAGTAGAAGAATCGCCGAGACTTCGCCTCTTGTTCGGGGATGCCCAGCACGCGCAGCGCCAACACGTTGAGGCCGCGGAAGTCGTACAGCAGCCAACCGTCAAAACCAAATTCGGCGATCGCTTGCTGGATTTTTTCTAGCTCAAACGTATTTTTTTTATCATTCATGGACCCATTTTATGAATTTTCGTTGGCCCTCAACAGCCACGACAAGCCAAATTTAGCCGTTTCTTGTTTTCACTTGCCGATCGGCAATGATAAACTGGAACCTGAAATTTAAACGTCAACCAGCGAACAGACTATGAACGAAAATATGCAAACGCGTTTCACACCATGCGAAACTTGTACGGTCCTACCACTGTTGCAGGCTGTAAAAACTCCCCTCGGTGTTTTCTGCATCTGGATGCTTTTGCTGTTGTGGGGCGTGCCGGACTTAGAAGCCAAATGTTTCCAAAGAGAGCAAATCGCCAAACAGGCCAAAGTAAAAGCGGCCGCCGCCGGTGATGCCGCGGACTCCCAAGAGGGCGACGCCGAAGAAGACTCCAAAGAAGAAGAACCTCAAAACATCATTGACTCCGCAGCGCAGCCTGCGCCCCCAACGATGGCCGATGACCAGATCAAACTTCACATGTGGGACGGTTCGATTGTCGGTGGGAAAGTTGCCGTCAGCAGTATCAACGTACTGACGGAGTTCGGGCAGATGACGATCCCGATCAAACAGATTGTCGAATTCTACCCAGGTCTCGACAGTTTCCCGCAGAAACAAGCGGAGCTGGAAAAACTTGTCAGAGATCTTGGCGATGGAACTTATCAGGTCCGTGAAGACGCTCATCGAGCGTTGGTGAGGATGGGATTGCCGCTTCGCAGGGAGATCATGAAATTCACCGACGGTGGTTCCATTGAACGTAAGAAACATCTGGTCGAAATTCGCAAAGAGTTGGATGAATTAGCCGAAGATGCCGAAGACATGGACGTCCTCACCCCGATCACCGAACTGGCGCGTCAGGACAGAGTCGTCACACCCAACATGACCGTCGTGGGGAAGATTCAAGAAGACTTATTTGTGATCACCAGTAAATTTGGTGAACTGAAAGTGCGTTTGGAAGACATTGAACACGCTTCGCGCGACGTCAAAATTGCCAAAGATGAAATTCGGAAAAAGCTGACGGTGGACAGTGATAACTTTTACCAGAGAAAACCGAAGTCGGTTGGCATCCGCGTTAATAAGGGAGATCGCATTCGAATCAAAGCCGGCGGGATGATGGAGTGGACCAACTGGAATACCTCGTCGACGCCCCACGGCCTCTCCAGTCAAGGAAATTGGCACTCGATCAACAGCGGCACTCTGATCGCCTGCATCGGCAAGGATGAAAACAACGTGGAAAAAGTCGGTGCCCAAAAAGAGTGGGTGGCCAAGAAAAACGGCGTGCTCTATTTGGCGATCGCCTGCCAAGATAACTACGTCAAAAGTAACAGTTATCGCTGGACGGGCGAATACGAAGTTAAAGTAGTCGTCATGCCGGCATCGGATTAGTAAAATCAGGCCGAGCCAATCCGGCCTGCGCACTTTTCATCCCTACCGGATTTTTGGCGGCTCCAGCAGATCAACGTCGCCTTTTGGTTTGGGCGGCGGTAAGAACTTAACCGTGGCGGTGATCTCCTTTGATTCCTCATCCTGCGGGTCATCATCGCCGCCGGAGGCCGTTTGGAGAAACTTGATTTCCGTTTCGGTTCCCGATTCAAAACGATTAAGAATCTGCCTCAACGTAAGCATGTCCGACACCTTTTTTCCGTCCAGCTCCAAAATAATATCCTGAGCCGACAGGCCCGCGTTCTCCGCCGCCGATTGCGCGACGACGGACTCAACGAACATGCCCTGCCCATCTGTATTGGGCGTCGATTTCACTCCCAAGAACGCGGGATGAATGCGCGTCTCAGGATCCTTCAAACGTTCAATTAATTCACTGGCATTATCAAACGGAATCGCGAAACCGATCCCCGAATCGTACCATTCGACACCTGCTCCGATCGCCGACGATTGAGGATTCAACGGAACGCAGATCCCGACCAGCCGGCCCTCGATATCAATCAGCGGGCCACCATAATTTGCCGGACTGATATTAGCGTCGGTCTGTACCGCCCGTCCGCCGATACGGTTCTTCGCGCTAATGATGCCCATCGAAACGGCAGGGCTTTTATCACCATAGCCCACCCCCAAGGACAACGCCCATTGACCGATTTGCAGGTCATCAAGTTTTGCAAACTGAGTGTCTACGACCTGTGGCAGATCTGTGGTGTCCTCAATTTTTAGCAGATAAATTTTGCGAGAGTCGTCGCGTCCCATTGGTCGGGCGACCCGCCGAACGCCGTCGGATGTCACCACCGTGATGATCAATGGTCGAGTCAAAAAGTTGAAGGTGCTGGTGATGACGTACCCTTCCGAATCCAGCAAAATTCCTGTCGTGTTGCCCTCCCCCTGTTTTCGAATGCCGCCAATTTTACCTTGCTTGGTTCCTACGCCGCCGTAGGATTCGATCGTTACTAACATCGGTTGAGTTTTAGCGACCGCCGCGCGGAATGCGTCCGCGGTTGCTTGCATGACTTCGGCGGACTGTCCCAGCGTGATCCCGCCGGGCAACCAAAACGCCAGAAAGCAAAACTGAATGATGATTCTACGCATGGGCTATTTCTTTTTGCGCGGGGTGATTTGCATCCGCATTAATTCTGAACCACGTTTAAATACGATCGAAACCTCGACTCCGGGAACCAACCGGCTAACCACTTTTTCGTATTCTTTCACGGTGCCGATTTGAGAGCCATCAAGCGCCACGATCAAATCGTCGGGCTTGATTCGAAGCCGTGCCGCGGGTGTTCCACGCCGGACGCGGTCGACGTAGGCTGGATCGTTACGACTGCCCACCGAAAACACCACAATGCCCAGATCTGCTTGCCCCAACGAATCGCCACCACCGTCTGCCGTGGCGACCGCTGAATCCGTTTGGTCGATTTTGTCGTCTACGAACTGTTTCAACGTTGCGTTGGGGACGGCATAATTGATACGCGTGTTTGTCTCAGAACTATTGATCAGTTTCCCGATCATGCCCACCAATTGCCCCTTCGTGTTGACGACCGCCCCGCCGCTGGCACCGGGATTACTGGTGATGGCGTCGATCAAAACCAGCGGACCTTGATACGCGACGTCGCGCTCGTTCAGTCGAGCCTCGATCGTCGAGCGCAGCGAAATGATGCCGATCATCGCCGACATGGGTTCGGATTGGTTAGCCACTTTAAAGGCATTACTTAGCGCAAGGACCCAATCTCCTTTTTCACCAATTCTTCGGTCGGATAATTTGAAATGTTCTAACTGACGGTCCGCCTCAATCTTTAACAGCGCCAGTTGCAGCGTCCGATTGCGGCGCAGAATCGTCGCCGGATACGATTGCCCATCGCTCAGTTCCACTCGGACTTGGCTCCCGTCAAGAAACACACCCTGTGATGTTAAAATCGTCCCGTCGGCACCGACGATAATCCCCGAAGCGTACCCGTCGACTCGCCCAGCGCCGGCGCCGATGATTTTGACCATTTTCGGTTGGCATTGTTTGATCAATTTTGGCAGAAAAGATTCTTGCCCTATGCAGCTATCGGCAAAGGATCCCCACATTATCGTGCAAACGATCAGCGCGGTGCAAAAACAGGGACTCGCGTTGTTGTTACTCGGCATCAGCTTCCTCGCTTTGTCCAGATCGCGGGCGAAACTTTTGCTCGAAATCTTCAATCGCTATGTCAGTAATCAACGTCCTTGTGAATTTGCCATCTGTTTTTTGATCGAGGCCGCGCACCCTTTTTAATACCTTGGGGAACGCAATGTTTCCACCAGCTATTGGCTCCCATTGCTCCAAGAGTACGCCAACGTCTTTGCCATCGGAGTCTGCGGAACACTTTCTCAAAACCAGCCCCTCCTCGGAGTGCATTGTCCCAGTTAGCCAAAAATAAAGAGGGTCATCATCTTCGTCTGCAACCATAAACCGATAAGCGGTCTCATTGCCGCAAAGATCTGCACCGTCGATGGTGATATCGCCCATCGCTACAAAGGGAGGTTCCTGAAATCCTGCCGACAACGCGAGCGCTTGCAGAATTTCAAATTTGAGTTTCGCTTGGACGGGAGATAGCGTTTTGTAATCTATCCAATCGAGGTCTTTGTCATCCTTGCTGTTTACTTTGGCTTCGAAGAATTTATCACCATCGAACATCCAAACTTTCGTGCCGCTTTCCACGACGAATCGCCCATCGGCACACAGCCAAGTATCTAATCGTTTTGGTCCGGTAGATTGAAATATGCCCATCAAATGCCAGCAACGTTCGCGCGAACCTTCAAGCCTCGGCTGCTGCCATTGTTCCACTAATTCGCGGACGTAGGTACGGTTTAAGCGGCGATCACGGACGGTACCTGGTTCAGCGGAAAGCAATTTTTGCATCTCCCTTTTCCGCATCTTTGTTTTCTCTTCTTCGGTCGGCGGCGTATCGGGGTCTCTCTTCTGCAGAGGCGCTGGTTTTTTCGGGCGAGCGTAAGGCAATCCCAACAATCGCAATTGAATCGAAATTTCGGTGTTATTGGATTTGCGAATCTTCAACCGCGCTGGCCAGCCCTCGGGGAGGGTGCAGATCAAATTGGTAAATTGATTCGCCGTTTTGATGGGGACGCCCTCGAATTCCAACATCTCATCGCCTAACGCCAATCCCGCATCGGCGGCAGGCGAATCGACCGACAGGGTCGAGCAAACGACTTTGTCACCGCGGTCGGAAAAATTAGCGTCCAAAGTTCCGTGTTCAACTAATTTGGTCGCCAAAAGCTCTGGGATGAAGTTCTTGATTTGATTAGACGAAATCGCGTAGCCCAATCCCACGTTGACGCGGCCACGGTCTTGAAAACTGCCCCGTCCATTGATGCCGATCACTTCACCTGAAAAGTTAAACAGCGGTCCACCTGAATTCCCGGGGTTGATGGAACTGTCGACTTGAATGCAGTTTCCATAGACCAATTGGTTTTGCCCGGCACCCGATTGATAGCGCTTTACGCCACTGACAATTCCCAGCGTTACCGTCGGTGACTGATCCTCCGTGAGGATGAAAGGATTGCCCATCGCCAGCGCCCAATCGCCCACTTCCACGGCGTCCGAATCGCCCAGCGGCGTAAAGGGGAACTCGAAATCCTCTCCGTCGTCGTCATTGGGAATCATCTGGATCAACGACACGTCACCGCCAGGATCGGTACCAATCAATTTCCAACGATACATTCTCTCTCCGGCCATGCCGCCCCATCCCTTTACGCCCGCACCGATAATGACGTGGTGGTTGGTCAGCGTGATTCCTGTTGGCGTGATCACGACGCCCGATCCGCCGCCACTTCGGTCTTGGTCGTAGATTGCGACGACACTGTTGATGACTTCGTTAATCGCGCCGACGCGCTGTTGCTGGTAGTCAAGCACCATTTTCAGTTGAGCTTCGGTCACCGCGGGGGGATCTGCAAAGCTGAGTCGTGGTGTGAGAAAAACGCCGAACAAGATCGCTGTGAAAAAGCAGGCTGTAAGTTTTTGAAGGATTCTCACGCTAGGTAATGTTTGGTCGTGGGGCACGCCAACGATTGTTAGAAGCGACCGACACTGTTGCTCAACTATCCGAGCTGATCGCGAGTGTCTCGATTCCACACCTTTCAAAAATTAGAGAAATTCCGAAACCGTTTTATGGTTTTACAAATTTTGCATCGGCCCAGTTGGCGTGATCGGCTAAATCGAACTGTTCGCCCGGTTCCACAATCAACGTCACCTTCGCCATTGCCGTGATATCCAGGTCCACCACCTCAGGCGGTGTCTGCCCGGTAATGCGTCGCGACCATAGTTTGATTCCGTCGGCGTAAACCGACATCTGGCAGTCGCCACGCCCATTAGTTTCGGCGTCGATACCGGCGATCGCTTGGAACCGTTGGAATTGATTGGTGTTGGCAAAATCAAGATTGCAGTACGAATGAGTGCCGATGCCTTTGCGGAAGGTCTGCGGTGAAGAGTTCTCGGTTGCGCCGAATCGAATTGGATTGGACTCAACGCTACGGTCGCGTTGCCATGTTCTTTGCGGCGCGAAAATTGTTTGTTGCTGAACCGACAGCGGGTTGAGTGTGGAAAGGTAAACCAAGTTGTCCGATTGTACTTCTAACCGGCTGACTGCCGCCCAGGGAATCTCAAGTGAGTGGTTGGGGGTGATCGCAAAAGTGACGACTCCAGCCTCAATCCGTTTGATTCTGCCGTTGATGGAAGAACCATCGGATAGTTCAAGCTGAGTCCCCCCAACGATTTTTAACCCCAAATCCGCCAGTGCGACCGCGTTAACCTTTTCTAATCCGATCTTGCGTGATTTTCCATTGAAGTTCAAACCGAGCTTTCCTTGCTTCATACCTTCGAAGATCCCTCCAACCACTTTCTCACCGTCAGGCGTATCGACGATGACCATGTCGGCACTTTCGGAACGTTCGGCGATCTGTTTATCGACCCGTTGCGTGCGTTTGAAAATGATGGCTTGGATGACGTTCAATGGCACCTGCATCGCGATCCCTGAGGTCGATGCGATGTTGGCCGTCGCGCCTTGGATTTCAATACTGTTGGTGAATAGTTTGCTTTGACCGGCGATGAGAACTTCGACCGTGCCAGGGGCTTGGTTGGTAAGTTCCCTTTGGTATCCCACGATTTTTTCTAACGTTGAATTCGAGGGAACTCCGTCGCCGGTGATGACGCCGTTGGACGAAACGGACTCGATCGTCGCCGTGCTGACTGCCCCGTCGACCCATTGAATGGTATTTTCGGCCGCTGCGAACGAGTAGATTCCCAAACTCAAACACGCTGCGAGTGTCAGTGAGAGGAGTTTGCTAATAAAGACGTTTGACATAGCGTTTCGAAGGAGGAGTGTTGGCAACGACAGAGCGAAGCGCCGATCGCAAGTAGTTTCATCTACGATTGGAAGGTAACCACATTTTTTCAAAGCAAGTTCCACAGAGCCTAAAGCTCAGCGGCTCATTTTTTTTCCCCGTTGGCGGCTTCCATGTAGCGTTCGACAATGTCACGGTAACGGGCCGGCAATTTTTCCTTCACCGCATTGTTCGCGGGATCGCGGCTGCGATCACGCAGACGGCTCCAAGGACTGGCGGGCGAATCGTCGTACGTTTTAACCACCGCTTGGCCATTGGGGTTACTGCTGCTACCGCCCTGTTGGCTTTTAGACGGTTTAGGCGATTTTGGTTTTTGTGCCTGTTTATCTTTCTGGCCCTGATCCTTTGGTTTTGGTTTCTTCGAACTACTGGCACTGCTGGAGGCCTCTTTTTTTTCTTCCTCCTTGATCAGTTTATTCAGCATGTCGACGATTTTGTCTTGTTGTTGCTGAGTCGACTGGTCAGTCTTGGCCAGTTGCAGTCGCCGGCGCGAATAATCCATGCGGCGGTAAATGTCTTCCAGTTTTCCATCTTCGACGGCCTGCAGTTGCTGAAGCTGCCTCCACGCACTAACCAGCATCCGCTCCGGCGAATCGGGGCTCTCTTTGAGGAACCGCATAAATGACTTCTGGGCATCATCTTTTTTCAATAGTCCCGTTTGAGCCAATCCCGTGAAGTAAAGCGCCGCGCCTCGATGGGCCGAAAATTTGGCTAAATCGCCCGACAATTTATCCAAGTGGCCAATCGCTTTTTCGTATTGTTCGCTGTTCATTAATGTGCGAGCTAAAAAGAACGTGGCGTCGGCGGCCAAGAATTTATCGTCTGCGTCGGTCAGCGGCGTTAACAATCTGACCGCTTGGTCGACCTCCTGAGCGTCGGAGGATTCTACCGCCGCGGCGTAGTTAGGATAGATTTGAATCAGACCTTCGGTGACCGCGTCGGTGATGCTGTCGTCGTACTGAGCGATGACGTCTTTGACCTCCGCGCGTCTGTCGGCGATCGACGCAAGCGCATCAACATGCGATAGAAATGACTCCATCAGCTCCGCGTCGGCGCCCGGATTGGGATGGGCCGAAAACGCTTTTGCCGCTGAGAGCGCGATCAGGATCATCGCCACTAACGTTACCAACAGCGTCGCAGCAATTTTCGCAGCGCGCTGTTGATAGGCAGCCGAATCGTTAGTCGCAGCATTTGTTTGGCGAGTCATCGTACGAATCCTATTTATTGTTTTTTCAAAATGTTGTCAGTCATTTCCAGAATTTTCTTTTGCATCGCGGCGGCATCAACGATCTCTTTTTCAACCGCCTCCACCATCGCGGGTTGCTCTCGCATGATCTCTAACTTTTTGGTGCGTCGATTCAGACGGCGTTGACGCATCCTTAATATTTTAAGTTCGGCCGATTTCTTAAGCAACGGTTGTTTGCCACCGCCACCACCTCCTCCACCACCGCCGCCCTTTTTCTCCTGTTTTGCCTGCTTGAGGGCGTCCAGTAGATCAACGATGGTCGTTTCGATTTCTTTTTGCGTCAGCTGTGTTAGCTGATCCGTTTTCTGAGCCTGCAATAAATCGGCCGCCGATGCCAGATCGCTGCGGAGGTCTTGGACGACTTCTGGGAACACGATGCTGGTGCCATCTTCGAGCAATAGGTCGTAGGCCTGTTGGCCGAGCTCTCGGATCTCAAGTTCCTCCGTTGCCAGTCGCAGGATCAACAATTCGTCGCGCAATCGAACTTGGCCAAGATTGGATCGTTTGTCCTCGATCTCGATTGTCATCACGCTGGCGATGTTTTGGCGGTCAAGCATTTCACGGAACCGCGCCTCCAAACGCGCGAGTTTCTCTTCGTTGGTCTCCTCACGCAGTTGGGACAGTCGATCCTCGATTTCCTCCAACGCCTTTTCCATGTTCTCTTCAGCTTGCTTCTGGTCCTGCTGAGCCTGGTCAGAATCGTTTTGCTGCATGTTGTCGGCGGCTTTCTGCTGAGCGTCGCCGGCCTGCTGCATTTGTTCTTGGCCGGGTTGCTTGGGCGGTTGGCCTTCGCCGCCACCCTCCTCCTCCGGCGGTTTTGCTTGGGGGGCCTTCTCCATTGCTTTGACGATGTCCATGGTCTTATCGCGGTTGCGGCGTTGTTCTTTGGCCAGCTGCTCCAGAATTTCAGGCGGCAACGATTCGATGCGGCGCTTCTCTTTCTCCAATTCGGAAAGCGCCTTTTCAAGTTGCTCTAAGGATTTTTCCTGTTGTCGTTTCGCATCGGCAGGTTTGCCACTGCCAAGTTTCTCTTCGGCACGCTGCTGGCTTTTGGCAGAGTCCTCGAGCGATTTTTGGCCAGGTTGAGGCGGTTGGGGGGGACTGCTGTTAGATTTCTCAGAACCGGCCGGCTTACTCTCAGACGGTTTCCCATCAAACGGTTCCCCTTCAGACGGCATTCCCTCCGACGGTTTTCCTTGGGAGGACTTTCCCGCTTTACCTTCTCCTGCTTCATTGGACGGTTTGCCTTGTTCGGGCTTCTCTTGATCGCTCGGTTTGCTGCCAGCCGATTTCTCAGGCTTACTGCCATTGGGCTCTCCGTCGCCTGGCTTATCTTTTTGAGGCTGCGGTTTGAAAGAACCGTCAGCGTTTAAATTCTTTTGCTGGCCAGTAATATTCTTTTTAAGCTGTTCGGTTTTTTTGCGCAATTCGAATTGCTTGTCCGCGATTCGATCAAGCTTTTTTAAGTTCGCGGTTTTGTTTTCGCCAGTCTCTCTGATAATTTGCTTTTGCGATTGGATCAACTTGTTAAGCGCTTTGATTTGCGCGCCGACCTGTTCAGCCGCTTTTTCCTTATTTGCGGCTTGTTCGGTGGCGCGTGTCTGCTGGCGCTGCGTTTGAAGTTGTTGCTGAACGTTCTTTTTGAACTGTTCGAGCATTGCGATTTCTTCTTTGGCAGAAACCGTTTTTTCTTTCTCGTTGGTCAACATTCGAATCAGTGAGCCGAGAATCTCAACGACTTCATTTAGCTCTTTATCGGCTTGGTCGTACTTCTGTTGGTTCAGCAGGGCGCTGACGTCGTCCATTTTCTTGGTCAGCGAAAGTTCTTTGGACTGTTGATAGGTTTTGATCAAGAGGTCCGCGCGTTTGGCGTCCTTCTCTCGAATGCGATCGGCGACGATGGTGAACTTGGCTTCCAGTTCCACCATTTTTCGCTGTACCAATTTCTGGCGGACGCCCAGTTCGGTGCGTTGTTGGGTTGCTGAATCCTGCGCGATGGCCGTCGACCACGACACGATGGCCGCGGCAAGGAAAAAGAAGCCCATTTGCAGCGATCGTTGGCAAGCCCGCATTTGTTGCCACGGCGTTTTCGTCCGTTTGGCCAATGGAAACATGATTGTTTTATTCATCGAAAATACCTTGGGCTTCGGTTTCGTCGGTGATCGTTTGGTCCGATTTGATTTTGTTGATCCCCGCACCGATGCTGTCGGTCGTGCGTTTGACCTCCAGCATTTCGTTGAGAATCTCTTGGAAGGTTTCCGAATTATTCATCGCGTCAAGGATCTTCTTCATCGCCTCCAGCACCTGTTGTTGAAGGACAATCGTTTGGTTGACCGCAACGTCCAATTCATTTTGATCCGCTTCTACACGGCGGCAGTTATCCATCGACCGCGTTGCGACGGAGATTAAGTCCTGATCCAAGCTCCGGATCGGGCGAATGATTTTTTCGTCGAAGCGTTTTTCGATCCGTTGCGATGGCATTAGTTCGTTTTCGGCTTCGTCCAAACGGTTGTTCTTTACTTCCACTAAAAACTCTTCGAATCTGTTGGCGATCCGGTCGATCGAAGTTCCCACGCCCTTTTGGTCTCGGATCATTGAGATCATTTTTGATTCGCGCTGGCTATGGAATTGATCAACTCCGATGTCGGGTTGGGGAACGCTCGCGGCGACTGCTTCGATTTCAGCGGTCAATTCCATCTGTGCCTGGTAGATTTGCTCGAACGCTTTCCGCTGTTCGATCTCTCTCCGTAGGAGGTCCGCCCGCAGTTCCTCCTCAGACACCACTCGCAGAAGAAACTCTTGCGATGAACTGACGCCGGGCGTTTGCGGACGCGTGTCTTCGGCGCTGACCTTCATCCGCAAGTTCATTCCTGGTTGCAACTGCAGCGTCTCCAATGAAAGCACACCGACGTCTTTGGCGGCGACGGCGGGGCGCTGCTCTGGCAGTCCATCGAAATTGATTTGCTTGACCGTTTCGGTTGCTTGTTCACCCATTTTCCAACGACAATCAAAAAACATTTGATTCAGCCCATAGTCATCGACCGCCTGGAACGAAACGGGGATGATCGCGCGCGGTGTCACCAAACCACTGATACCCAACAAATCGGCCCTAAGTTTCGGTGGGCTATCCTCTTTGATTGTGATTGCGAACTTTGAGCGACGCAGATTTCCCAGCCCACTTTCGTCCGTCAGTTTTAGTTCATAGTCGCCACCGGAAAGTTCGTTTGTGCTGCCAGATTCGGGGATGGTTATTTCGAAAGCCTGTTTGCTTGATCCGGAAATCGGAATCGCCGTTTTGATTCCGCCGGCAACCAGGCTGGCCGCTTTTAGGGGTTTGTTCGTGGTCGCGGCAATGGAGAGTGTGCTTCCTTGCAGCACGCCGTGGGGGCCGTTACCAGAGAGCGGCACGGCAGCCAGGCCCGTGTACGGAGGCAGCGTGACATTCAGCTTCAAATCAACGACTGCCGGCGGTTGTACGTAGTCAACGTCGACCCAATCGGTTGTCACGCCGTTGGCTGATCTGGCACGAAAGCGGAATTCGTTGGTGACGTTGATTTCGAATACGCGCTGTCGCCCGTCAAGTTTTCCCGTGCGGCTCATGGGATAGATGGTGCGGTTGCCGCTGGCCCCTTCGACTTCGAGGTCGACCTCCACGTCGGTGACCGTGGAGTCCTCGGTGATGGTGACGATCTGTTTATGTTTGGAACCAAGTGGCAGCAACATTCTCCCGTCCTCGGCACCTTGAATCACCAAGTACGTCGGCTGCGGCCATTGGCGTTGGGTCAACATGACATTGCGGCTGAACCAAGTTCCGAAAAATTGGCTGAGGAAGATTCCAATCGCCAAAGTGGCCAATAAAAATACGCCGCCGCCCAGCAAGCCAAGGTCTTTGGTGTGTTCTTTATGGTTGAGCGTTTGACTGAAGTCGATGGATTGAGCTTTGGTGATGCCGGATTCAATCGTTGCATCAACTAATTGTTGAGAAGCTCCGGTGGTGGCCAGATCTGACTGACGAGCCAATTGCAGCGAGGCGAGAATTTTTTCCTGAGTCCCTTCGTGTTTCTGTTCCACTTGGTAGATCAGAGCGTCATCGGACATGCGTGTCAGTAGCGGTTTGATGACCTTGGTGAAGAAGAAATAAATCGCGACGGTCGCCATCACCACCAACATGATTGCTCGTTGAGCAAAATCCATCTCGAACATTCGGTCGATGAAGATGTCGGCGATGATCAATCCGCAAACGATCAGCAACCAGCGGCCGAGTCCGTGCACGGTCAGCCAGCCGGTGAGTTTTCGACGTAAGCCAGCGATCTTCCTTTCGATGATTTGCGTTGAAGTTTGTGTTGTTGGGGCCGATGTCATTTGTTAGCGCGGAATAGGGAGTGAGGGATTTTGCGAGGTCAAAATTTCAAATTTCTGATTTCTAATTTCTAAATTTTGGATTTGAGCGTTTCGAAATTTGAAATTATAAATTCGAAATTTCATACCTAAGGAAAAAGCCT
>CAYOZV010000053.1:0-20513 GCA_964408465.1 uncultured Pirellulaceae bacterium
CACTTCGTATCAACACCGCTGACACAGAGTACGCGGCGATCTATATCAACGGCGACACTACACTCAATGACCCCCACAAAAAGATCCTGCTCACAGAACAGGTGTTCCACGACCTCATGTTCGACGTGGAAGACGTTTAGGATTTCAGAACATGGAATTTGTTATATACACTGACGAGTCCGATAAAGAAGGAGACTATTTCTCGAACTTCTATGGCGGAGTCCTCGTTCGATCAACTGACTTGTCATTTGCCATTGAGCGATTGGAGGCGGCCAAAGCTGAACAAAACCTTCACGGTGAGATCAAGTGGACAAAGGTTACAGCTAACTACCTCGACAAGTACATCGCTATGATCGACGTCTTTTTCGAACTGATCGCCGCCGATCAGGCTAAGGTCCGAATCATGTTCACCAACAACAGTTATGTCCCAACCGGATTGTCCAATGAGCAACTGCAAACGGAGTACCAGCGACTCTATTATCAGTTTATCAAGCACAGCTTTGGCTTACAATTCAGTCACTGTGAACACGATGGCCCCAAACGAGTCCGGCTGAACATCGACCAGATGCCAACCAACAATGAAGAAACAGCTCAATTCAAATCGTATGTTGTTGGCTTACAAAGCAACCCAAACATGCGTCAGGCTGATGTGCATTTCGATGCCCAGCAGATTGCGGAGGTGAGTTCACATGACCACGTTTTGCTCCAGTGCCTCGATATCGTACTTGGGTCGATGTCGTTTCGACTGAATAACAAGCACAAAATGATTCCTGAAGGGAAACGCAGGCGAGGCAAGAAGACGGTCGCCAAAGAAAAACTTTATAAACACATCCTGAAGAGAATTCGGGAGATCTATCCCAACTTCAACGTCGGTGAATCTACCGGTAAAAAGGGCAGCAGGGAAAACTTTTGGCGTCACCGATACAGGCACTGGAAGATGATTCCGAAGAATCACCAAAGAGATGAGAGCAAGTTCAAACCATAACCGATCAGCGCATAAAATAACCCCGTACTCACTATGCCTTACGGCGTGCCCCAAGTGGAACTTGAGCCTTCGAGAGCGACAGGGTTATTCATGCAGTATCGGCTGTTCAGCCTTGAAAATCAATAGGTTTCTATGAACTCCTATAAGACAGAAATACATCCGATTGGTTCTGGAGCTATATCAGGAAGCCTGTTTTTGCCGGCTTTTTCCAGATTTCCTATGAAATCCTATAACTCAAAAGTCTACTTTTTGGGCATGTCAAACCGAAGAGTACAGGCATTTTCTCGACATGATTGTCGCCCGAGGAACACATAAAGCTATGCCAGCAAAACTTGATAAAAGATTAATTCTCGCTGAGTGGATGCTTTCCCAATTCGGGTTTGCGAATTCTCAGAGCGGGATGAAGGAGCTTTCAGGAATCCTACGTGACCAAAAAGTTGGCTGGGATGAACAGAACGTATTCTACTTTCGCCGGCGACTAGAAATTTCACTGCCAGACAAACGAAGTGTCACCGACGATCTGCTGATTCAGTACGACCGTAACATCTTTGACCATTGGCGTAAGGTTGTGAAGCGGCGACAGTTGGTTGAACATCGAGAACTGTTCCCGCTTTACTTCCAGTACATCGGTTTGCTCTTTAGTGAACACTATCTGGACAGGTGGAGCCATGATCGCCAGCAGGGGAGTCATGGGCTTCTAGATGAAATCAATGAGTTTCGTGAATCATTCAATGCTCGTTTCACAGGACGTGGTGCAGCTGCAGATCAAATTGAAGAGTTCACTGAGGCTGATCTCACCAAGCTTGCTTTTTGGATCGCAACTGGCGGCGGTAAGACGCTGATCATGCACTGCAACATCTTGCAGCTGGAACACTATCTGAAACAGCGGAACTTACGAAAGCGCTTTAACAAGTACATCTTGATTACCCCAAATGAGGGGCTGAGTGCGCAGCATATCGAAGAGTTCAAGATGTCAGACGGATTCAAAGCTGATCGCTACGAAAAGGACCAGCCTCAAATGGCCATGTCGTACGGTGACATCGGTGTAGAAGTCATTGAGATCACCAAACTGGAAGAAAAGTCAGGTGTTACTACGGTTGCCGTTAGTGAGTTCGGCAAGAACAACATTGTGTTGGTAGACGAGGGACACCGTGGCCTTGGTGGTGATAAATGGTTCAAAAAACGGCAACAGCTTTGTAGTGAAGGGTTCTCGCTGGAGTATTCAGCTACGTTTGGACAAACAGTAAACGCTTTGGCCTCTTCGAAACAGAGACTGATTGGTCAGATGTACGCTAAGAGTGTGTTAATCGACTACTCATACAAGTATTTCTACGCCGATGGATACGGTAAAGACTTTAATATTCTCAACTACAGCCATGAGAACGAAACAGCTGGAGATGAGATTCAGAAGCTGTACTTGACTGCTTGTTTGCTTCGTTTTTACCAACAGTGCAAGCTCTACGCTGACAAACAGGGGAAATACGCTTCGTATTTGCTTGATGATCCATTGATGGTTTTTGTCGGTGGTAGCGTGACCGGGAGGCGTCAAAAGCAAGAGGATACAGATGTCGTTACTGCCATTCGATTTTTCGCTGAATTTATCAGTGATGAAAGTAACACTGTCAGAAGGATTGACCTGTTGCTCAAAAACCAAGACGAACTGAAGGATGAAGAAGGATTGGTTTTTCGTGACGCATTTAAGTATTGTCGTGATCTGTTCCCGATTACCAACGAGGGATCTGCCCAGAAACTATTCGACGACTTGCTGGAGATCGTTTTTCGTGCCAGCGGCAAGGGTTTGCTTCAGGCAGTCCATCTCAAGGGGAGTAATGGAGAACTTGGGCTTCGGATTGGTGAAGGAGGCGAGTACTTCGGAGTGATTAATGTTGGTGAAGGCAAGAAGCTGTGGGATTTGATTAGTGAAACTGAAGATGAAGCCATCGTTTGCCAAGAACACTCCTTCTCCGATTCGCTGTTCGACAACATTAAGAAACCCGGCAGTAAAGTCCGCGTATTGATCGGCGCGAAAAAGTTCACCGAAGGGTGGAGCTGCTGGCGGGTTAGTTGCATGGGGCTGATTAACATCGGCAGGAACGAAGGCTCTCAGATCATTCAATTGTTTGGGCGGGGTGTGCGATTGAAGGGGTTGGATTTCTGCTTGAAACGCAGCAGTGAACTAACGGAAGTCGATCACCCTGATCATGTCGGGGAAATGGAGACCTTGAACATTTTTGGTATCAAAGCCGACTACATGGATGAATTTGATAAATACATCGAAGAAGAAGACGTGACCTCTTCTAAGAAGACTATCAAAATCGTTTTACCCACGATTGAGAATCTAGCTCGTACAGATTTGAAAATCATCCTTCCCAAAAAGACGATGCCGAACTTTAAGGAAGAAGAGAGACCTGTCTTTGCCAGAGAAGAAAAGATTCGCACCAAGGTTTCATCGGATTGGTATGGTCGCTTGGACAGCCGTTCGAGTCGCTATCGTTTGCATTCTGAAGGTGAAGAGAAACTCAACTGCACCCACCTTAAACCCATTCACCGCAGTTTCCTCGACTACCGGAAGATCTACTTTGACATTCTCGCGTTTAAAAAACAGAACGCGATGTACAACCTAGAGATTTCCGTTGAGTCAATTCAGGAATTGCTAACCCAAAATGATTGGTACGACCTCTTCATTCCTGAACACATGCTTGAATTTACAAGTTTCTCACGAGTGGAGCTGTGGGCAGAGATCGCAACAGATCTCCTCAAGAAGTATTGCCAGAAGTTCTACAACTTTCAACGAGACAAATTTGAAGCGCCGTACCAAGAGTACAGAACCATTCAGCAGGTGCTTGATGATCCAGAGGATCGTCACAATAAACAGTTCCTCCAAAACCTTCGCATTGAGTATCTTGCAGCTGTTGATAAAAGCGAAGATCAGCTGATCAAAGATCTGAAGAACATCGAAAAGAAGTTAGCGGGCGGCAAACTGGCCGAGTATGAGGCTAGTGACCTAAAAATATTCAACTTTGATCGTCATCTATATCAGCCGCTGATCTTCAAAGGCCGTGGAGGTCTTCAGATCTCGGTGAAGCCAACCACCCTGAACAAGAACGAAAGTCAGTTTCTCGATGATTTAAAAGTGTGGTGTGTCAAAGAGGAAGATGGTTACCTGGCGGACAAAGAACTGTATGTCTTGAGGAACCAGAGCAGAGGCCGTGGCATCAGCTTCTTCGAAGAGGGCGGGTTCTATCCCGACTTTATTCTTTGGCTATTCATCGGCGATCAGCAATACATCACTTTCGTTGACCCTCATGGGCTTTTACGTTCAAGAATCTTTACTGATGCAAAGGTTCAGTTTTCCAAAAAGATTAAAGTGATTGAAAAAGAACGATTCAATGATCCTGACGTCCATTTAAATTCGTTCATCTTGTCTCCGACACCATACTCTGCGATCAATTCCAGTGAAGAAGATGTGTCAAAGGATAAGTTCACAGACCTGCACGTGTTATTCATGTACGATGACGAAGCAACCTATGTAGACCACCTTTTTAAGCTCATGACTTCATCCAACCTTCCCCGAATCGTTAGCTCGAGGGTGTAAGTCCTGGGGTGTCGCCGCGTTACCGGACGGCTTGCGCCGTACCGCTGGAATTTTGGTATTGCTTGGTTTTTAGTTGCTGGACGGCTTGCGCCGTGCCGCTGGAATTTTGGCGTGGCTTTATTTTTTAACGTGAGTGCCGTTGGCCTGTGAGATGGATGTGGGCCACTTTTACTACTGGCTATAAATCGGCGCACATTTCGATAATGCGATCAGCCCATTGATGATAGTGGTCGACGGACTTGGCCTCCCAACAGCAACTGGCCAAGGCTTCGTTTGTGGCCGCGTTTAATAACGTTGCCGTGTCCCATTCTCCGCCGGGAGGTTTGGTGAACTTCAGCAGGTAAGCGGTGCCGCGACCGCGCGGCGTCAGATGACAGTAGTGGGTCAGATACAATTGTTCATCCACGTCAGAATTGGCCAATTGGAAGCCGAGCCGATCGAAACCATCGTCAAGGATCGTTCTAAATTCTGCCTCGTCTAAGATCTGGATGCCCACTCGCATATCGCCCGCTTCTTTCTATCGGAACATTATCAAACGACCCCAGAAACAGTGGAAGGGGGTTTGAGAAAATCAATGAGGATCTCGGCCGGAAGCCCCGACTTTTTGCTTTCGACATCGTTCGCAGCCTGTTAAGCTTTTTAATTCGCAATTTGAAATCGAACAAACGTAGGCAACTAAATGCAAACGGCAGTTATTACCGGAGGCGGCTCAGGAATCGGCCAAGCGATCGCGCTGAAATTAGCGGCCGACGGATTTCACGCTGTCCTGTTAGAGTTCAGCGACGACAACGGCAATGAAACCGTCGATATGATCACCGCAGCCGGAGGCACCGCACAGCATATCAAAACTGACGTTGGTTCGACCGAGTCGGTGAAGGCCGCTTTTGATCAACTCGATCAGGTCAACGTGTTGGTCAACAACGCCGGGGTCGCCTCGATCGGAAACCTAGAAGCCTGCCCGCCAGAGGAACTCGATCGGATCTATGCGATCAATGTCAAAGGCGTTTACAACTGCTTGTACTTTGCCGTCCCGAAAATGGTGGCGTCGGGAGGCGGTGCGATTCTCAACCTGGCTTCTATCGCCAGTAAAATTGGTATCGCCGACCGGTTCGCCTATTCGATGTCCAAGGGAGCCGTCCTGACGATGACGCTGTCGGTGGCACGTGACTACATTGACAAGGGTATTCGCGCCAACTGCATTTGCCCGGCGCGCGTGCGGACGCCGTTTGTTGATGGATACTTGGCCGATAATTTTAGCGCCGAAGAAAGACCCGCGATGGAGGCCAAGCTTTCCGCGGCTCAACCGATTGGACGGATGGGCAAGCCCGAGGAGATCGCTGAACTGGCCGCGTTTTTGTGCTCGGACAAATCACAATTCATTACCGGCAGCGCGTATGATATCGACGGCGGATTCACGCTGCTGCGATAGACTGCTGATTCTCAAAATTCAAAATCGGCAACTCAAAATTGACAACTCAAATCTAACAAGTAAATTCAGATGAAACTCACTCGATACTACGACCACGACACTATTAAGCCCGCCGTTTTCTCTGATGAAACCACCATCGTCGACTGTTCATCCTTCGGCGAAGATTTCAACGAAGCGTTTTTTGAAAGCGATGGCTTGGCGCGGTTGGCGACGTTCTTAGAAGAAAAGCAATCAGATCTACCGACGGTCAAAATGGATGACGTACGATTGGCTCCTGCGATCGCGCGACCGTCAAAAATTGTTTGCGTCGGTTTGAATTACGCCAAACATGCGGCCGAATCGGGCATGAAGGCTCCTAGCGAACCGGTCTTATTCTTCAAAGCCACCTCCGCTTGGGCGGCTCCTTTTGATGATATGGTCATCCCGAAGAATTCCGAAAAATCCGACTGGGAAGTGGAACTGGCCGTCGTGATCGGGAAGAAGGCCAAATACGTTTCCAAAGAAAACGCATTGGATTACGTCGCCGGTTATGGCGTCCACAATGATTACTCAGAGAGAGCCTGGCAGATCGAAAAAGAGGGTCAGTGGTGCAAAGGCAAATCGGCCGACACTTACGCTCCGTTCGGACCCTACATGGCGACGACTGACGAAATCGCCAACCCCAACAATCTGCATTTGTGGCTCAAGCGAAACGGCGAAACGATCCAAGATTCCAACACGGACGATTTCATTTTCGACATCGCCACGGTGGTCAGTTACATCTCCGAATTCATGACGCTGTTGCCTGGCGATGTGATTTCCACGGGGACGCCGGCCGGTGTTGGATTTGGCATGGATCCGCCGCAGTATCTAAACCATGGCGACGTGATCGAATTAGGTATTGAAGGGTTGGGCGTTCAGAAACAAACGGCCGTCAAAGAAAAGTAGGCTTTGGGACTCGCCCGTTTCTTCTTTTAAAAAAAGTCACAGAACTAAAATCCCCGAACCAATGACGATGTCAAAACCTGCAACCCGAATCACCTCTTTCAATGTCATCGACCTGCGTGTGCCAACGTCGGACAATATGCTCGGGTCTGACCCGTTCCACAAAGAACCGGATTATTCGTCAGCGGTCCTGCATTTAGAAACCGATGCGGGGCTGCGTGGTGTTTCGGTTGTGTTTACTGTCGGCGCGGGCACCGATTGGATCTGCCACGGCATCGAAGATCTTTGTCAGTTGATCAATGGATCGACGTTGGAGGAGTTCGCCGATTCGCCGATCCGGCTGTATCGACGGTTGATTGACCACCATCAATTGCGGTGGCTGCATGATGGCGTGTTTCGCATGGCCGCCGGTGCGGTCATCAATGCCATGTGGGATCTCTGGGCCAAATCCCAAGAGAAGCCGTTGTGGAAATTGTTGGTGGATCTCGAACCCGAGTTCGTCGCCGATTGTATCGACTGGCGAAACATCAGCGACGCACTCACGCGCGACGAAGCGATCGAAATTCTAAAAGGTCGCCGGCCCAACGTCGCCAAACGTGAGGCCGAGATGACGCCGATCGGACCCAAGGCGTATTGCACCGCCGGTTGGTTGGGGCTGAGCGACGAAGAGATTCTGGGGACGATTCGCAAACTGGAACAGGAAGGTTTTGATTCGTTTAAGTTGAAGGTTGGACGCGACCCTACCGATGACGTCCGCCGCATCAAATTCATGCGAGACGCGATCGGCGATGAGCTGAATTTAATGGTCGACGCGAATCAGTTCTGGGGCGTTGACGAAGCCAAGAAGCACATCGCCGAGTACCGTCCTTATAATTTAAAATGGGTGGAAGAACCGATCGCGCGAGATGACGTGTTGGGCTACTTGGATTTGTCGCAAACGTTTTCCGACACCAGTTTCCGTTTTGCGTGCGGTGAACAGGCGGCTTCTCCGGTGATTTTTAAGCAGTTGTTGAAAAGCGGAGCGATCGGTTATTGCCAGATTGATGCGGTGCGCGTGGCGGGCGTTAATGACGTGATGGCGATCATTTTGATGGCCGCAAAATACGACATTCCCGTTTGCCCTCATGGCGGTGGCATCGCGCTGTGCAACATGATCCAGCACTACGGGATGTGGGACCAGATCGCTGTCGCGGGTCACTCCGATACGCAGTTGATTGAATACATCGACTTCCTGCAGGAAGCCGTCGAGCACCCGGTCGAGGTCAAGGAAGGGTCTTACGTCACACCGACGGCACCGGGATGGGGACTGGAATTCTTGCCCGAGTTTCTTGAGAAGCATACGTTCCCCGGCGGCGAAGTTTGGGATAAACGTGATACGCTGAAAAAAGGTGCCGCCTACGAAGTCCTGTAGACCGATCAGAACCGTCCGCGTTGGCCAAAGAAATCGTGTAGAATGCAGGAGAACTGCAAAGTCAAAATTTTCGTGCGATGTGCAATACGGGAGGTCGAGGCTCCGCCCGAGACCTATTTGACTTTGTAGGTTTCAGGCCCAGCCTCAATCTCCCGGTTCACGCGAAAATAGACTTTGCAGTTCTCCTGGTGTAGAATGCGAAGTGCAGGTTTTGTCCCGACGAAGTATCCTCGGCGCTCCCAATTGGCAGGCTATTATGAACGATCCCAAGTCTACCCAAGACCGCGCTACCCATGACCGCGCTTCCCAACTTATTCTTTCACGGCGAAAGTTTCTCACCCTATCGATGGCCGGCGGTGCAGTGGCGACGGGGTGTGCTGGGTGGATGAATTACGTAAGGGCGGACAAGCCCGGCGAATTCGCCGAAGCGCTTTTTAAAACGCCAAAGATGGCAGAAGGCCCCTTCTACCCAGACAAACTTCCGCTGGACACCGATAACGATCTGCTGATCCTAAATGATTCGATCACGCCCGCCGTTGGCGAGGTCACTCATTTAAGTGGCCGCGTGCTGACCACCGCAGGCAGTCCTGTAAGAAACGCGTTCGTTGAAATTTGGCAGGTCGACAGCAAGGGAGTTTACCTGCACAGCCAATCCGCAGACGCGCAGCAGCGCGACACAAACTTCCAGGGCTACGGCCGGTTTTTGACAAACCGCAACGGCGAATACTATTTCCGGACGGTCAAGCCGGTTTCTTACCCTGGCCGAACACCTCATATTCACTTCGCGGTGTCAATGAACGGCCACCGAGTGCTGACCACACAAATGCTGACCCGCGGAAACAAATCGAACGAAAGGGACGGGCTTTTTCGGCGGTTCAAAGACGAACAAAGCCGCGCCGCGATCACCGCCCAATACCGGCCGTTACCGAGTTCGAAACTCAACGAATTAATGGTTGACTTCGATCTTGTGCTTGGCATCACGCCCGATGAAAACGAACCGACCCCCATCACAGGCGGCGTCGCCAAACCACTGGGAAGATAAATCCTCATTCGATTGGGAACCGCCGGAGCCCATAAAATGCGGCGCGGCGACTTGCGATGCAGATCGTTGTTATCCTTAATGATTGCAGACGAAACGTTGTCCTTGCAACAACTGAGGTTCGGATTTTTGCTTTATCATCGTTTTGAATTGCTCCATCACCATGCCGGCGGCCTCTTCGCCAACGGCCGACATTTCACGGGCACTTGAGAAATCAGCAAAATCGAACATGGAAGTGTCAACCGAAATCATCTGGTCAACCGTCTTTGTACGCAGCGCCGTGATTTGGTGGGACTGGACTTCGGTAGACCGCATGACCGTGTTCAGCTGGCCCGGGACCCTCATTTGTTCCACGTTCATCCCCGGCGTGTTTTTGCCAAACTGAAGCGCCAGCTGATTCGCGATGTCTACGCCAACAACCAGATCAGCTCCGCGTTCGGGAAGAACATCTGATGGAATGTTATTGATAATACCTCCGTCAACCAGTGCCATGCCGTCACGCATAATGGGTTTGGAGATACTGGGAAGGTTGATGCTTTCGAGAATCGCGTGCGTTGCGTCGCCGCGATCGCGTACCACCTGACGTCCGGTGATCAAATCTGCCGCCACGGTGCTTACCGGAGTAAGTAACTGCTCAAGTTTCACGTCAGCAACGCGGCTGCGCAGAAGCGCGTCCCATTTTTTCATTCGAAACTGATACAACATGTACCATTGATTCCCTTTGGGAAGCTGGCGAAAGAACCAACCGGGCGTCAAATCATCTCTAAATGCTTCGGTGCATTCATCTGGGGAGACACCGTAGGCGTACGGCACGGCCATCAGCGCACCGGCGCTGGTCCCCGCGATCACATCAAAAAAGATGCCTTCATTCTCAAATGCCTTTAACACACCCAGATGTGCAAGCCCACGCGCCGCACCACCGCCAAGGGCCAGACCAAGACGCGTTTTGCGAAAGAACCTCACCAACCGAGAAATGCTCATTCGTTCCAATCGTGAGGGGCTGCCTGACTGGCCCATCATGATCTTGAAATCTGGTTGAGACAGTTGGGTTGGTGACGGTGGAATGTTCTCTGGTTTGAAATCCTCTGGCAACAACCAGCCCCAGTGAGTGCGGGCCGTCAATTGCGATTCTGACCGAAGCAACGCCTCCAATTTCGCTCGAGATTCGATCTCGCTCTGGGGCGTCGCAAGCCACAACACTTGTTCGCTCTGAATGAGAACTCGATTAAGCGACTGAGACTCCCAGTGCGGGTTTGAAAGGCAAACTAATGTTAGACCGCTATGGCCAATGTCTTCTGATAGTCGTTGGCGGACCCAAGTAGATTTAGCCTCCGGATTCATATTACGAGGAATTTCGGAGATGGGAAACGGCACACCATTGGAAAATGCGTCGGCGTTGTCAGTAACGATTCGAATCGAAATCTGTTGCGCGGCAAACGCGCCAGCCAATTGGGTGACCAAGCGTCGGTACATCTGCTGATCGCTCGATTGCCCTGCAGGGTTGACGATCCCGATCACTCGAGAAACATTTCGAATTCTGCGACCGGTTGTTTCACGCCGAAGTCGGTACCCCAAGGCACGGCTCACGTTGGCGGCGAGCCTAGGAACTTTCTCCAATAGCAACTGGAAATCAGCTCTCTTCAACTCCAACAATCGCAAATCAATGACGGCTTCCATTGTCAGGGCTCTGACTTGGCCGGTCAGGATCGCCATTTCGCCGAAATGCTCACCCACATTCAAATAGTCGACAAATTTCTGAGTGCCATCGTCTTGCAAAACTGAAATTTTCACACGACCTTCGGCAACCAACAGCATGCTATCGCCTGGATCGTCCTGTTGAAAAATGACGTCGCCACTTTGGTACTCGACCCAATCCACTGCATCGGCGACTAACTGAATTTGTTCGTCCGATAGGCCGCAACCGATTTGACTTTCGCGAATCGCTTCGAACTTTTGCTTCGACATTTCGTAATTCCGGCGTTTCTTAGTGTGGGGGAGGAGGAATAACTAAGAGACGTTTATCCGGGGGAAGTTCTTACTTCGGGGGCGAAAGAAAAGGCAAATACGAAAGCCGAAGTGCAACGCAAGCAGACAGCGAAACCAATCGGTTTAGACTGCCCCGTGCGCGTCCTTTGCATCGACCACCTGGATCCATCCAGAGATGTTCACGCCGGTAGCGGGGTAAGAGGTCGCTCGAACTGAACCGTCGTTGAAATCTTGGAAAGCGGTCGCTCAATCAAGCTCTGCTGCGGCGATTCGATGTTGAGGGCAAGGACGACGCCAGTAAAACGCCCGTGGTGGCAAGTACCGCTAGGATCGTAAACGCAAGATCGTAAGTCTGGAAACGATCGAACAACATTCCCGCAATCACCGGGCCTGCCGTTCCGCTCAACGTGCCGAAGAAAAGTATGGTGCCAAAGATCGCACCGTGTGATTTCATCCCAAAGTACTCCGCCACCGATGGTGAAACTGCGGTAAACAATCCGCCGTGGGCAACCCCGTAAATGAGTGCCGCGGGAAACAGCCAGAACGGTGCATCCAAAAAACGAAGCATCAACAAGGATGTCAGCAACGCCGCAAGACAGCTGCAGAGGATCGTCCGCGCGCCAAAACGGTCAACCAAATGCCCCACCATTAAACGGCCGAGAATACTGGCCGCTCCGAGGGTGGAAAGGATAATTGCGGCCAACTCCTGCGCCATACCAAGGTCCGTCGCATGGGCAACGATATGCAGTGGGATTGTCATCAGCGATGGAATAAAACAGAACTGAATCGCGCAGAACGTCCACAGTATCCTGTCGTTGGCGGCCTGTTTGAAGCTCAATCCGTCTTCGATGATGTTGAGATCTTTCGCCTCGTTAGAGTTCTGGGAATCGGCAACGGTCTGGCGCTGCATCCCTTGCGCCAAAGCAATCAGCAGAACGCCCGCCATTACTCCCAGTGCGGCGAACGCGTTTCTCCAACCTCCTGTTGCCACCAACCACGTCACAAGCAGCGGAACAAGGATTTGCCCGCAACCGCTTCCTGTTTTCACGATCCCCGTCACCAATCCGCGCCGGCGCGGGTACCAACTGGCAACGGTCGAAAGAGTGACCACATCATGAGTCGCGAACCCCAGCCCGACCAGCAAACCATAGTTCAACAGCAACTGCCACGGGGCCGTCATCGACGACATCAAAAAATAGCCGACGCCGGTCGTGATTCCTGTCGCCGTCAGCACCCAGCGCGGCCCGAACCGATCGCTGAGCCGTCCCGCAACAATCGCGAAAACACCCATGACAAGAATGGACAATGACGACGCGCTAGAAAGAAGCGTCCGCGACCAGCCGAGTTCATCTTCTAAGACTTTGAAGAACACTCCGTAGCCAAACATCATCCCGATGACGACGGACTGAATCAGAAAGGCGGCAGCCAAAACGCGGTTTCGAGGGGTTTTCGCTTTGGGCATCAGGTTATCAAAGACTGCCTCCGAGCGAGGCCTATAAGGGGAGCGGGCGACCGCAGGGGAACCGACGGACAAACGCTATAGTTAACCCCTTATTCTGATTCAGATCAAGGGATCACCCTATTCGGTGCAGGAGAACGGCAAAGTCGAATTGCGCGTGAACCGGGAGGTTGAGGCTCCGCCTGAAACCTACGAAATCAAATAGGTCTCGGTCGGAGCCTCGACCTCCCGAATTGCACGTCGTACGATTTTTTCTTTGCAGTTCTCCTGCCTATTGAGGGGCGGCGGTCGGCGGCCTTGGTTGGTTTTGCAATAAAGTATGGTGAACGAAAAAGGATAAAAGAACCACGGAATACACGGAACACACGGAAGTTGCGCTCGTAAAATTCTCCGTGTGTTCCGTGTCTTGTGGGGTTGAACAAATTGAGCATGAAAACGTCATCGAAACTACATTTCGATTTCGTATCCTTTTCGGTACGGACGCGCCATCATGCTTTTGGCCAGATCATCATCGACGATTGTCTCGGTGGACGGGTCCCATTGGATGGTGCGATCCAAACGGCAACTGATGCCGGCCAAGTGACAGACGTTTAGCATTTTCATATGCGAGTGAACATCGGAAATTGGCAGCGTCCGGTTTTCAATCGCTTGAACAAAGTTTGTCCAATGAGCATCACGATTGTTACCCACCATCGGCATACTTCGATAGATTTTTGCCAGCGCGTCCTCTGGGAGAGGGTTTACCGCCAATTGCTCAATCGCCTTGCCGACCAATTTACCTCGATTGACAAAAATGCGTCCGCCTGTGCCCTCAAACAAAATTCCGTTGTCCACGTCGTGCCGAATGTTCATCTGGACATCGCCATCGGCAAACTCAACCATCAAATCAAACTGGCGCGCCGTGTTGTAGCGATTGGCCTGCTGCGGTATTCCATCTTTGAAATCGACGTCGTGTTTTGACGTTCCTCCAACAGAAACGGGATCACTGTTCTGCCCCGCCGCCTCGATTCCCAACATCGCGATGTCAATATGATGAGCCCCCCAATCGGTCAGCTTGCCGCCGGAGTGTTCGTACCACCAGCGAAAATGAGTGTGACCATTAGTGTAAAATCGTTTCTTGCCATTCTTCCCTTTCTTGGGATCCACGGAATGACGGAACGGCATCTCGGGCGTCGGTCCCAACCAGCAATCCCAATCCAATCCCTGAGGAACATCTGCCAAGGGAATCTCCGGACTCCAACCACCGGCATCAATTCCAACGGTGACCTTTTTTAATTTGCCGATCCGATTGTCGGCGATCACGGCCAAAGCTTTGTTGAACTTGTCGAAACTACTGCGCTGCTGAGTGCCGACTTGGACAACGCGGCCGGTTTCCTGTTGAACCTTGCGGATTAATTTGCCTTCGTCGATTGTCAGCGTGAGCGGTTTTTCGCAATAGGCATCTTTACCCGCCAACATCGCCTCGATGAGGATTTTGGTGTGCCAATGGTCGGGCGTCGAGATCTGCACAACGTCGATATCTTCGCGCGCCAAAATCGCGCGGTAGTCGCTGTACAGATCCGCCTTGCCATCACACAACAACCCGTTACCGAATTCAAGATGACGTGCGTCGACATCGCACAGCGCGACCAGGTCAGCGCATTGTTTGCCAACGGGAGCCGTCCGAGTTCCGTTACCGCCCACACCGATCAGCGCAAAACGCAAGCCCGTTTTTTTCGCGCTGGCAAAACTGCGCGGCGCGGTGAACGTGTAAGGCAATGCGGCGGCCGATGTCAGGGCGGCGGCTTGGGCCAAGAAACGCCGACGGGTTTTGCGTTGTGGAGATGCGATTGCTGGAGATGCGATTGCTGGAGATGCGTTTGTTGGTGATGTCATCGAATGGGATCCTCTGCAGATAAATTTTGTTGGTAGGCACAGCCTCATCGCGCGACCACCGCGTTGGGACGGAACCAGTTAGCCGCAGGCCGCAAGCCCTTGAGATGTGGCCCGAGTGAACCGACGGTTCGTTGGGTTAGTTCTGCGCGTCGGCCGAAACGGCCAGCGCCGCTACTACGGCGACGGTGAAAGCAAACATCATGGTGGGGTCCACAGCGTTTTTCATTGTTCTTTTGCAGAGAGCCATTGGGGGTAATTGGAGGTTTCGTGGTCGAACTGAAAGACCAAAGTGGAATTCCATGCCGCCGGGATTGTCAACATTCTATTGTGGCTCAACAGAAGATGGTGGTAAAACCCAGCCATTGAAGAGATAGCCAGGCGGTCGGTCAGAGCTGAATTTTAGGGTCGGCCGTAGTGGGATTTGCCAGAATCCTTCGGGCTGGTGTCGTAGAAAGGACTTCTGGCGAAGTCCACTACCCAAATCTTGAGTCCAGACAAACGGGGCACATCTACCGTGGTTCGATGGCTGAGGTTTTCATAGAATCGGGATTATGAAAAATGACTCCATCGCGCGACTTGAAGAACTCGTTTCAGGCTACCCCATTCTCACGGTCGAACATCCAAAATGTTCGGCCCGGGTGGCGCTGCACGGGGCGCATGTTATGTCATGGTGCCCCGAGGGCGCCGAGGAGGTTCTCTACTTAAGTCCCGATGCGGTGTACCGGCAAGGCAAAGCAATCCGTGGAGGAATTCCCATTTGCTGGCCGTGGTTCAATGCTCACCCCAATAACCCTGACCTCCCGTCGCATGGTCTCGTGCGGAACCAATTTTGGGACCTTGAATCAACCGATGTGACCGAAGATGGAGTCGTCGCAAAACTTCGTTGTGACAGCGCTGATTGGTCGGTGGTAGCGACCATTAGTATGGGTACATCTTTGGAGGTCGCGCTCCAATCGACCAATCTTGCCGATCAAGAGATGATGATTTCTGGGGCGCTGCACAGCTACTTTTCTGTAGGCGACGTTCGGGAGATCACAATCAAGGGTTTGGAAGAGACCGACTACTTGGACACCGTTGGCGATCCTACCGTCGGTCATCAGAACGGAGTGATTGGTATCGATCGCGAGGTGGACCGATACTACGACAGTTCTGGTGCGGTGCGGCTGGAAGATCCGTTGAAAAAGCGCACGATCATGGTCGAAAAAGAGGCGAGCCCATCGACAGTCATCTGGAACCCGTGGACCGAAAAGGCAGCCGCGCTGACCGACCTTCCCAACGAAGATTACTTGGCCTTCGCCTGCATCGAGGGAGCAATCACCAACGATCGCGCGGTGGCACTTGGAAAAGGCGAAACCCACCGTTTCTCGACCCGGATTTCGATCGAGTAAGTGTTGCCAACGCGGGCACAGAATATCAAAGTGCGGATGAGAGGATTCGAACCTCCACGGGGTTGCCCCCACTGGCACCTGAAGCCAGCGCGTCTGCCAATTCCGCCACATCCGCTAAATGTGTTTGTTTGCCGCTAGTGCTAACAAATTGACCCTCGGTTTATACCATTGTCGCTCGTTTACTCAAGATGCAAATTCCGCCTCGGTGGCCGTTGCCGATAAGTTTCTCACTTGCCTCGCCGACTTGCAAACTGAGCGGCAGGGCGCTGGCCGCTGGTTTTTTCGCCATGCCTTTTCCCGGCATTCTATTCTTTCGGTGGGCACCCGCGGCTACCGCCCAATGGTACTCGCTTTAACGACTTTTGAACCTCAAACCTGACTTCGAAGCGGCCTGCTTCGGGTAGGTTGGATTCTGAGCCTGACCCAAACGGAAGGGCGATTCGGCTAAGCGCCAAATCTACGGTTCGTGTTCGACGCGTCACCCATCTAAAGTAAGTGCCATTGGCCTAACGCCTTGCGGCTTAATAACGAGGAACCTCTTGGTCAATCTGTTGGCTCCAAACATCTATTCCACCGGTCATGTTCTGCGCTGTTGGGAACCCATTGGCCCGAAGGTACTCCACCACGCGCAGACTGCGGCCGCCATGGTGACAGTGAACGATCAAAGTTTCATCGCGGTGCGATTCTAGTTCCGATAGCCGCTCGGGAATCTCGTTCATCGGAATCAACTTCGATCCGGCAATCTGACAATGCTCGTATTCGCCGGGTTCGCGACAGTCGATCAAAAGACACTTCTGATTCTCATCGTCGGATTGGTTGAGCAGGTCAGAAACGGCCTGTACAGAAATTTCGATCTCTGGATTTTGGGACATCTTGAGTTGGGTATAGGTGTGATGGTTGAAAAACAGAGTGAACAAACGGAGGCTCACGTGATCTATTAGTTTGGGCTTGGGCAAGAAGATTGTCGAGGCCCATCGTCGCCTTTGGCGTCGCGTAAATTGAGCATCTCTGCCGCAGCGCAAGGTGACTATCCCCCTCGCCGCCGGTCCAGACTACAATTTGCCCATGAAAACCGATCGAGAATTTGCCACCGATGTCACCAAGAAATTGCAGACCGCCGGTTTTAAGGCCCTGTTTGCCGGTGGCTGTGTGCGCGATCAATTATTGGGGAGGCCGCCCAAGGACTATGACGTCGCCACCAATGCCACGCCCGATCAAGTGCGTGAGCTCTTCGGTCATAAGAGGACATTGGCCATCGGAGAATCCTTTGGCGTCATCACCGTGCTGGGGCCTCGGTCGGTCCAGCCAATCGAGATCGCCACGTTTCGGCGCGATGGAGGATACAGCGACGGCCGCCGCCCCGATTCGGTTGAATTCACCGACGCGCGCGAGGATGCGGAGCGTCGTGATTTTACGATTAACGGGATGTTCTTTGATCCACAAACGGATTCGGTGATTGACTACGTTGGCGGCCAAGAGGATTTAAAACGAAAACAAATCCGAGCGATCGGCGACGCTCAAGCACGCATCGAAGAAGACAAACTACGCATGCTGCGCGGAGTACGATTTGCGGCGACCTATGAGTTCTCGATCGAAGCTCAGACATTGGCCGCGATACAAAAACGAGCGCCAGAAATCGACGCCGTCAGCCCCGAACGCATCGGCGCCGAACTGGTCCGGATGTTCGGCCACCCAAACTACGTCGCCGCCTATCGGTTGCTGTTGGAGTCCAATCTTTGGGAAGAAATTTTGCCGAATGAACTCAGTGGAGAATCCGGCGGTGAGCCAAGGCGCGTGGCGGAATTGACTCGCCTACAGATTTCGAACGTCGACTCAAATCAAGTGGCGGCGGTGATCGCGCTCTTGGTGCGGCCGGCGCTCGATCGGCAGCGCGATCCTAAAAAAGCCGCCAGCTTATTGGCTCAATTAAAGAGCGCTTGGAAGTTGAAGAATGAACTGATCAAGTCGATCGGCTGGATCGTAAGCGCGATTGCTGTTCTCTCCGATTGCCACCGAAAAAAGTGGTCGGAGGTGCAACCATGGCTGATTCGCGCCGATGCTGCGGTGGCGTTGGATGTTGTGCAAGCGGTTGGAGGGGACGTTGAGGCCAGCGTTGAATTCGCGCGCGCCAAACTTTTACTTCCCAAGGAAGAACTGAACCCCGATCCGCTGGTCACCGGAGGAGACTTGATCGAGCTGGGAATTTCGCCGGGGCCGAAGTTCAAAACTATTTTGCAGTCGGTGCGAAACGGGCAGTTGGACGGCGCGATTTCGACGCGCGCTCAAGCGCTCGAGCGAGTGGCTAAGTCTTAGCACGGGCTTAGGTCACGCGGGCCGGCGTGAAGACATCCCGCACATCAAAGCACTCCATGTTGGCCCGCCGCGCGGCTTCGATGCCAAGTTCGGCGTCTTCGTAGACCCGGCATTTTTCGGGGGCCACACCGATTCGACGGGCAGCCTCTAAAAACACATCGGGGTTTGGCTTGTGCAGTTTTGTGTCCTCGGCTCCGACGACGGTGTGTTCATCGAACAGATCATCCAGCCCGATAATTTTGAGCACATCAAACACCACCGCGCGGTGGGAACCGGACGCGACGGCCATGGGCAACTTGCCGACGTTGGCGCGCACGATATCGACGATGGGCGCGATCGGTTTAACTTCGGTCAAACGAGCCAAGAAGGCCTCTTCTTTTTCATGGGCCACGACATCCGCATCAAGCTCAAGCCCCTGTTCGCCGGCCAGTAACTGGACGATCTTCACCGTCGGTTGGCCCCCGAGTGAATAGAAACGGTCTTCGTCGAGCGCGATTTTGTAGCGTTGTAGTGTTGATTGCCAAGCATGAAAGTGCAGCGGCATGGTGTCGGCCAGCGTTCCATCGCAGTCGAAGATTAGCCCTTGGATCTGAGTTGCCGTGTTGTCATCAGTCATCGTTTGGTCTGCCATGTTCGCCGGTTTTCAGAAACCAACAGTTTAATCGGCGTCGGCAGCAGCGGAAGAGTGGGCGGCAGGACGTGTTTCGCAAAATATCCACCAAGACTAGTCGGGGCGGCGCCGTTTTGTGACGCCGCTGAGCCATTCGCGAAGAGGCCGGCGATGAGGTAGTTATCGGATTCGGTGTTCTTTCCCATTGATTGATTTCGGTGAAACGGCAAAATAGATGGCTTCAAAAATCGCGCCGCTGAAGGAAATCATGTCCAACCCCCAAGTCAAAGCAATCGAGGATTACCAACGGTTGAGAAACCGTAACGCGCAAACCCAAGCCATCCGCACGGCGGTTAAACTGGGGATCATCAAAGCGCTGCGTGACGGCCAGAAGACCAGCATTCAACTGGCCGAAGAAACGGGCTGCAACACGCAGGCGGTGGAACTGTTGATGTCGATCCTGACCACGACCGAACTGGTTCAGTTGTACGATCAGGATTATGCCCTGTCGCAGATCGGACGACTGATTCCTGATCAGTTTCTTGATTTTGGTGATGAGTTTTGGGAGCAATTGCCTAACTTCGTGAAATCGGGTGTGTCGATTCATAACGATCCGGCGGTCGATAAAACCGAATTCGATTTCGTGATCCAAAAAGCCACCGAAGAATGGATGCAAACGCCGATCGCGTTGGACGCGGCGAAAATTCTTGGCATCGGCGAACATCGCAAAGGGCAAAAGATCTTAGAGGTGTCGTGCGGTTCGGCGATCTTTGGTGCAACGATTGCTCATAAGGACCCAACAGCGCAAGTCGTTTTGATGGACACGGCCGAGGGATTGCAGCGGGCACAGAAAACGATCGAAAGCGTCGGCTTGGAAGGTAAAGTCACCACGGTCGAGGTTGACGATTTGAACGACATGATCGGCGCGGATGTTGAACCGAATTCTTTTGATGTTGTGCTGGCAACGAATTTCCTGCACACGCGATCGCCGGAGGCTTGTCGAACGTTCTTTCAATCGGTCAATGCTTGGCTGTCGCAAACGGGCGAACTGGTATTGGTAGATATTTTCCCGGGCCAAGACGAAGGAGACCTTTCGCGCGTTGTGGTCGAAATGGAGTTAGCGCTGAGGACCGGTGCGGGCCAACTGCACGATCCAAATTTGCTTAAAGAGATGCTCAAGGAATGCGGTTTCTCCCATGTCCAGTATGCTCATCTTCCTTCAACGCCGCATGTGTATGGTTTGCTACTGGCGGGGTAGGCATAGTAAAGTCGCCGTCTCGGCTACTAAAGGAGCTTCGATTAAACCGGTCTCTGCACCGGTCAAAAACAAAAAACGTTAATGACGACTCAGAAAATTCACACGCGCTGGTGAACAAAGGTCGAATAGGAAAGTTCAGGTACACCAGCCGCCAAAGCAGCTGGGGACAGCGGCTGTACTATGTTTCATAGTAAAGTCGCCGTCTCGGCTACTAAAGGAGCTTCGATTAAACCGGTCTCTG
>CAYOZV010000053.1:20613-25429 GCA_964408465.1 uncultured Pirellulaceae bacterium
CAAAAAACGTTAATGACGACTCAGAAAATTCACACGCGCTGGTGAACAAAGGTCGTATAGGAAAGTTCAGGTACACCAGCCGCCAAAGCAGCTGGGGACAGCGGCTGTACGATGGGGCGCATAAAAAAAGGGTGAGTAAGGGGAATCGAACCCCCAACCTCTGGAATCACAATCCAGCGCTCTAACCAATTGAGCTATACCCACCGCAAGTCGAGGATTTTAAGCACCGACCCAATCCGGGTCAACGGTTGAATTTGAGGCACTCCCGTTTTGGTCAAAAATTGGGGCCGGAACTACTGAATGATGTCCAACGCGGGTATCGCCGACCGCAGCATCGCCTGGGCTTGCGGGGAGATTTTGGATCGGGATACGTCCAGCGTCGTCAGCGTTTTCATACGGGTAAGGCTGTTCACACCGGCGTCGGTGACGCGTGTTCGAGACAGGCGGATCACCTTCAACGGCAGTTTGGAGACCACCTGCTGGAGATCTTGGTCGGTCAACGATGAACCGCTGAAGTCAACCTCTTCTAAGCTGTCAAAATTCGCCAAATAGCGATAGGCTGACGTCTCGATTGGGCAACTGGTGAGAAACAGCTGACGAAGCGCGTCGCATTGACTGAGCGTCGCCAGACCTTTGGAGGTGATGCGCGTGCCAGTTAAATCCAGCCACTTGAGATTCGTGCATTCTGCAATCTTAGCGATCGCCTCTTCTGATAAATCTGCGTTGGGCAATGCGAGTTCAGTGCGTAGCTCGGGATTTGACAGGTGCGTGACGACGTCACTGGATTTGACCTCGAGATATCGCAGGTATTCAAGGTCAAGTTGTGGCAAACTTTTACCCATCAATTTTTCAAATGCGTCAGGTTTGACTCTTTGTTTATGAATCGCCTTCATGAACTCAGTCACCTTTGGCTGCATCTGCCCATGTTTATCGTTCATCAACATGTGAGTCATCCCGGCGGATTGCGAATACAGAGCTGCAATGTCGGTGCGCTTTTGAAAATTCGTCTGAGAGGTAAACGCCAACTGTTCCAGCGGCACGAAGAATCCCTCTCGCAGTTTCCGCACCCGCGCAAATTGAAGGCGGCGGGTGTCAAAACCACCCAGCGTCACATAACCGCCGCGGTCCACCAGCGATTCGAAGTACATCGCGATCCCTTCGTCCAACCAAAGATGCTGGCGTGCAAAAGGATTTTCGCGTGCCCGAATCGTTTCGCGGAACAGTTGATGCGTCAATTCGTGACGCCACGTATCGCGTGTCGCGTCGTCATCGCCGGCGGGAAAAAAAGACAACTTCAGATCACGGTTGTAATAACCCGCAGAATTGCCGACGCCTTTGACCCATCTTTCCAATGAGCTAACGTACTGCTGGTGATCCTTAAAAAAGGCGACGCGATAGCGCTGTTTGGGTTCGTGGAAGGCCCCCTTGCCGTCGATCCAACGGGAAACTTTTGCCGGCGACCAGTATTCAAAGAAAACCTGTCGCCAGACATCGTGCCAACGCTCAAGCTGCTGTGCGAGGTACCTTGTTTCCTCTTCGGTCGCGGTGGAATTGATGGTGAAGTGCGGCGTGCTAACGGTTAAGTAGCTTCTCCCGGGCCAGCCCAACAGCTCCAACTCTCTGCTTGGTTTCTTGATCTTGATTTTGTCAGTGTTGACTCGCCAACCATTTTCAACGGCTTTGTGGCCGAGAATCTTGCGCGTCTTCTCATGGTCACGATCGTAGTAAATCACCTCGTGCAGAAATTGAAACGCGATTGCATCGGCACCTTCTTCGGCGGACTCCTCCGCCAGCTCAAAGATCGCCGCCGCGTGTTCTTTTTTAGCTTCTGTTATCTTCGCCAGCCACTGCCCCAGCTTTCCTTTGCGAAGCGCTGGCATCGGTTTTTCTGATGGCAAGAAAATGTATTGCCGGCCCAGATCGCGGGTCTGATACAACGCGTAGGTTTGTGCAACTTGTTGCGGAATCCCCTCGGAGCGGCACCATAATGCGATATCTTGCAGCGTATCGGCAAAACCACGATCCAGCGATTTTCGTTTGGCTCGCCAATCGACAAAATCCTCCGAACTCTGCGCCACGCATGGCGCGACAGAGAGAATGGCCACCAACAGGATTAGCGCGAGAGAAATTCTATTTAGCATCGAAGCTTCCAGCGTGAACAAAACATGACCCCGTGGCTCAAGCGGGGTCGCTGATATGATTTCAAATCCGCCGTCAGAGCAATAACGCGGCGCCATCGGCATCGCGTGGCCATGGCAATTTAACGGCGATCGGGACTCGAAAGAGCCCTCCTATAATAACTGGTCAAGTTGTTCAACTAGATCGGAGAATTGCTTGAGCGCCGTGTCCACGGGTTCTGGTTTCTCCAGATCAACGCCCGCGTCGCGCAGTAAATCCAGCGGATACTTCGAGCAACCGCTACGTAAAAACGAAAGATAATCTTCTAAGTCAGCCGGCCCACCGTTGAGCACTTTTTGGCTCAACGCGATCGACGCTGATAGTCCCGTCGCGTACTTATAAACGTAAAACGCGCGATAGAAGTGCGGAATCCTCAAACACTCCAACGAAAGTTCTTCGTCGATTGCAAAATCAGGACCGAAATAGTCCTTCAACAGACCGGCGTAAACTTCTTTGAAGGTATCAACCGTCAGCGGTTGGCCGGCTTCGCACATCTGGTGAGTGATCTTTTCAAATTCGGCAAACATGGTCTGGCGAATGATCGTACCGCGAATGGAATCAATCTCATTATTGATCAAATACGCCTTCAACCGGTCGTCCTTGGCATTGGCCAACATGTGGCATGTTAGCAACTGTTCGTTGAATGTACTGGCGACCTCGGCCACAAAAATCGTATAGGAGTAGTACTCGAACGGCTGGTGTTTGATCGAATTATAAGAGTGCATCGAATGGCCCGCTTCGTGAGTCAGCGTGAAGACATCATTGAGCACCTTCGGTTTATAGTTCATCAAAATGTAGGGTTCGCTATCGAAGCATCCGGCGCTGAACGCCCCGCTCTGCTTGCCCGCGTTGGGGTAACGATCACACCAACGCCCTGACAGTCCACTCCGAAGCACCGAAACGTATTCTTCGCCCAGGGGCGCTAAAGACTCAGCCACGACCTCGACCGCTTCGTCCCAGGAATGTTCGATTTCAATGTCGCTGAGAATCGGCACGTAAGTGTCGTAGTGATGGATCTCATCGAGCCCCATCTTACGTTTTCGGAGATCGTAATATTTGTGAAGGGCGGGCAGATTTTTGCGGACCGCCGCGATCAAATTGTCGTAGACCGATTGCGGAACGTTGTCACTGTAAAGCGCCTGATGCAGTGCACTGTCGTAGCCCCGCGCTTTGGCGTAGTAGACATCTTTTTGAATCGAACCGGCCAGCGTCGCGGCCAATGTATTTTCGTGTGCCGTGAATTGTTCGTAAAACTGATGAAACGCTTTCTTACGAACCGCCACATCGGGAGAAATCAAAAACTGAGAAAACGTGCTCGGCGAAAGTTCGACTTCGTTTCCGTTTTCGTCTTCTAAGGTGCCGAACTTCAAATCGGCATCATGTAACTGGCGAAAAATTTTGGATGTCGATCCGGCCATTTCACCCTGCATCGCCAACAGCTGTTCTTCGCGCTCGGTCAGCGTATATTTCTTGTACCGCGTCAGCCGTTGGATCATCAGCTGATACAGTTCAAGTTCCGGCGTTTGCATGAACTTCGATAGTGTGGCGTCGTCGATCTCCATGATCTCCGGACGAATGTAGCTGCCGGCCTCGCCGGCGCGGGTGGCGACGTTCTGCAACCGCGCCATTAACTTCTGATAGTCGCCGTTGGTCTGGTCTTCGGCCATGCGTAGAAACGCGTAGTTACCCAGTTGTTCACCTAAGCGTTCGAGTTCCCCGTCGAACTTCAGGCACGCCGCCAACGTCGCGGCGTCATCGCCAAGTTTGCCCTTGAACTGCTGGTAACCGTCGATCAAGCCTTCGAATTCTTCAAACGCGGCTTCCCAGTCGGCATCCGTTTTGTACAGCAACGTCAAATCCCAAGTATCGGATTCGGCGACTTCAGAACGTTGGGGCAGGCGGACGACTGTGCTCATGGAACTCTCAAAGCAGTTAGAATGATTTCGTGCGTTAACAATTATCGGCATTAACAATTGCCGAAGTTAATAGTAGACCTGTCGCCAATTACGTGAAAGACGGATCCAGTAATTTATTATTGGTCCGCTTCTGCTTTTTTCACTTTTACGACCACCAACGCATGGTTTTGGACGTCGTATTTGTACGCTTGACCATGGGGCAGCATCGCCAATCGGATATTGTTCTTCTTAATCACTTCGGTCATGAACTCTTCATGGTCCTTGGGGTAGCGGCCCTCCGCAGCGTTGAACAGATTGACGGCCTGAACGATGGCGATGTTGGAAACCTTTTGGACCAGCGGCCCGTAAGCTCCCGCGGCACCGGTGACCATGTTCAGTTCGACTTTTCCGTCGCTGATCTCTTCGCCAGCGTTGGGATCAAACTCACCGATGTCCTGAGTCGTTTCACCGATAATGGGTTTTGGTTTGGGTTTCTCTTCTGCTGGCTGACCCGCGCAGCCAGAATAGAGAAGAATGACACCGCACAACAATATGCCAAAAGAAAAACGTTTCATAGGAACAGCCTGTAAGAAGGATAAAAATCGTCTACCGATATTTTATCAGGCTGAGGTAGTCAGTGGCTAGTGTGGAGTTTGCCCAATCGTTTCACGATCAGTCGCAATACCGTCGAAGCAAGGCCATCTTCGTTTAACGACAAGCCGGCAGGCGACCGCGTTTGGCCC
>CAYOZV010000054.1:0-25334 GCA_964408465.1 uncultured Pirellulaceae bacterium
AACTTTCGCAGATTCCCGTTTTCAGATAAATAGGAGTTTTGGGACAAAGCCTAGTATGAAACCTCTTCTAACCGTCAGTGAGTTTGGACTGTACTGCGAAGAGGGCGACTTCTACGTCGACCCGTGGAAGCCGGTCGATCGGGCGGTAATCACACACGCTCACGCCGACCACGCGCGATGGGGCTCGAAAAGATATCTGGCCGCTGACACTTGCAAAGAAGTCTTGACGATTCGAATGGAGCCAACCGCGACGCTCGACTTCATGCCGCTTTCGCAAGTCCAGACAATCGGCGGAGTGAAAGTTTCGTTCCATCCCGCCGGTCACATCCTCGGCTCCGCACAAGTGAAAATCGAAAAAGACGGACAGTCGGTTGTCGTTTCCGGCGACTACAAACGTCAACCGGACGCGACGTGCAAACCCTTTGAGCCAATTCGGTGCGACACGTTTATCACCGAGTCCACTTTTGGTCTGCCAATCTATCGTTGGCCGAGTTCAGAAAGCGTGTTCGAAGGCATCAACCAGTGGTGGCGATCCAATCAGGATGCAGGAAAGACTAGCATGCTGCTGGCGTACTCGTTGGGGAAGGCTCAGCGGTTGCTGGCCGGCATCGACGCGTCCATCGGACCAATCTACACCCACGGTGCGGTTGAAAAATTGAACGAAGGCTACAGAGCGGCAGGTGTCGCCATTCCCGACACGACTTACGTCGCAAAGATGGATGCCAAAAAAACGGATTGGTCGCGGGGATTAATCATTTGCCCGCCGGGGGCCGCGGGCAGCACGTGGGCCAAACGCTTCGGAAAAAAAAGCCTAGCGATGGCATCCGGCTGGATGCAGATCCGAGGCACGCGCCGACGCAAGGCAATGGATCGAGGTTTTATTCTGTCCGATCACGTCGACTGGCATGACTTGATACTGACTATTAAGGAGACCGAAGCCGAAAACGTCTGGGTCACCCACGGGTATTCAGAGATCGTCGTCCGCCACCTACGCGAGTTGGGTTTGAACGCAAAAGTTTTGGAGACCGAGTACACCGGCGAACTGCTGGACGAACCGGCCACCGCGACCACCAACGAAACAGCGTTGGGCACGGGAGATTCTGAGAATGCGTAATTTTTGCGATCTTTATTGGGCGCTAGATTCAACCACCAAGACGACAGAAAAAATCGCTGCCCTGCAATGGTATTTCTCAGAAGCTGATCCCGCAAACGCGATTTGGGCCATCTATTTCTTGACAGGCCAACGAATCAAACGGCTGGTCGGGACAAAACTGCTGCGGCAGTGGGCTGTCGAGCAGACAAATTTATCCGCGTGGCTGTTCGAGGAATGTTACGACCGGGTCGGTGATCTGGCGGAGACCATTTCGCTGGTGCTTCCGCCGGGCCAACAGCAATCGGACATCGCCCTCAAAGATCTGATAGAGAATCATCTGATGCCGATACGCGGCGGCGAACCGGAACAGCAACAGCAACAAGTACTCACTTTATGGCAGCGGTTTGACCAACGCCAATTGTTTGTGCTCGGCAAACTGATGATGGGTGGCTTCCGCGTCGGTGTTTCCAAACGGTTGGTGATACGGGCGTTAGCCAAGCACACCGGAATCGACGCCGCCACGCTGACGCACCGGTTGATGGGAAGTTGGGAGCCAGACGAGGCGTTCTATCGGGCGCTGGTTGATCCCGACGAAAATGAAACGGCGATCAGTAAACCGTATCCGTTTTTCTTAGCTAATCCTTTGAAGGCAGAACCTGATTCGTTAGGCGATGCGAATCAGTGGGTGGCGGAATGGAAATGGGACGGGATTCGGGCTCAGGTGATTCGCCGAGCCGGTGAGACGTTTATTTGGTCACGTGGAGAGGAACTGGTTTCCGACCAATTCCCCGAAGTGGCGGCAGCTGCCGATCTGCTGCCCGACGGCACGGTGTTGGACGGTGAAATTCTTGGGTGGGAACACGATTCGCAGCGACCGCTGGCATTCAGCCAATTGCAACGACGGCTGGGGAGAAAAAAGATCGGCAAGAAATTGCTGACCGAGGTTCCCGTCGCGCTGTTGGCTTTCGACCTGCTGGAAGACGATGGTGCGGACATTCGTTCAACCGATTTACTCAAACGACAGAAGCGTCTGCAGACAATTATCGCGACTACGTTTTCCGGTGCTGATCCAGCCAACATTTTACAACCACCTGCAGTGTTAACCGGCGATGACTTGCCCCCGACATGGGAAGCTTGGGCTCAGCAGAGGGAGTTGAGTAAATCGTTCCGTGCCGAAGGGTTGATGCTCAAGCGAGTGGGTTCCGCCTATCAGGTTGGCCGACCGGTGGGCGATTGGTGGAAGTGGAAGGTGGAACCGTACACCATCGACGCGGTGTTGATTTATGCTCAGCGCGGTCACGGTCGGCGAGCGAGCCTGTATTCGGACTACACGTTCGCGGTTTGGAAAGAGGATCAATTGGTGCCGTTTGCCAAAGCGTATTCGGGTTTGACGGATGCCGAAATCCGGAAGGTTGATTCGTTCATTCGAAAAAACACCAAAGAATCGTTTGGTCCCGTGCGGTCGGTGGAGCCATCTTTAGTGATGGAGTTAGCGTTCGAGAACATTCAGCGCTCAACGCGTCACAAGTCGGGCGTCGCCGTGCGATTTCCTCGAATCAGTCGCTGGCGTCACGATAAAAAACCAGCCGACGCCGATCACTTGAAAACAATCCTCGAAATGCTGGAAGCAGAGGGGAATTAGCCACTTTTCCAACGCTCTCAACCTGCCTTGAGCAGCGTTACAGCTCAGTCATAGGGTGGTGGACTTCGCCAGAAGTCCTTTGCAAAAGGTAGGGCGAAGGAATTCTGGCGAATCCCACTACGGACAATCCTAAATCCAATCTGGCATGTCTCTTTGGGGTTTCCATTCGGAGATGAACGTGCAGTTCGCTAATGATACTGATGCTCTGGTGAGCTGTTCAAGAGGAAGCGGGAACCCTTATCGCATTGACAACTTTTTCAACGCCATCGACCTGCCTAGCAATTTCTTGAGCCACCTGAGCATGAAAATACATATTCAGACTTCCTTCAAGTCGGATTGCATTCCCGTCCCATAAAACCTGCACACCGCGAATAGGGCTGTAAGGCGATGACGCAATCGCGTCCCGCACTGCATACAAAATCTTCGCGTCTTCTGATGTCACGCTGGTGGTAGCACGCTCTAATATTTGGATCATGGTTTCAATATTCAAAAATGGGTGGTTTGAAGAATGACAGACTACCTTCACTGATATGCATAATTCAGGCCAACATCCCTCACTCCAACAAATAGGCTCTAACCGCATTTCTTAACGTATCTGAGCTTATCTGGGTGTATCGGGTGGAACGCCGGTTGATCAAACACCAGCAATTTGGTCGTCATTCGATCAAGCTGGTTCGACAGCCTACGCCTTATGTCAAATGTTGGTTTGGCTCTTCATGATGTAGTGGATTTCGCCAAGAAATCCCTTTTGACCCGACGACGGAATTCTGGCGAATCCCACTACACCTTCTCAGTTTTCTAGCCACCAAATTCCCCGAAGAACCATTGGTTTAGGCTATCTCTGAATTCCTCGCAGATAGTTAGCAAGCCACGAGATTCTCGATTGGCCTGCGATTTGCTTCTCCGGCTATCTAGCAAACACGGCTGGTCATCGACCGTCCAAACAACAAACTTCGGCCGGAGAAGAACTGTGAACCAATCAGCGACCGAGAATGAAATTAAAGTAACAGCCATGGGAGCCACTGTGCTCGACGGCGGCGTCGGCTTCCGGGTCTGGGCTCCCCATGCTGATTCGGTCAGCGTCGTCGGAGACTTCAACGATTGGCAATCTGACGCTCATCCGATGGAGCAATCTGAATGTGGCCAATGGTTCGTATTCATCGAAGGCGTCAAAACCGGAGCCGAATATAAGTACGCCATCACAAACGGCGAAAACTCATTCACACGCATTGACCCTTACGCCAAAGAGGTCACAAATTCGATCGGCAACGCCATCGTCACCCAAGACACTTTCGATTGGGAAGATGATAATTTTGAAATGCCAACATGGAACAAATTGGTTGTCTACGAACTGCACGTGGGGACCTTTAATCGAGAAGATCCAGACCAGCCCGGTTGCTTCGACGAAATCACGAAGAAGCTCGGCTATTTGAAATGGCTGGGCATTAACGCAATCGAAATCATGCCCGTTGCCGAATTCGCCGGCGACATCTCATGGGGCTATAACCCGGCTCATATCTTTGCCGTCGAAAGCGCTTACGGCGGCCCGGAAGCGTTGAAACGTTTCGTCAAAGCAGCTCATCAACACGGCATCGCGGTGATCATTGATGTCGTCTACAACCATTTTGGCCCCAGCGATCTCGACCTGTGGCAGTTCGACGGCTGGAGCGAAAATGACAAAGGCGGCATCTACTTTTATAACGACTGGCGCAGTGCCACACCGTGGGGCGACTCTCGGCCAGATTATGGTCGCGGGGAAGTCCGTCAGTTTATCCATGACAACGCCATGATGTGGCTGGAGGAATATCGAATGGACGGGCTGCGGTATGACATGACGCTGTTCATTCGATCCGTTGACGGTTCGCCGGATAAAGAAATCCCCGAAGGCTGGTCGTTGGCTCAGTGGATCAACAAAGACATTCACGAAAATTTCCCCGAGAAGATCACGATCGCGGAAGATTTGCGCACCAACGCCGCGATCACCGAGTGCGAGTCGTACGGAGGTGCCAATTTTTCGTCGCAGTGGGACGAGGCGTTTGTCCACCCGGTGAGAGAGGTGATCCAAACGGTGGAAGATGCCGATCGGGATATGGAGACATTAAAATCGGCGATTGAACATCGCTACAACGCGGACGCTTTCGAGCGTGTGGTTTACACCGAATCTCACGACGAAGTGGCCAACGGAAAGAAACGTGTGCCATCGGAGATCAACGAAGACGATCCGGACGGCTGGTTCGCTCGCCGGCGATCGTCTCTCGGCGCGACCCTAGTCATGACAGTGCCCGGCATTCCGATGATTTTTCAAGGGCAGGAGTTTGTGCGGCCCGAATGGTTTGACGACACCAACCCGATTGACTGGGAGGAAGCGGGCAAGCAAGACAAACACATGCGGCTGTATCGAGACTTGATCCAGCTGCGACTTGATCGCGAAGGGTTCTCAGGCGGTTTGACCGGCAGCGACGTCGAAGTCTTTCACGTCAACAACGACGACAAAGTGATTGCTTTTCGACGAAGCAATGGCAACGAAGATGAAGACGTCGTCGTGCTGCTGAATTTCGCTTGCCGTGACTGGGACGACTATCGCATCGGATTCCCTACGCTGGGAGAATGGCAAGTCCGTTTCAACAGCAGTTCATCGTTCTACGCGGATGACGGTCGCGCGACCGGAGCATCAGGAGTGGAGGCGGTTCATGCTCCTTACGATTGGTACCTGCATTCCGGCAGCCTGCCGCTGCCAGCGTACAGCGCGATCATCCTCTCGAAGTAGAGAAAAGCAATCCAAATCCGTGAACGCGTAACGCTATCAGCTTGGAAAGCTGAGCGACATTGTCGCTCGGTTCTCCGCACCGAAAGCGTGAATCTCCAAGAGACATTCAGTCGGAAAGCTTTTTCTTGACAAACTCTAGAAAACGTGAAGCGGTCACTCCGTGGCTTGCTGTGGAGCCTTCACGCTACTGACGTGCCATCGCAAGATCGCTTGTTAACTGCTGCATTTTTTCGTCTCTGGCAGCCCCATCATGCGACCGCAAAATCGCCGAAGGATGCCATGTCACGACCGTCTTCTCACAGTAGTCGGTCTCAATGAATCGGCCTCGCAAGTCGTTCATCCGCAAACCCGGCCCAAGCACCGCCGTGGCTGCCGTCATGCCTAGACACACCAACACTTGAGCTTCCCCAAGGCAACTCCATTCTGCATCAAACCATGGCCGGCAACAACGCACCTCACGCACGTTGGGTTTTTTGTGCAGTCGACGTTTCCTCTCCGTCCCATCTTCGCCGACGGTGTGCTTGAAGTGCTTCACCACATTCGTCAGATACATGCGGTGCCGATCCAGTCCAGCGATCGACAACGCTTCGTCCAGCACCTTTCCTGCCGGCCCAACAAAAGGTAGCCCGGAGAGGTCTTCTTGGTCGCCCGGTTGCTCGCCTAGCAACACGATCCGAGCATCGGTTGGCCCAACGCCGAACACCGTTTGTGTCGCGTCACAATGCAAATCGCAAGCCGTACACGCCGCCGCCATCTGTTTCAGCCCATCAAGCGTTACCGACTTCCCTTCGACAGGCGTAATGAAATCAATCGCCGTTTGCTCGAAGCCTTCATGTTGCTCGATCATGTCTTCGACCCGTCGCGGTGCGTCAGACAGCAGATCCGCAATGATCTCGGCTTCGGGTAAGTTCTTCCAATAGCGCACTGGCATCTCGCTTTTCATCATCTTCACTTTCACACGCGCCGGATTGAAAATGTTGGCGTAATAAGTTCGCCAGAGATTTTCTAATTCGTCAAAATCGGGCGCGGCGCTGCGTGCCACACCGTCCCCGTACTGCAGGCTGTTTTGGTCCCAAGTCGCCGATTCATCTGGAGTCAGGATTGTCCAGTTCATGCCGGCGAAACGGCGAGCGAAAAATGGAGCGACGCGTCGTACGATGCGATGATCGGGTTGATGCCAAGCGATAAAGTACTCTTCGTTGTCTCGAACCACCTTTCTGAATCGCACAAACGCTTTCATTTTGTGAGAGTCACGCCGAACTTGTTTCTCCATCTGCGTCAAACGAAGCACGTCCTCGTCGGTCTCAATTCTAAGTAAATGCCGTTGCTCGTTCTTGATCCGCCAGAGTGTTCGATACAGCAAGTTCCACCGGCCGCTATCGCGATGACAGCTGACCGTTTGGGAGAGTTGAATGAATTCGCGCGGCACACGGAAGGCAGACGCTTTTGTTTCACCGCTCTCCATTTCCTGCGTCAGACCGTCACCGAACAAGGATTGCTGCCCGTCATCCTCGACTAACTGAACCTCAGCAGGAGAAACATCGCGCGCGATCAGCGCCCGAGCGTTATCTCGCCAGTCGTCAAAGTCGGTGATCGTGATGGTCTGCATAAGAGTAGCCCGATCATTCCGTGACCGGTTGTCTTTGTTTGTCTTTGTTCAAGTGGCTTGTCAGGATTAAAGCGTGTCGTAGTGGACTTCGCCAGAAGTCCTTTGCAAGAAACTGGGCCAAGGAATTCTGGCGAATCCCACTACAGCCAACGCCAAAATTTACCTTTGACCAAAGTGGTAGTGGAAGTGGATGACGCACTGGGAACGTCCAAACGAATTAGAGCTCGCCCTTCAACGCCGCATCAAACGTATCGAAAAAGGTCAGCTGTTTCTCCTTCGGCACAATCAACCGCTTTAAATCGGATCGGTCAAGGTCGGCCAACGCCGGATTGTGATCTTCGGTGATGACAAACGCTTTGGTACGTTTCCACGCGACACGCAATTTTTTCAAATCGTCCGTCCGCAATCGTTTATGTCGACGGATTGAGAGAATACGTTTCACATTACGAGCCCCAATGCCGGGAACACGCAGCAATTGTTCCCGACTGGCCGAATTAACGTCGACGGGAAAATAATCACGTTGCTGCAAAGCCCAAGCGAGCTTCGGATCCATCTCAAGGTCGAGGTTCTTATCTTCACGCACTACGATTTCGCTGACTTCGAAACCATAGAACCGCAACAGCCAATCAGCCTGATACAGTCGGTGTTCGCGCACCAGCGGTGGGCTCTTACCCGGCAGCAAAGAATCAGCGTGCGGAATAGGACTATATGCCGAGTAGTAAACTCGCCGCAGACGCTGGCCGGTGTACAGCGCGCTGGCCGTTTTAAGAATCTCGCTATCGGGCGTTGCCGTTGCACCAACGATCATCTGAGTGCTTTGCCCCGCGGGAGCAAATTTTGGAGGCCGCATGCCGGATTTCCGATCGGCCTTGGTCTCTTCGATTTTCTCGTTGATCCCGGACATCGCGCTGACGATTTGCGGCTTCTTCTTTTCGGGAGCCAACTGTTTTAGATCCATCTCCGTCGGCAGCTCGATGTTGACGCTCAGCCTATCCGCCCACAAACCCGCGGCGTTAATCAGCTCTTCGGCGGCTCCCGGGATCGTTTTCAAATGGATATAGCCACCAAAACGCTGTTCTTTTCGCAGCTTCTTTGCCACCAGCGTCAGTTGCTCCATCGTATAGTCTGAGTTTTGGATAATGCCGCTGCTCAGGAACAGGCCTTCGATGTAGTTGCGTTTGTAAAACTCCATCGTCAGGTTCACAACTTCGTCGACCGTGAAACGTGCTCGCGGCGTATCGCTGGTGACGCGGTTAACACAGTACTGACAATCGTAGATACAGTAATTGGTCAGCAAGATTTTCAGCAACGAGACGCAGCGTCCGTCAGGCGTGTAGCTGTGGCAGATTCCCATTCCCTCGGTGCTGCCGATCTTACTGCCCTTGCGAGTCGATTTGGAACCGCTGCTGGCGCATGAAGCATCGTACTTGGCAGCATCGGCGAGGATGGCCAGCTTTCCCGAAACGTCTTTCTGATTTCCTGCATTCATTCAGCGCTCCATCGGCAAATGTTCAGCCTCTAATCCCGCAACTCGCCCAGTCTACATTTCAGGTTCTTCGGGAAATTTAGTGGCTAGTAAACTGAGAAGTGTAGTGGGATTCGCCAGAATTCCTTCTTTGGTCAAAAGGGATTTCTTGGCGAAATCCACTACACCCTTGCGTAGCCACTAAATTCCCTGAAGAGTCTGCATTTTAACACTTTTCTAATGACTTTGCGGCGACGCCAACCGTGCTGTTTTGCCGCAGCCTATCGTGACTTATTTTAGGCTAGGACATATCATCGAGATCGCATCGTTCATCGTTGTCGAATAGCAACGGACAACATCGCGTGTAGTGATACAACAATGTGCATTCCTTAAGCAGATGTAGCAGGTTCGATTGCTGCCAAAGGTGCCTGATGTCTTGGTTGCGCATCTTTTCTGATTTGCGTTTTTCCAACCAAACTTGAAGAGGTTGGGGGCTTTGGCCCAGAGCCTCTATTATAGTCTCGCCTTCCTCTTGCTTCTTTTTGAAGGTCAACGTGATCCTCTTCAGCAACAAGCGAGTCGCGTATTGGCTTTCATCCTATCAAGCTCGCCGCCGCGTCTGTTTTTCTCTGCCTGTCCGGCAGGGCCGATTGTTTGTAGTGGACTTCGCCAAGAAGTCCTGAATATGGTTTGACGAAACTCTATTTCGGACCGAGGAATTCTTGGCGAATCCCACTACTGCGAAGCGACACCGAAGAATAAATTAGTTTTGAAATGACAGACACCAAACCAAAACTCAAAATCCTGCTAGTCGACGACGATCCCGTCAGCCTGAAGGCACTGGCGAGCCGTCTTGAGGAGGAAGGCTATGCGCCAATCACTGCCGACAACGCGGAAACGGCATGGCAACATCTGGACGATGGTGTGACGGTCGTTATTACTGATTTGAATCTGCCCCAAACCAAGGGCGTCGACGTCGTTTGATTCGCAAAACAACACGCACCTCACGCAATCGTGATCGTCGTGTCGAGCTGACGCTTTCGCATAGACGTTTGGCCGCCGAGATTCTCAAAATCAGCCTCCGCACGCTTCAGAGCAAGATCAAAGGATTCGAGATTGCTGAATAGGCCTGCGATTGGAACGCTGATTGCAATACAATCCGCTTGCCAAAAATTCCTGCCATTTTCAAAACAAAATCGCGGGGGATCTGCCTTCGGCCGCGACTATCAAACGATGGCTCGTAGTGGGATTCGCCAAGAATTCCTTTACCTCCATTTAACCAACTACTATTCAAATATCTTCAATCTTCCAAACAGAGGATTTCTGGCGAAATCCACTACGTTGGTCCGTGAAGAACCCAACTATATTGAGATGACTTCCATGTCTACCCAACAACAAATCGAAGAAACATCAGAAAAAATCAAATTAGCCAGCGAGCCGCTGCGTCAAATCATTGGCGAGGTCGGTCGGGTACTCGTGGGGCAAGATCAGCTCGTGCATCGAATGCTGATTGGCTTGTTGACCGGCGGCCATCTCTTGATCGAAGGCGTCCCGGGGCTCGCGAAGACTACTGCCGTGGCGAGTCTGGCCAAGGCCATCAACACGGGATTTCAGCGCCTTCAGTTCACGCCTGATTTGCTGCCGGCGGACTTGATCGGAACCCAAGTCTACCGGCCGCAAGACCAAAATTTCGTGGTGCAGAAGGGGCCGATCTTTTCGAACCTGATCCTTGCCGACGAGATCAACCGAGCCCCAGCCAAAGTTCAAAGTGCTTTGCTCGAAGCGATGCAAGAGAAACAAGTAACCATCGGCGCTGAAACATTTCAGCTTGATTCGCCGTTTTTGGTGATGGCGACCCAGAACCCGGTTGAGCAAGAGGGGACCTACCCGTTGCCGGAAGCTCAGATGGATCGTTTCATGCTCAAGGTGGTTGTTTCGTATCCGACGCGCGACGAGGAGCTGCAGATCCTCCGCCGAATGAGTAAGACGTCAACGAATTTTGACATTCAGCCGGTCACAACTCCAGAGCAAATTCTCGCCGCTCGAAAACTTGTCGACGAAATTCATGTCGATGAGAAGGTCGAAGGCTACATCGTCGATTTGGTGATGGCGACTCGTTCACCTGAATCTTACGGGATGAATTTGTCGCCGATGATCCAGTACGGTGGCTCTCCGCGAGCCACGATCAACCTTGCCTTGGCCGCGCGGGCGAACGCATTCCTTGCCGGGCGTGGGTACGTCACACCAAGCGACGTGCGTGAGTTGGCGTTAGATATTTTGCGACATCGAGTGGCGGTGACCTACGAAGCGGAAGCGGAAGAGCTTTCGTCGGAGTCCATCGTTACCGAGATCCTCGATCGCGTTCCGATGCCGTAGTGGGATTCGCCAAGAATTCCTTTCCTTGCAGTGGGATTCGCCAAGAACTCCTCGCGCTTCTCATATCAATAACAGCAGTCTAAAGAACAATCAGGATTTTTTGGCAAAATCCACTACGCGACAACGAACTAGATTACGAACCAATGATTCCTAAAGAAATCTTCCAAAAGATCCGCCGAATACAAATTCGCAGCTCGCACCAAGTTGACGAGTTGTTGGCCGGTTCGTGGAATTCGGCTTTCAAGGGACGAGGGATCGAGTTTGAGGAAGTGCGTCCGTATCAAGTTGGCGACGATGTGCGTTCGATTGATTGGAACGTAACAGCGCGTAGCGACCAGCCGTTTGTCAAACTTTTTCGCGAAGAGCGCGAGATGTCAGTCATGCTGCTAGTTGACTTGAGCCGGTCGGTTGATTTTGGGGCGAATTTGCAAACCAAACGTGAGTTGATTGCCGAACTGGGGGCGACACTGGCGATGTCAGCGATCAAAAACAATGACAAAGTTGGTGTAACACTTTTCAGCGACGATGTTGAAAAATCAATTCCGCCACGAAAGGGCTCACGGCATGTGCTACGAATCATCCGCGAGTTGTTGTATTGCGATCCTGTTGGCTCCGGAACAAACATCCGCAACGCGATTGAACACTTGAATCGAACTTGCAAACGACGGAGCGTTGTTTTTCTGATCAGTGATTTCTTCGACCAAGGATTTGACTCAGTTTTAAAAGTCGCCAAACGACGCCACGATATTATCCCCATCGTTGTCAGCGATCCACTCGAACAGGAGTTGCCGAACGTTGGATTGGTTCGGCTTAAAGACAGCGAGTCCGGAACCGTTGTGTCCGTCGACACCTCCAGTCGACGTAACCGCGAGAAGTACAAAGAGATTTACCGCCGCAAAGACGAAGAGCGAACCAGCATGTTTCGCAAACTAAAAATGGAGCCGATCCGATTCGCCACCGGGACAGACATCGTTGATCCTCTGCGAAGATATTTTCACAGTCGGGAGCAGCGATGAAATACACCCTAACCCGTAGTGGGATTCGCCAGAATCCCTTGCGTTGGAGAATGAATTCGATAAAGGTAATTCAGGACTTCTTGGCGAAGTCCACTACGGGTGCGCTTGCCTTTTGTGTTGGTTTGTTGCTGCTGACCAGCCCGCTCACAGTGCAAGCTGAAGATATTGAGCTTCAGGCCAGCGTGGACCGCGACGAGATTCAGATCGCCGACCCGTTTGAGTTGGAACTCCGAGTAACCGCGCCCGAGGGGACACACGTTTCGTTCCCTGCCAATGCGAAAACGCTTGGCTCGTTTTCTATCATCGACACAAAAGAAAAACTGAATGTCCCGACCTCGAAGACAAGCGGTGACACGCGACTTTGGGTTCGAACCATATCGCTGGAGACTTTAGAAACGGGGCAACTTGAGATTCCAACCTTTGAGGTCGCCGTTAAATCCGCCGGCCAGTCACAAGAAATCCTTCGGACCGAAGCGATCGCCATCAACGTTAATAGCGTGGTTGAACCGGCATCCGACTTGACTAAATTCAAAGACATCGCGGAGTTGCATGATGTCAAAGTTCCTGCGTCCCGATCGTACAACTGGATTTGGCTGGCATCGGGCGCCGCGCTGGCAATCACTCTTGCGGGCGGCGCGTTACTCGCCACCTGCCGGAAGAAATCCGTTTCAGCAAAAACGTGGGCACTGCAGAACTTAAGCGCCGCTCGCGATTTAACGCAAGCGGAAAGGATTGTTCGGCAGTTCGTGGAAGAGGAGTTTGGATTTGCAGCAACAAGCTTGCCGACCGATCGAATTCTCGCCGTGTTGCGGTCAAGCAACGTGAAAGATCCAGTTTTGCAGGAACTGCAGGAGTTCTTGCAGATGTCCGAACAAGCCAAATTCGGCGGCCTCGATTTATCCCCAACCCAAACAAATCGACTTCTCAATCTAGCACCGAAACTTGTTGAATCCCTCGACCAAGCTGGAGGGGAAGTCTGATGATGCACTCACCTTGGTGGCTTTTGCTGTTGCTGTTTCTACCCCTTTTGGGCTGGCGTTTGTTTTCCAAACGGCAAGGATCTGCGATCTCGTTTAGCAATACTTCCTTCGCCGCCGAAATGGCTCCAACGCTGCGGCAACGATTACTATGGCTGCCCCGAGTATTGTTTTTGCTGGCGTTGCTCTTTCTGATCATCAGCCTCGCGCGACCGCGCGAAGGCCGCGAGCAAACGATCACCGAGAGCGAAGGGATAGCGATTGAAATGGTCGTCGATCGCAGCGGCAGCATGCAGGCACTGGACTTCAAGATTGATGGTCAGCATGTAGACCGACTGACGGCGATCAAGAGTGTGGCTGGGAAGTTTGTGACTGGCGATGAATCGCTGGACGGTCGGTTCAGCGATCTGATCGGATTGATTACGTTCGCCGGTTACGCTGACGGCGTCACTCCTCCGACGCTGGATCACGGGTTCTTGAGGTCCAGTCTTAACCAAACCGAGATCGTGACCGCGCGTAGCGAAGATGGCACGGCGATCGGCGACGCGATTGCATTAGCAGTCGAGAAACTGACTGCCTTGGACGAAAACCGAGACGAAAAAGTTAAAAGCAAGATCATCATCCTGTTGACCGACGGTGAGAATACGGCGGGTGAGCTTGAGCCCGTTGCCGCGGCGGAGCTGGCTCAGACTTTGGGAATCAAGATTTACACGATTGGTGTCGGCACCCAAGGCCAAGCACCCATTCCAGTGCGTGACCCGTTTTCTGGCCGTCAGAACATTCGCATGATGCAAGTCAACATCGACGAAGTGACCTTGAAGAAAGTCGCCGAGGTTACCGAAGGAAAATACTTCCGCGCCGTCGACACCAATTCGCTGACCGAAATATACAAAGAGATTGACTTGTTGGAGAAGACGAAAGTCGAAACGGAGAATTTCGTCGACTATTCGGAACTCGCCGTGCAGTCGTATCGCAGTGGGCCGGCTTCGGTTTGGCCGACGTTGCTGATCGCGTTTACGTTTTTGGCTTCAAGTGTCGTCCTTCAGAATTCTTGGTTGAAGGAGACTGCATAATGATTCTTCAAAGCTTGATTGTTGGTTTGCACCGGCTGCACCGTAGTGGGATTCGCCAGAATTCCTCTTTTGAGAAATCGTACAACCGACGAAAGGGATTTCTGGCGAAATCCACTACACGCTTTGTTCGGGTACGGGGAGGACTCTCTTGAGCTACGAAATTGGAAACCCGGAGATGGCGTGGTTGCTTCTGTTGGCGCCGCTTGCGCTATTGCTGATCGGATACAGCGGTTGGAAAAGCCGCACCGCACTCGCAAAATTCGGTGTCCAACCAAGCACCGGGCGATTAATTCGCAGCGTTGTTTCTTGCATCGCACTGGTGTTGGGAATTGTGTTACTTGCTGTCGCCTGTATGGATGTGCGTTGGGGCAAGACCACACGCGAAGTTCCACAAAAGGGTTTGGAAGTTGTTTTCGCATTGGACGTGTCGCGCAGCATGCTGGCGGAGGACGCTCGGCCTAATCGACTCGCTCGGGCGAAGCAACAGATCACCGACATGGTTGGCGAGATGGCAGGCGATCGAATCGGACTGGTTGTTTTTGCAGGCAATGCGAAGCAAGCCATCCCGCTGACGAATCACTACAACGACTTCCGACAAAAATTGGATTCAGTGGGCCCACAATCTGTGACGACCGGTGGTTCTCAATTGGGAACTGCGATCGAAGCCGCCGCCGACGCCTTTCTTTCAAAGACAAATGACCACAAGACGGTTGTCCTCTTCACCGACGGCGAGGATCAGGAAAGTAAGCCAGTCGAGCTTGCTCGGCGATTGTTCGCCGAGAACGGTATGAGGATTTTTACCGTCGGCCTCGGGGACATTGATAAAGGAGCGCGGATCCCACAAGCTCGCCGAGAGTCTGGTCAATTCGTTGAACATCAAGGACAACAAGTTTGGTCAAAGCTAAACGGAAGCATCCTGCAGCAAATCGCGACCGAGACACAAGCGGCTTACATCCCGGCGGGAACCAAGCGTGTCAACATGGCGGACGTTTACCACAACTATATCGCTCAGGTTGAGCAGTCAGAGTTTGAAACGGCGAAGGTCAACGCGTTCATTCCGCGCTTTCAGTGGTTTGCGTTTCCCGCGTTTGTATTACTTCTGGTTCACGGTTGGTTAACAAGTAGTGGGATTCGCCAGAATTCCTCCTCCGCACAACGTTCAGGACTTTTGGCAAAGTCCACTACGCCAAAGGAATCTCTTCCCAGCAAACGATCAGGCTCAACAAAATCAAAAGTCGCGGCAGCTGCGGTGATCTTTATTCTACTGTCCAACATCGCAAACGCGCAATCGACGGCGCTTTCCACAAATAGAACGGTCGCTGAGCAAATCAACGCCGCCAATGAACTTGTGCGGCAAAAAAGTTACAACGAAGCCATCGACGCGTTCAACGCCATCGACACAACTTCGCAGAACGAGCGGGATTCGTTGAACTACGACTTGGCAATCGCACACTATGGAAACTCCGATGTCGAGGCAGCCAGCGCTTTGTTTGCCGAATCCGCCAAGTCAAACAACGATCGCATCGCGGCCGACAGTCGCTACAACCTCGGCAATTGTCATTTCGCCAAATCTTTGACGCTTGATCAGCAACCCAAGGCTGCCATTGAAGAACTGGCGTTGGCAGTTGTGCAGTACCGCAGCGCTATTCGGCTGGACCGACAACACGCTGCGGCGCGTGAGAACCTAGAGCGTGCGACCAAGCTGATCAAGCAATTAGAAGATCAAGAAAAGGAAGAGCAGCAACAAAACGAACAGCAGCAAGACGAAAATCAATCTAAAGAATCCCAGCAACAGCAGAACCAGCAGGACTCGAGCGAGGATTCTAAACAGTCCGACCAGAGTGAAGAGGAATCAAACTCCGACCAAGAATCGGCAAACGAATCAAACGACAGCAAAGAATCAGGTTCGGAATCCAACGATGAAAATAGCTCCGAGGCGAATCCTTCTCAGCAGGACGAATCTAAGTCGGAACAATCAGAGTCTCAGGATGATTCGCAAAAGGAATCTCAAAACGATTCAGGTGAAGACGCTGAATCTAAGCAGCAATCCGGAGAGAAGTCTCAAGATGCTGCTCAAGGCGATCCGCAACAGCAGCAACCAAATGCAGAAACATCCGACGGTTCAAAAGAGCCCGACGAACTCGAACCTGAGTCGTCCGAAAAAGGCGGCGAAGCTCCTCCGCAAGGCGACATCACAGCGGCCGATGATGCCGGGGTCGAGCCTCAGTCTGACGACGAAAGCCAAATGTCGATTGGGAATCCGGATCTTCAAAATGAAGACGGGATGATGTCTCGACAAGAAGCACTGAAAGTTCTGCAATCAGTGCGAGACCGCGACATGATTCGCCGTCTACGCCAGCAACAGCGCCAACGAAGCAGACGTGTCCAAGTAGAAAAGGACTGGTAAATGACTACACCATTCGACAATCGACTTCGCTTAAGCTCTTCATCGCGCTCCCGTAGTGGACTTCGCCAGAAGTCCCTTAAGTCTTTAGCACCGCAAGGAATTCTGGCGAATCCCACTACGAGGTCGGTCTCCAAAATCGTCATTGTATTCGCACTTCTGTTAGTCGTTTTTGGCAACGGCCAGCTACTTGGGCAAAACGTCTCGGCGAGAATTTCTTCCCGTGAAGCTTGGGTGGGTTCGCCGATCGTTTTGCAGATCCAAGTCGCCAACGCGACGAAATACTCCTTACCAGAATCGTTCGAAATAGACGGATGCGATATAAGATCGGCCGGAACCCCCTCGCAGTCGTCCCAAATCACGATCATCAACGGACGCCGAAGCGAGAGCCGCAGCGTCACGATGCAGTACTCTATCACGCCACGACGTGAAGGGAAGTTTCAAGTCCCCGAACTTGAAATCAACGTCGACGGCAAAACCAAAACGACGCCCCCGATACCTTTTGTCGCAACCAAAAGCGAAACGGGTGACCTGCTGTTCGTCGAAGTCGAAGGCGATAAAGAAAGCGTCTATGTGGGCCAACCGCTGAGGCTGAAACTGAAACTGTGGGTCAAGCCGTTCGCTGATCGAGAGCAGCGAATCAAACTCAACGAAAATCACATGTGGCAGATGATCTCAGAACAAACCTCTTGGGGAGCGTTCGCTGATCGGCTTCAAGAGCTTGCCGAAAACAGGCAACGCCCCAGCGGTGAAACGGTGCTGCGAAAAGACGCCGATGGCCGTGATCGTGAGTATTACCTTTACGAGATTAACGCCACCGTTTACCCGAACAAACCGGGGAAGATTGATGCCAGCGGTTTACAGGTTGTCGTGAACTACCCTCAGTCGCTCGGTCGTAGCCGCGACCCGTTTGACAGTTTCTTCAGAGGCAGATCAATGATGAAAGACATGATGGGCGACGACTTTTTTTCGTCGGCGTTCGGAAGTCGATTAACGGTTAGTAATTCGCGACCGGTCGCGGCGGAAGTCAGCGTCGATTCAACGGAAGTGTTGGCCGTTCCGACTGATGGGCAACCTGCCGACTACCGAGGTGCCGTCGGCAAGTACCAAATCATCGCCCAAGCTGAATCGACCTCCGTTTCCGCTGGCGACCCAATCACATTGCAGGTCGGAATCGTTGGCGATGGACCGATGGAGTTGGTTCAAGCTCCTCCGCTTCATCAGATCGAAAGTTTGACCAACGGCTTTCAGGTTACCGATCAATCGCTGGCTGGATTCGTACAGGGCGACACAAAAGTTTTCGTGACGTCGCTGCGGCCTCGCAGTGAGGACGTAAAACAGATTCCACCGATTCCGTTCAGCTTCTTTGATCCCGATAAGAAGGCTTACGAAACGGTTTACTCCAAACCCATTTCTATCGACGTTACGAAAACGGAAGCATTCGACATGAACTCCATCGTAAGCGATGTTGCCAGCGCCGCTGCGACCAACGGAGCGGGCTCATCGTCGAGTAAAACCATCGGTGCTGGTGGCGTAGCAAAGCTGGATCTGCGGAATGACTTTTCGTCTTCACTCATTAACAACAGCCCGCCAAAAACATTTCGCTGGTGGTGGTACTTTGCCATCATTCCTCCGATTGCTTGGTTGACGATCGCAATCGGACGAATCGCATGGGCTCTGCCAGCAGGGTTCTCTTCCCTGAAGTCGGCGAAGTCCAAAGCGCGGAGGCAGATTGAATCTGCGAAAGAAGCTGAGGTAATTGCGGATGCTTTGAAAAGTTTTGTTGCCCGCCGAACGATAAATGAATGTCCGACGCCCCAACATGCCGTCGGAAAACTTCGGGAGCACAACGCTTACGACATCGCGGCTCAGCTGGAGTCGATGTTCGCAAAACTGACCGCCAAACGGGCTGGCTTTGACGACCGTTCAACAGAAGATGCCGTTCGCGCGTTCCAACGCGAGGCGTTGTTGTTGCTGGACTCGATCGACCGAGTTGTTGGTACAGGTCGACTACGTCCGTCGAGACCGAAGAGCTTGAGTAAGGGAAGATTGTTTCGAAAAGGCGTTACCACTTCGTTGATCGGTTTTGCGATTCTGTTTGCAGGATCGTCTGGGCTGGCTGCAGAAGAGCTTGCGACGGAAACACTTCAAACGATTTTGGACGAGGCGAATTCTACTTACCAATCAGCGGAGAAGCTCGCCGATTCAGATCCAGCCAAAGCGAAACAGATGTTTGGGACGGCGGCTGAGCGTTATCAGTTGCTGATTGATCAGGGCCTCCGAAGCGATGGGCTTTTCCTCAACCTTGGCAATAGTTGGTATCAGAGTGGGGAAACGGCGAAGGCTATTGTCAACTACCACCGAGCTCTCTGGATGTATCAAGACAATTCAACCGCCCGCAAAAACCTGCTTGCAATCGGAAAGCTGCGTGCGAAGGATTTCGACAAGGGTATCGCCTCTCGTGGTCCAAGCCAGTTGCTTGATAGGCTCGTTTCTTTTACGGGAAATAGGCCGTTTCAAATCGTGTTTGCGATTGCGTCTGTACTGTTTTGGTTGTTGCTGGCTATCAAAACAGTCCGTCCACGATCAGGAGCTTTGAAATTGAGTATCGCACCGCTGTTGTTGGCTGTCGCAAGTGGCTTGGTCTGTTACCAACTTGAAAAACCGACCGTAGACATTGCTGTCATCATGGAAGACGTGATTGAGCTAAAGAGTGCAGACGGCGAAGAGTTTCAAACCGAGGCGAACCTAAATTCAGTTTCGGGTACCGTTGTTAGCATCATCGGTCAGCGTGCCCAGTGGCGGAAAGTTCAGCTGGCCGATGGTCGAGTTGGCTGGTTGCCACAGTCCGCGATTGAAAGGGTTGCGTTGTAAGGTGCAAGGGATTTCTTGGCGAAATCCACTACGGTAGTGGGATTCGCCAAGAATTCCCTGATATGTCGTCGTCGCGTAGTGGGATTCGCCAAGAATTCCTTCCCTCCAACCTGCTACAATCTCACTACCTCTTACTCGCATCCTCCCGGTGAACTTGAAAGGCAGAATCGCAATGGCAAAACGCGACCACCTCCGGCGACTGGATCCAGAGGAGTATCGTGGTTTTGCGGCAGTCCATTGGACGATGACCATACGGGATCGCCAAACCGGTTGGCTGGACCCCAAGATGTACTATCATTTTCGCGAACTACTCGCCCACTCGCAATTTCTTCAGGACATCGCTTGTCCGATCTTTTGTCTGATGCCAGACCATCTCCATTTTATGTGGGTGGGGTATACAGAACTCTCCGACCAGCGACTTGCAATGCGGCATTTCCGTTCGCGCTTCAATCGTTCGCTAAAAAAGATTGGATTTGACCTCCAAGATCAACCTTACGACAACGTGCTCGATGAGGAAGAAAGTCAAGGCGATGGGCTGATGGAAACTTGTGAGTACATCGCGCGGAACCCTGAACGCGAAGGGCTTGTCGGCATCGACGAGTACCAGAAGTATCCCTATATGGGATGCCTAATTCCGGGCTATCCGGAACTCAACCCGTTTGAATCTGATTTCTGGCTGCGCTACAACCGAACCGTTTCCCACCTGCGAAAGCTCCGCAGTGGACTTGGGCAGAATCCGCGCGATATGAGTGAATGATCTGGGGAGATTTTCGTTAGAGGGGTTTCTCAGCGAAATCCCGTAGTGGGATTCGCCAAGAATTCCTAACTGAAGCCGATGCCTGATCGCAAAGGATTTCTTGGCGAAATCCACTACGTGGTGAAGGAACGCTCTGTAGCAATCGTATCGAAAATTTAAAACGAGAATTTTCATTTGGCACGCTCGTTGCAACAAATTTGCAACGACAGTCAAGCGACTGTCACTTTGTCAATCTAACTAAATTTTATCTTATGGAGGTTCTTATGAACGCCCTGACCAATGGTTCGCGGCTCAATCTTCTGCCGATGAATGTTTTCACGCGCGACTTGAGCCGTTGGATCGACGAACTATCGCCTGAGACCAAAAGTGCCGGTGTTGCCCCGACAAGCATCTGGGAAACGGACTCGCACTTTCATCTTGAATTCGATTTGCCGGGAGTCAACGTTGACGATGTCGACCTAAAAGTCGTTGAAAACGTGCTGCATGTCACTGCTAGTCGTAACGTCCCTGAAGATGTTGAGTACATCCGGCAGGAGCGTAATTTTGCCACAGTGGAACGTCAATTTGGCTTACCAGCTCGCATCGACGAGTCCGGCATCGAAGCTTCGATGAACGCTGGCGTGCTGAGCGTCTCGGTTCCCAAAGCACCTGAATCTCAGGTGAAAAACATCGAGATCAAAGGCAGCTAACACCCAGTCGATCAGTCTCTCTGGTAGTGGGTTTCGCAAGGAATCCCATTCCACAGCCTAAACAATTCCGGCAGGGACTTCTCGCGAAGTCCACTACAGTGGATGCTGAGCGGCGTTTGAAGTTTGCTGTTAACGAATAGGGCGCGGCGAGGGTCGCTCGCCGCGCCCGTTTTTTAGGATGTAGTGGATTTCGCCAAGAAATCCTTTCCGTTACTAAAAGGAATTCTGGCGAATTCCTCTACTCTTATTTTCAATTCCCTTGTTTAGCCGGCCTTTTCATTGATTAACTTACTTGTTCGACGGCGTTGCGACGTTTTGCGGAATCACCTTGGTCGCGATATGTGTTCATACCTATCGTGAGTTACCGAAGTAGAGAAAAGTTTTAACTTTGCAGACCGAGGGTTCCAAGGGTAAAGAATCGTGACAGTGGAGGCACAGAACTCGCAATTCATGTATCTTCGCCACTGGCCGTTTCCACAAACCAGAGCAGCTGCCACTAGTGCGACGTAAGAGCTTGGGTTTAGGATTGTCCGTAGTGGGATTCGCCAGAATTCCTGCGCCCTACTTTTTGAAGGGACTTCTTGGCGAAGTCCACTACCTTATGATTAAGTTACAGCGCTGCACTAACACAATTTTCCAATGCGAGCAGCACCCGGCAATGGATCCAATGTTCTACTAATTTTGAAAACCCGATTGTGATGCAAGACAAAGCGACCAAAACCAATCCGCCGACCGACGCGGATGCACTTAATGAAGTTACGCAGCTGCTCGAAGCGAGCCAACTTGAGTCGGCAGAGACTCTGTTGGGAGGATTGAGTGATACTCAGCGGACGAGGATTCTGTCCCGTATCCCGGCTGATCTCCGGCGGCAATTTGTTGTCGGGCTGGATGTGGAAAATGCCGCTGATTACCTTCACGAAATGCCGGATGTCCAAGCCCTTAATCTGCTCGGCGATATCGAACCGGCCAAGGCCGCCGAAATTCTCGAAGAACTGCCAAAGAAGGAACAAGCGGACTTCGTCGGCGAACTTTCGCGCGCGTCGATGGATGCGATTCTGTCGGAGATGGAAACTGAGGACGCTACCGCCGTTCGTAAACTCGTAACCTACGACGACGACGAAGCCGGCGGGATCATGGCCGTCAAGTTTCTGGCCGTCAAAGAATCGGCGACCGTCGCTGAAGTGATTGAACATCTGCGCGTCAACGTCGAAGAGTTTTCGGACTTCGATGTCCAATACGCTTACGTGACCGACGGCAACAAACAACTCAAAGGCGTTCTGCGACTGCGTGACCTACTGGTTACGCGGGACAATATTGGCATCGCGTCGATCATGATTCGAGATCCACTCTACGTCACGACGCATACGAAGTTACCGGAGCTTCACGCGATCTTCGACAGCCACAGCTTCATCGGCATGCCGGTGCTCAATCACCTCAATGAATTGGTGGGTGTCTTACGGCGCGGTGACGTGGAGGAATCTATGTCCGACCAGTTCTTGGACGATTATCAAAAGGCCCAAGGTCTCGTCAGCGAAGAACTTCGCACCATGCCAACGGCAACCCGCGCCCGACGGCGGCTTGGATGGCTAAGCATCAATATCGTTCTTAATATTGCTGCCGCGAGCGTGATCGCTTTCTACCAAGAGACGCTGGAACAGGTCATCGCGTTGGCGGTTTTCTTGCCAATCATCTCTGACATGAGCGGCTGCAGTGGCAATCAAGCGGTCGCTGTTAGTATGCGCGAGTTATCGCTTGGACTGGTTCAATCCAAAGAGGTCGCGCGCGTTTGGCTCAAAGAGATCAGTGTGGGCCTGATTAACGGATTGGCATTGGGACTGCTGATCGCGGCAGTCGCTTTTCTATGGAAAGGAAATCCTTGGCTCGGTTTAGTCGTCGGCGTTGCCATGATGCTCAACACGATCATCGCAGTTTCTCTGGGCGGCACATTGCCGTTGGTGATGCGACGGTTCAACATGGATCCCGCCTTGGCGTCTGGCCCGATCCTTACCACGGTCACCGACATGTGCGGATTTATGCTTGTTCTGGGCGGTGCGACGCTGTTCTTGAGTTACCTTCTTTAGTTCCAGTGTTTTTTTAGGACTAAAGATCAGGGTAGTGGACTTCGCCAGAAGTCCTTTGCAAGAAGTTTCCTGTAAGAGACTGGGCCAAGGAATTCTGGCGAATCCCACTACAGCCAACTCCAAAATTTATCTTTAACAAACCACGAGGCGAAAGAGGAAGTTTCAACTTCTTTTACCCGGTGCCAATTTTTGACCTGACGAAGTCCATACTTTCAACGAACAGGGCAAACTGCGAGCTACTCGCCTCAGATTATTACGATCCAATAAGACAAACTACGCACTCGATTCGCTGAGCGTCGCGGCAATCAAACGCACCAGTTTCGGACCGTCGATGGGCTTGGGCAAGAAATCGTTGCAGCCGATTTCCAAACACGCATCCCGCTCGCCAACCATGGCGTCAGCGGTCAACGCGATAATCGGAATTGTAAAATCAAGCTCGCGAAGCTTCCCCACCGCTTCGCGTCCGGTCATCACCGGCATCTGCATATCCATCAACACTAAATCGAACGGCTCGCCAGCCTCCCGCGCCGCCACTGCTGCTTCAACGGCCTGCTGTCCATCTTCAGCGACGACAACGGTGGCTCCACATTTTTCGAGAAAGTACTTTCCAATCCGCCAAACGTCGCGCCGGTCGTCGGCAAGCAAGATCTTTCGTTTGATTGTCGGAAACTCGTTTGAAACTGACTCCGCCTTCGATGGTTTTACGTCTGAACCAACCGCTAAAACGCTGGCTTGGATTTCTGTGACGGGAAACGAAACAGTGAATGTGCTACCTTGATCAAGTGTGCTTTCGACAGCGATCGAAGCACCCATCGCGTCGGCCAGACGCTTGCTAATACTTAGTCCCAATCCAGTGCCACCAAACTCACGCGCAGTTTTGATGTCCGCCTGCGAAAATGGCCTAAACAGCTTCTTGATCTGTGAGTCATTCATCCCGATACCGGTGTCGATGACTGAAATGTTCAACACAGGTTCTTTGGCCGATTGAACGAACTCAATCGCAACCGTCACTGCACCATCGTTGGTGAACTTTAGCGCGTTGCCGATCAGGTTAACCAGAATCTGTCGGATGCGAACATGATCGGCCGTGATAGAAATCGGCACTTTAGACTTCCACTCGAACTGCAGCGGAACGCCTTCTTCCAGCGACCGAATACTCATCAACTTCTGAACGTTTCCGATCACATCGCGAATGTCTACCGCTTCGGTTACGACCTGCAATTTCCCAGCTTCGATTTTTGACAGGTCGAGAATGTCGTTGAGCAGGGAAAGTAAATAGCTGCCGTTGCGTTTGATCGTGGCGACTTTCTCAAGTGCTTTCGCATCGACCAGTTCATCGTTAAGAATGTCGGCAAAACCAAGCACCGCTGTCATCGGCGTGCGAAGTTCATGGCTCATGTTAGCCAAGAATTCGCTTTTTGCCAAACTTGCCGCCTGAGCCCGTTGTTCACTTTCGCGATACGCTTGTTCGCTGAGTTTCAATCTTTCCAACGTTTCGCGCCGCTCGGTCGTGTCGATGAAGAAGATCGAAAGCCCATCATCCGAGGGATAGCAACGACACTCGATCCACATCTGAAGCGGTTCGTAAAACTCTTCGAACGTCGTCTCCAACCTCGTATCGACCGCTTGCTCCATCACCGTTTGAAATTCTGTACCCTTGGCGGCAGGGAAAACGTCCCAAATGCACTCGCCCAACATCTCCGACTGCTCTCTGCCAAGCATCGTCGCGGCCTGCGGATTAACGTAACGATATCGCCAATCGTGATCGAGAAAAACAAACCCATCCATGATGCTTTTGAGCATATTGTCGATCTGTTTATTCGCGGCTTCGAGTTGAGACCGAGCCTCGCGCGCTCCTGAGATGTCCGACTGGACCCCGACAAAGTTGGTCAGTTTGTTGTGACTGTCAAACACCGGAGTGATTGAAAGATCGTTCCAGAATGGAGCGCCATCCTTGCGATAATTCTTCAGCGTTACGCGACAAGTTTCTTGCTTTTTTAGTGCCGAGCGGATCTCTTCAATCACAGCCTCCTCAGTGTCTGGACCTTGCAAGAATCTGCAATTTTTTCCGATGACCTCGTCCAATGAAAAGCCGGTCATCTTTAGAAACCCTGAATTGGCATACACGATCGGCAGCCCCTCTTGCGTCGCATCGGCGATCGTAATCCCGCTTACCGCTGCCTCGATCGCGCGTTTTTGCAAACGCAATTCCTGCTCGATCTCTATCCGACCACTCACATCGCGAATGCAACTGAACAAATAGTTTTGTCCGTTCAGTTCCAGCATGTTCACCAAAAACTCAACGGGAAACTGGCTGTTGTCGCTGCGCACCAAATTGGTCTCGAACGATTCCACCTTTGACTGCCGAGCTTCCTCAAACAATTCGCGATACCTTGAAGTTGAACAATCGACGTCGATCTCCATACAAGTCATCTGCGTCAGCGCTTCCACCGAATATCCGAGCCCGCGGCTGTAAGCCGGATTGACGTAGACCAAATTGCCGTGCTGATC
>CAYOZV010000055.1:0-1022 GCA_964408465.1 uncultured Pirellulaceae bacterium
TACCCTCTCGCAATCCCGATGGTAGTTGAGGCGTGCAACGAACGTAGCTTGGGCTGAGCGGTTTGTCTTTACCCACAAGTGTGTGGGCAAACCTTAGGGGGTTGTCAAAATGTGCGTGGGGTTTGATGTGTTTTTTAACGGCATCATTGACAATGCAGAAGAGGCTGGGCACTCGGCTTTGGTCACCGCAGTAGCCAACGGTGAAGTGATTTAAGTTCAGAGTAAGCCAGGGGAATACGGAGAAGTTCTTCATCATCCCAACGACCCGCTCATCCGATCGTTTTATGGCGCACCTACTATGATCTTTAGAAAGTAATCATGATTGTTCGGATAGTATTTTTTTTGTTTTGTCTTGGTAATCTATCTTCCGCAAATACATTCGGTCCGTCTGATGTTCGGGAGAATAGCGACGGCGAAAACAATCGTAAGAAGATCAATTCTTACCTGTCGTCGCCGTCCGAGTATCTGGATGGATGAAGAGGCATAGTTTGCAGTGGTCCGAGTTCCGTCGAACAAGCACCAGAAGGCTGGCTGACTCAAGAGAACACCTTTGCCCTTTTCTCAAGAGTCTACCAAGCTGAAACTTGCAAAGCTGCGGTAAGCAAACTTTCATCTTCAATCCGCTCAGACAGGTCATCTGTTGGCTGCGAAGCAAAGCGTCTGATCGAAGGTTTCTGTTCGGGAATATACCCACCGATCAATACTACACCTCTGGAGATCGATCAGATCAAAGAACGTTATCGCGCAAAATCGAAGCTGAGATTGGGGGCGATATTCTTTGGCCCATAATATCATCGGAAATCGAGGAACGTCTGTAAAACGCGAGAATCAGAAGGGAGAAGAAGCTCCTGATCGTATTGACTTCCACCAATGGAATGGCCTGTCACTACGATGATGAGGCGGAAATTAATTTTGACATCGCCCAAGGCTTAAGCTTGTCTTCGCGGGAAGTTTCGGTTGAGGATCTTGCATTAGAAATGGGTGCAACTCGGTTGCCGCGTTAGGCGGCAGTGGAATAAATC
>CAYOZV010000055.1:1032-16265 GCA_964408465.1 uncultured Pirellulaceae bacterium
TCGTAAGAGTCTCTAAAAACTCTGATTTAACGTTGCCTCAACTGCAGCGATTAGCAAAAAGCATTGCGTGCGAAGTTAGTTGGATGGATTCCATCGTTTCTGAAATTGACTTGCAGGCCTTTTAAGACAAGTTCAGACCAGATCCTAGAACAACAAAGCGTCGGCCCGTCCTCTCTCTCTCGCAATGAAGGCCAACCATGCCAAACCAGCCCCCCCCGGATTAACAAGCAGGCATGAAAACCATCAAACAGCAACGCGGAAACGGCGTAGGTCAAAGACCCGATCGGACTGCCACTTTGAAAAACTCGAAGACCGAAACAAACTGGCCTCGGTCGTCGAATCTGGCGGCGCTCCACAACGCTAACTAGTTTCGAGATCTGCCCGCGATTGAGTTCACTCAACTCTGGCCACTCGGTAATGAAAGTGCTCACGGTGACCTTGCCAACGCCCTTCACCGATTACAGAATTTCGATCATGCGTGCATTTCGCAGATCAGCGGAAACTGATTTAGCGATTCGTCGATCAATCTCTTTCACCTGTTTTCTCAAGCTTTCCAGCGACTGGCGTATGAATTGTTGAATTTCAGAGTCGCGCGTTTGCTGCAGGCGATTGTTCTCTTGGTTGACTTTGAGCTTTTTCTCTGCGTCAGGATTAACGACCTGCAGTTGGAGTTTAACAACTTCGCCGTAGGAGGCCAGCAACTTAGGATTTTTCGGATCAGTCTTTGCATCGATTCCCACCCCATTGGCAAAGTTTCGAACGCGTCGCGGATTTAGCACCGCAACTGCGATAGCCGATTCCAGGAGCAAGTCGACCGGTAGCGTAACGTCGATTCGATTGGGCAGACCCCGTATTATCTCGAAGTGCGTGTGCAATTTGAAGGCAAAACGATGATGCAGTTCCTGTGCCGAACACTGTTGGCATCGCGCCTCTTAATGCCCAGACACGATCAGCTCATATAGTTCTTCTGTGTTCGCAGCCTGCAGCAATCGCAACCGCCGAGTTTCAGAACCAATCAATTGAGCAATGTAAGACAGATGTTCAAGGTGAGCCTTCGGATCCGCGGCAGGGCTCAGCAGCAGGAACACCAATTCAACAGGGCGCTCTGTCGTGGGGCATGCAACTGGCTGTTCAGGTCGCGCGACCATCAACACCGAACGTTGAAGATGAGGCGACCAGTAATGAGGCAACGAAACCCCATGCCCCAACAAACTGGTGTGCTGCTCTTCCCGTTTCCAAATGTCAGCCAGCGTCGCTTCGGGATCCACGTTATAGGATTGGCTCTTCAAATGAGTCAGCATCTCGCGATACAGCTCATACAGCCCGGTCTGTTTCGATTGAGTCACATTAAACGGCACCAGCGGCACCGGGCACAGATGCTGGTTTCCTCGCAAGTCGAGCACCAGCGATTGATCACCGACCGCAGCATTCTCGGGTTCCCCGACGACAAAGTTTGAATCGCTGCGGTACGTCAGTAACACACGTTCATCTTCGAGATCCGTTTCGCTTCCCTCGGGATCAAACGGACGCATATAAATCGGCGGCGTATCACAGTCTGACTGCATCCAACGGCTCAGTGCGAGCTCTCGCCAGATCACGCGTCCACTTGAAAGACGCATGTTCTCATCATCTTCCCCTCCGGCCTTCTCCCATCGGAACAGCCGTTTGCTATCCAAAACCTCAGCCCAGCGTTGGCACACGACCCGATTCAAATCTTGATTCGTGGTGATCGCCAACAGGTTGCCACAGCCGTAAAGTTCGACGTGATCGTCTTGGTTGATCGATGTCGCATCGGCATTGATCGCCGTCAGCCCTTCGCGATGCGCCGCTCGCACTTCGCGCGGATTGGTATCAATCAAGACCACGTCAACTTTCTGCGCGGCCATAAATTTTGCAATGCGGCGTCCCAAAGCATGGGCTCCCACAATGACCCACCCACGCGGCGTCGGTTGCAAAACTCCCAGCCAGCGCCCCACCGAACCCGCCGACAGTCCCTGCACCAACACGGTCCCAGCGATCACCGAATAAGTAAACGTCTCTAAAAACTGAGCCTTATTTGCATCATGATGAGACAGCTCTAACGCAAACACCGATGCCATCGACGCGGCGACAATACCGCGCGGCGCGATCCAACTAAGGAATAGCTTTTCCTGGACGTTCAAACTGCTTCCTAACAGCGAAAGGAAAACATTCAACGGTCGCACGATCAGCATGATTGCGATCACAACCAGCACCAATCCCCAGCCAAAATTCAAGAACGAGTACAGATCTAAGTTCGCCGCCAGCAAAATGAATAGCAGCCCAATTAAGAAATCCTTCAGCTCAACCTTATAGCTAATAATCCCTCTCAACTGTGGCACCGTTTGGCTACCCAGTACCAAACCCGCCACCGTCACGCTCAACAAACCACACTCGGCAACAACAAGATCCGCAATGGCGAAATTCAGCATCGCCATCGCCAAGACAAAAATATTCGTGTGGCCTTGGTCAACCCAATTGCGTTTCAACACCCAGTGCAGAACGTACCCAAACACGATGCCAAGTATCGCCCCCACCGTGAAGCGTAACAAAAAATCCTGAGCCGGCGATTGATGCTCGCCCGCGGTGCTGATGTAGTACTCGTAGCTCAACAGCGCGATGAACACACCGATTGGATCAATCAGCACGCCTTCCCAGTGGAGAATGTGATTCAGTTTTTTGGTCACATTGATGCGATGCAGCAACGGTCCGATCACCGTCGGCCCCGTCACAATCACAAGACTGGCCGCCAAAAAGCAGAACGGCCAATCGAAATTGAAAATCAGTTTCAGCAGTGCCGTCGTGCCCAGCCAGGTCACCAAAACGCCGATCGTCAGAATGCTGCGAATCTCACGGCTTACCGTTCGGTAGCCTTTTAAATCAAGCGTCAGTCCGCCTTCGAACAGGATGATGGCAACGGCCAACGAAATGATCGTTCCAAGCCCGTCTCCCAACACGTCCGGCTTCACCACTCCCAGCATCTGAGGGCCAACCAACACCCCGCCGATCAACAACACCACGATCGCCGATGTCCGCAACAAGGAGGCCACCATCGTTAAGCAAACACCGATAGCCGCCGCGATGGTGAAGGTTGATAAAATTTCCTGACCGTGCATCGCGAACCCTAAATCTGAGCGCCAACGTTTCTGTTTCTTAAACTAAACATGTATTGTAGCCCGTGAGTTACTAAATCAAAAAGTGGACGCGTTAAGAATTAACGTCCCCAAGTGCCCCGCGGCGTTAATTCCACTGACGCCAACGACGATGCAACTGTTGGTAGGGAATTGGGTATTGGCAGCCATGGTGCTAACTGATGATCTGGTTAAACTGGGATTGGAAATGAGCAACAGTGAAACCGTTGGCGATCGCCCAGACCAGACCAGCTCCAACCGAACCAAGAGCCAACAAACGAAGGCTAAAATTGCTCGCTTTCTTGAAAAAGCCAAGAAACATTGCCAAGGAGAGTTGGTCGCCGCCGCGTGACGTAACTTTTTGTGTATCAACCGGGCGAGTTCACGACGCTTTCGATTGTTACTGATCAAAAATCTCCTCGCCCGATGTAGGGCTATGAGGCGCTCATTCTGACGGATCCGATTTAGGGACGCACGCCGATTCCACTTCCCAACACGCAACCCGATGCCCGTTACCGCGATCCAACAGCGGCGGATTTTCGATCTCGCATTTGGCCGTGCGAAGCGGGCAGCGTGTCACAAACGGGCAACCCGCCGGCGGATCGTAGGGGCTGGGTACCTCACCCTCTAAAACGGTAAGTTCACCACGCTGGTCGGGATCCGTGATCGGATTGCACGACAACAATGCCCGCGTATAAGGATGTTTTGCATGAGCGTGAATATCTTCGCACGGCATCTCTTCGACGACGTTGCCAAGGTACATCACCAACATCGAATCGCAAAAGTGATCAATTACTTTTAGGTCGTGTGACACAAACAGCAACGTCAGGCCGAGTTCTTCTTTCAAGTCCATCATCAGGTTGAGGACTTGGGCTTGGATCGAAACGTCCAATGCGGACACCGGTTCGTCGGCGATGATGAACTCAGGGCTGACCGCCAAGGCGCGGGCAATGCCAATGCGCTGCTTCTGTCCACCAGAAAATTCGTGCGGATATTTCGTTTTGTCGTCGACTCGCAAGCCGACCTTTTGCAGCAGTTGGTCGACATGGGCGTCAATTTCCGATTCGGGAATCACTTCGTGCAGTCTGATCACCTCTTTGATCGTGGTCTCCACAGTCATGCGGGGGTTGAGCGACGAATTTGGGTCTTGGAAGATCATCTGCATCCGCTGCCGAATCGGACGCAATTGGCTGTTGGACATTTTGCTGATATCGGTACCGTCAAATATGACTTTGCCGGAGGTCAGTTCGTGCAGGCGAATGACGACTTTGCCTAACGTTGACTTCCCGCATCCGCTTTCTCCAACCACGCCAAGGGTCTGACCTTTTTTGATGGTGAAGCTGACATCGTTTAGCGCGTGAACTTTGGCGATGACGCGGTTGAACAAGCCACCGCGTTTGGGGAAATGTTTGACGGCGTTTTCGACTATTACTAATACGTCTTCGTCGTTTGAGCTTTCATTGCTGTTTGGTGTATTGCTCATGATGCTGCTCCTACTTCTTCAACATCTCCAATGGGGTAAAAGCATCTCACCTTGGATTCGAACATTCCTTCCCCGATGGAAACTAGATCGGGCAAATCGGCTTCGCAGTTGTCCCGCCGATGCTGGCAGCGATCTGCAAACCGGCAGCCTTGAGGAAGATTGAAAAGGCTTGGTACGGTCCCCTCGATGGCGGGCAGACGTTTTTGATGGCCACCGCGTCCGGGTTTGGGCATCGAATCTAACAGCGCTTTGGTATAGGGATGCTTTGGATTGTGAAACAGTTGTCGCACCGGAGCCATCTCCACGATTTGTCCGGCGTACATCACGATGACGCGGTCGCAGGCCTGGGCAACGACGCCCAAGTCATGCGTGATCAAGATAATCGCCGTTCCCGTTTTTTCTTTCAGTCCGTCCATCAACCGCAGGATCTGAGACTGGATGGTCACATCCAAGGCCGTTGTCGGTTCGTCGGCGATGAGAATATCGGGTTCGCAGCACAACGCGATCGCGATCACGACGCGCTGTCGCATGCCTCCTGAGAGTTGATGAGGATATTCGTCGATGCGTTTTTCTGGGTTGGGCATTTCCACCAACCGCAACATCTCGATCGCCCGGGCGCGGCGCTGAGTTGCGTTAAGGTCGGTGTGGTACTGAAGAGCTTCTTCGATCTGCCAACCGACGGTGAAGACCGGATTGAGCGCCGTCATCGGTTCTTGAAAGATCATCCCGATCTCGTTGCCTCGTACGGCCCGCATTTGTGATTCGGTTAACCTCAACAGATTGTTGCCGCGATAATCGACGACGCTGTTGGGATCGTACATCGTGACGTGTTCGGGCAGCAGGCGAATGATCGATTTATTGGTGACCGTTTTTCCGCAGCCACTTTCACCGACGACCCCCAAGGTTTCGCCAGGGTAGAGATCAAAGGAAACGCCATCGACGGCGGTCACCGTACCGCGGCCCGTTTTGAAACTGGTCCTTAGGTCACGAACCTCAAGGATCGGTTTGCCGGATTGCATTTTATTATCTTGCACTGTTGGTCGGTGTCCTAAACGTGTTTTGGATCAAACGCATCTTGCAACGCATCGGAGAGAATATTGAATGCCAGCACCAGAACGAACATCAGCGCCGTCGCAAATCCAATCTCCCAGAAGAAACCGCTGATCACGTCTCCGTTATTGCCAGCGTCTCGTATCATGATTCCCCAACTTGGTTGGTTCTTCACCCCAAAACCAAGGTAGCTGAGGATCACTTCCGATTTGATGGCGGCGATCAACAGCAGTGAAAAATTGATCAACATTAAATGAGCCGTGTTGGGAATGATGTATCGCAGCAGAATGTGTATCGGTCCAAATCCTGCGGTTTGGGCGGCGTGAACATACTCCATCTCTTTCAGCTTTAGCGTTTCGCCACGGATCACGCGGCACGTTCCAATCCAAAACGTCGCGCCAAAGGCAATGTAAACCGGCAATAACGTCTCCTTTGCGGCCGAATTGGTAAACGCATAGGCCAGCACCACTAACAAAACCAAGTTAGGAATCGATGAAAACGTCGTGTAGATCCAGACCACGACATGGTCGACCCAACCACCAAAGTAACCCGCCGCGGCTCCTAAAAACGCGCCCAATGCGACTGAAAACAAGGCGGTGACCAAACCAATTTGGATCGCGATCTTGATGGAATAAATGCCACGAAAGAAGATCGAACGCCCCTCGCTGTCGGTGCCAAGGCAAATCGACGCGTTGTGGATGAACTGCTGTGAGGAAGTCAGCGGGGCCTTTAGCTGCGCCTCGGTCGCTTCTAATTCGGCCAGCTTGGGTAGGATTGACGGATCAATATCAAGGTTGGGACTTTCGTTCAACTCCGCGGCGATGGAATCGACTTCAGCCACGATCTTTGAAAGTTGCTCAGGCGATTTGTCTGCCGCGCGATACGGTCCAAGGCTAACTTCATCAAGCGCCGCGGTAACGTCTTCTGCGGCGAGTGCTCGTTTGATCTTGGACAGAAATTTTGTCGTAGCGTTTTCGTAACGTTTTTCGGGTTTGTCTAATTGGAAGAAACCAGGCAATTTATTGGACCCCACGACCGAGTCACAGGTGTCGCGCGTGATTCCGCCGGCCATCACAAATAAAGCGGTCAGTAGATAAATTGCGATGACAAGCATCGCCAACAGAGCGGATTTGTTCCGCCACAGTTTGCGAGCCTCTCGTGTGGCCATTATTCGTCGAATTGTGTCCATTATTGCAACCTCACTCTCGGGTCAAACACCGCGTAAAGAATGTCGGTGGCGATAATGCTGAGGATGAACAATCCCGCGAAAACGGCGGTGAACCCTTCGACAACAGGAAAGTCATTGTTGCGGATCGCCGACAGCAGCACGTAACCCATCCCAGGAATGCCAAAGAACTCTTCTAAGAGAATCGAACCGGTGACCAAGAACGGCAGCGTGATCATGACGCGCGTGACGATAGGTATCATGGCGTTGCGAAGCATGTGCACGAACATAACCTTGGACTGCGGTGCGCCCTTGGCCCGCGCGGTCGTAATGTAGTCGGCTTGCGTTTCCTCGACCATGACCGCTCGGTAGAAACGGGTGTCATATCCCATCGACACGATGACGCTGATTAAGACCGGCAGCAGCATATAAAACGGCCAGTTCCAGACGCCCGGTTCGTAGCCGTGAATCGAAAATACGGGAGCCCCCAGCCATTGCTGCAGACGATAGGCTCCGAAATATTGCCCAAAAATAATGTAGACCAGAAAACTAACGCTCATCCCCAACACGGCAAAGAACACCAGCAACCGGTCAACCCAACGTCCGCGATAGAACGCCGAAAGCATCGCAACGAAGATCGAAATAACGGTCGTCATCGCAAGCGCCGGAACGGTCAGCGCCAGTGAACGCGGCACGGCGGTTCGTAGCTTTTCTCCGACGGTGACACCGGGTTCGTTCCAGACCTGCTGGCTGAAGTCCAGCGTGAGAATTGATTTAATGAGGTTGCCGTACTGAACGAAAAAGGGTTTATCCAATCCCAGCTCATTTCGTTTATCGATGTAGTCCTGTTGGGTCGCGTTCTTGCCCAGCATTCCGGCCACCGGGTCACGCTGCCTCAGCAGAACCATCAGCAACATCACAATCGCCAAATAGACCGGGATGTTGTAAACCAGTTTGCGAATAATAAATGCCCACATAGATTGTCACTTAAAAATGGTTGCGTCTTAAATCGTAGGGCCGGTTCCTACCGGCCGTTGCGGGGGGGCTCAGTGCGGCCGGTGGGAACCGGCCCTACTTGCTATTTGACCGTAAGATATTTGACCCAGTTGGAAAACGTTTCTTCCGGTTTAAAATTCTTCAGGCGATCGTGGATCAGATAGTTTCTGGTCCGTGCCATTGATCCAATCATTGGCACGTCCTCAATGATCATGTCTCGCATCTTTTCGTACTTGGCCGTGCGTTCTGGCGAAGGTTGCATCACACGTACTTCGTCGTACAGTTTGTTGTATTCGGGTCGGTCGTAGTTAAAACTGTTGGACATGGGTGATTTAAAAGGCCCGTAGAACAACTGCAAATTATTTTCGGCGTCGGGATAGTCGCTGCCCCAAGCCAGACCAAAAAACGGCGCGCTCTTCTCACGCAGTTTTTCGGAAAGCTCGGAGAAGTCGACCGAGTTGACTTCCATTTTGACGCCGATCTTTTTCAGCTTCCGTCGGGTCATGTAAGCCATCGCAACGCTTTGCGGTTGCCGCGAGGTGTAGAAGGCTAATTTGGGAAGGCCTTCTCCATTGGGGTGCCCGGCCTTCGCCAATAACGCTTTCGCCTTTTGCAAGTTGGGACCACGATAGTTCACTTTCGCACGGTGGCCCTCGGGGTGACCGTCGAGTCCATTGGGAATCGGGCCGTCGTAGATGAGGTTGCTACCTTGGTAGAAGGCTTGGTTGACCTCCTCCAAATCAATGGCCAACGAGATCGCTTGACGAACCCATTTCTTTTGGTCGGTGTAACCGCCGAAGTTAGGGTCTTCCATATTGAAGCCGTTGTAGATGAAATCTAGCAGCGGCAATGGAACGTAACGGATACCCTTTTCAACAAAGGCCGGACGCAGCGTGCCTTTTCTTTTGATGAACGCTTGTGGGATACTCTCCGCGGGCACCCGTGTGTAGTCGATTTCTTGGTTCAAGAATTTCAACCACATCGGCTGGGGAATCGGGAACATCGTTAGCACGACCTCGTCGGCCAGCGGCAAGCGTTCGCCCGCACTTTCGTATAACCCGAGAGCTCTGTCTTTTTCGTAGCCTAGGTACGGTGGCGTCCCGTCTTCATTCATCCCCGGATCGGCCGGATAACGCACGTCTCGATAGTTCGGATTTCGTCGATAGACCATCCGAACGCCCGTTTCCCAGCTATCCAGCAAAAACGGGCCCGTGCCGACAGGGTGGCGCGAGAGCTTCAATCCATAATGGTCCACCGCTTCATGGGGTAAGACGGATGTTTGGAACATCGCGAGCGTATAGATAAAACGGTAGAACGGTTTGTTGAGTACGATCTGGAATTCGCGGTCGTTGATCTTCACCATGCCAGACACGGGCACACCGTAATCAAATTCGTCCGCTTCGTTTTGTTCCTTTTTGTAATCGTCGAATCCCTTGATCGTATCCTGCATCAACCACCACGACTTGGGTTGATTGCTCTGATCGGCCATCCGTTTGAGCGAATAAAACACATCGTCGGTGACGACCTTACGTCCCTTACCTTCTGGAAAACAGGGATCGTCATGGAAGAAGATGTCGTCTCGTAATTTGAATGTGAAAGTCTTGCCGTCTTCGGAAACCTCGGGCATCGCTTCCAACAGAAGTGGCTTCAGCTTATAAGGGCGCGTTAGATATTCGTATTCCAATAACGTTTCATAAACGTAGGCCGAAGCCATATTGTCGTATTGGCTCGACCCGCGGACAGGGTCCAGCGAATTCGGTCCCGCGGTCGTCATCGGCAATCGCAGCACGACCTCCGATTGTCCATTGCAAATCGAGGGTGTCAGGCCGCAACACAACAGTCCAAAAATCAAGACACACATGTAAAAAACGTGCAAGCCAAATATGCGGGGGCCGGCGCTGCGATGTAAACGCGAACGAAACGATGTGATAGCTTTTCTGTGGCTCATCCTTCGTTTATAGCAAAAATTGCTCATTCTTCCTAAGCCATCATGGCGTAGCAAATTCGAGGAAAACAGTCGGTCCGCGGCGTGCTAGCTCTCTTCCTGTAGACCTCGGTTTGCAATGCGTTTAACGTACGCGTGGCGCGGCAGGATCTGCCGCCACAATCGTTTCACATTTGCCGTCGAACACATCGAGCCCCCATCATGCGATTTTCAACTCTGACATTTTTCGCGCTGCTGTTTTGCTTCAACGCTGAGAGCGACGTCGGTGCTCAGCAATTCAAAATTGAATCGCAGATCTACATCAACGGGGAAGACCAGCCTTCTTCCTCCAACGTCACGATGTTCAGTGACGGTTTGGTGATCGATTTCCAGACCAAGGGGACACAGGCCCACGAAGTTACCATTTTACAACCCAAGCAACATCAAACGATTCTGCTTGACCGCCTCCGCAGAATGAAGTTGGTGCTGGATGATGTTCAGTTAATCAAGATGGCCGACGCGCTCCGCCGAGAGACGGCGCAGGACAAGGCGGCGGGCTTCCTTGTGAACGAGCGGTTTGAAGAAACAATTTTGTTCGATAATCGCACCGCCACACTGAAGAGTCCGTCGATCGAATATACGGTGCGTGGTAGTCGACCGACAGATTTGAAAGTGTTTCCAATCTACAGCAATTTCATCGACGCGTTTACGCGTTTGCAAGTCTCCGATCCCCATGCCTTTTCGCCATTTCCGCGCATGCGACTGAACGAGACGATTCGCAAGGTGGGTTGGATCCCGAGCGCGGTGACCGTGACTTTTGAGCCCAATCAACTGATGAAGCAAGGCTTGACCGCGACCTCGAAGCACACCTTCATCTCCGAACTCTCGTCGGCGGATCAGGCTCAGATCGCGGAAATAAAAAACGAGTGGTTGAATTTTGAGTTGGTGGACTTATATGAGTTCCGTCACTTGAAGAAACCTACGTTCGGCGAACGAATGGCGGGTCGAAATGAATCGCCAACCGCACAAAACGAACAAGCTCCACTACGGTAGTGGATTTTGTTAAAAATCCTTGTGTAGCGGATTTTGTTAAAATTCCCTGTGGTAGTGGATTTTGTTAAAAATCCTAGTCGCGGGTAATCGCCACCTACCACTCAGGATGAGGTTCCTCACCTGCTTAGGAAATAGAACTTGCGGCTTGAGAACGATCCGTATCTCAGGATCTTTAACAAGATCCACTACGTCGCTTGTTGCCGAATGGAATTTCTCGTTTAAGCGAATGCTTTTTTGATGCGTTTAATGGCCTCTTGGGTGTTCTCCAAACTGTTGAACGCACTCAAGCGGAAATAGCCTTCGCCTGCGGCACCGAAACCGCTGCCGGGCGTGCCGACGATGTGGGATTCGCCAAGCAATTTGTCGAAGAAGTCCCAGCTGCTGACACCCTCTGGCGTCTGCAACCAAACGTAAGGTGCGTGGACGCCGCCGTAGATTGTGAAACCCGCTTCGACCAAACCTTCACGCAGCAATTTTGCGTTGTTCATATAAAACGCGATCTGGTCTTTGACCTGTTGCTTTCCTTCGTCGGAGTAAACGGCCGCGGCGGCACGTTGGACAGGGAACGATACGCCATTGAATTTTGTGCAGTGACGACGATTCCACAGCGCGTGAACCGACTGGTCTTTGCCGTCGCTGGTTTTACCCATCAACGTTTTGGGGATCACTGTCAACGCACATCGGACGCCCGTAAATCCGGCCGTCTTGCTGAAGCTGCGGAATTCGATCGCACAATCACGTGCACCGGGGATCTCGAAAATTGAACGTGGAACGGAATCGTCAGAAATGAACGCCTCATAGGCTGCGTCGTAGAGAATGATGGACCCATTCTCTTTCGCGTAAGCCACCCATTTGGTCAATACTTCCTTGGTCGCCACAACGCCGGTCGGATTGTTGGGGTAGCAAAGGTAAATCAAATCCACTTTTTCGGTCGGGAACTCAGGTTCAAAATTCGACTCTGCTGTTACCGGCATGTAGACCAGTCCGCCGTAGCGGCCGTTTTCATCAGCAGCTCCGGTGTGGCCGGCCATGACGTTGGTGTCAACGTAAACCGGATAGACGGGATCAAGCACGGCGATTTTGTTGTCTGAGCCAAAGATGTCCAGAATGTTTCCTGAGTCACATTTGGATCCGTCGGAAACAAAAATTTCGTCGGCAGAAATATCAACGCCGCGATCTTGGAAATCGTTTTTGGCGATCGCTTCGCGCAAAAAATCGTAGCCCTGTTCGGGACCGTAGCCGCGGAAGGTATCGGCGTTGGCCATCTCGTCAACGCCGTCGTGCATCGCCTTAACGATCGCAGGGACCAAGGGCTGTGTTACATCGCCAATGCCCATTTTGATAACGTCTGCTTCGGGGTTAGCTTCGCAGTAGGCTCGCACGCGCCGTCCGATTTCAGGGAAAAGGTAGCCGGCTTGAAGTTTGAGATAGTTGTCGTTGATTTGGGCCATGAGAGCTACGTAATGAAATATGGGTTTCGAGAAAGCCGCACATTGTAACGTTAGCCGTTGCCGCCGTTAATGACCAAGATATTTACTTGGGACATTTTTTTGCGATCGGTTCTCGATCTGAAATCCCAAGCCGACGCGTGAGCTGGGAGCATAAACCATAGTAGCCTTTCGCTCCGCGAAAGAGCACTCACGCTCTATGGCGCGCGAGTGCTCTTTCGCGGAGCGAAAGGCTACTATGTTCAGCTTCGAAACTTTTCTATTTCCCTTGCAGGTAAACTTCGTCGTCCTCGTAGGTCGCCAGGCGGACTTTCATTGCCTCGGGGTCCATCTGTAGATGGTCTGCCGTGCTGACCTTGGCGATCGCCTTTCGTTGAAGTTTCACCGCGGCGTCAAATTCTCCGTTGGCCGCAGAAACGGCCGCCATGACCTCCAACGTCGTTGCCGAATCCTTGTCAAAGGACTGGCCCTTTTTCGCTAACGCCAGTGCGTTTTGCGGTTGGAAAAAATCGGGATCGGGGCACGTCGAAAGCAGCCACGCCGTTTTCAAGTAACCGTCGCCGGTGGCGTTTCGGGTGAGACTGGTGGTGAGGTCGTCGTGAGCCAATTTCCAATTCCCGGCGTTTTGATGTGCTTCGGCGCGGTTCTGATAGGCGACCGTGTTGTCCGGTTGCAACAAAACGACACGGTCGAACAGTTGGATCGCCTCGGCTGTTTTTCCGCTGTGTAATTTGGCAAGCGCCAGACCGTTAATCGCTTGAACATCATCATTGTCGGCTTCGATCACGACCTCATAGTCTGCGATGGCCGCATCAAATTCTTTGTGCCAGCTGAGCAATTGAGCGCGATTGAATTTGGCCTTCTTCGATTTTGGATTGAGTTCGATCGCCCGATCGAGATCGCTAATCGCTTTTTCAATGTTGTCTTGGTTGGCGAACGCCGCGGCACGCCCGAAGTACGGTTTCCATTTCGAATCGTCGATCGAAATGGAGTCATTGAAGTCAGCCATCGCCGCGGTGATGACCGCTTCGAACTGCCCCATGTTACCCGCGTTACGAATGCTGAGCGCCAAATCGACGCGCTGCTGTCCGCGTTTGCTGAGCGCCCACGCCTTGAGTGCGTTGACGTCGGCGGTGCCATTTTCGGTATCGCCGTTGGCGGCATCGCATTTTTCAATGATGGCCGTGAAGTCTTTGGAGGTCTTGGCCGTTTGGGTTAAATTGTAAATTTCGCTGGCCGTTGGTTTCTCCGCCAACGCGGTAGTGCAAACGATGATCCCAGCGATCAACAACAGGGGTTGATAAATATAAGTCACTTTTTCCCTCCGTGAATTTTAGTAGGGCCAGTTCCCACCGGCCATTGCCTACCGTGCCCCAATAATGATTGGTTCGATCTAAAACGGCCGGTAGGAACCGGCCCTACGGTTTAACTCTTTTGCGGTTCGGTCATACGCATTGGATCTAACGCTTCTTTGAGATCTGCTTCGGGCAGCAGCTCTTTTTCGATGCACAGTTCGCGGATCGTTTTGCCAGATTTAAAAGCCTCTTTGGCCAATGCGGCCGCGTTTTCGTAACCGATGTACGGGTTGAGGCTGGTGCACATCGAAAGACTCTTTTCGACGAAGGATTCGCAGACCTCGGCGTTGGCTTCCATTTCTTCGACGCAGAAATCAATGAACGCTTCGGTTCCTTGAGCCAATAGTTGAATGCTCTCGAGCGTCGTGTGTCCCATGACGGGCATCATGATGTTCAGTTGGAACTGCCCGCCGGTTGCTCCACAGATGGTGATGGTTTGATCGTTGCCCATCACACGCGCCGTCAATTGCATCATGCTTTCGCACATGACGGGATTGATTTTTCCGGGCATGATCGAACTGCCCGGTTGACGCGTTGGCAGGATCACTTCGTTGAATCCGCAACGAGGGCCTGAGCTCAACCAGCGAATGTTGTTGCTAACATTGAATAAGGTCGAAGCGATCGTTTTTAAATGGCCGTGGCAGTCCACCAGTCCGTCGCGCTGAGCATTACCTTCGAAGTGATTGACGGCCTCGATGAAAGGAATTCCCGTTTCGTCGGCCAGGACTTTAGAGACGCGCTGCCCAAATTCAGGATGCGTGTTGATTCCCGATCCGACTGCGGTTCCGCCGACGGGCAATTCTAAAACGGCCTCTAACGCTTTTTCAGCACGCGCAACTGACAGTGTGATCTGACGCGCGAATCCACCGAACTCTTGCCCCAGTCGTAGCGGCGTGGCGTCGGCCAAGTGCGTGCGACCGATCTTGATGATCTGATCCCACTGTTTTGCTTTTTCAGTCAGATGCTGCTCCAATCGCTTGAGCGCTGGAAGCAAACGTTCCTTGATCTCAATTGCCGTTGCGACGTGGATCGCCGTTGGGAACGTGTCGTTGGTGCTTTGCCCCATGTTGACGTGGTCGTTGGGGTGGATCGGTTTGGCCGCTTCAAAACGGTCACCGCCAGCGATTTCGATCGCGCGATTGGCGATGACCTCATTGACGTTCATATTGCTGGAGGTACCGGATCCGGTTTGGAAGACGTCGATCGGAAATTCATCGTTGAGTTTCCCGTCGATAACGTCTTGGGTCGCGGCCAGTAACGATTCGACCTGCGAATCATCGAGCGGATTTTTGCCGGTTCCGGTCAGCTTCCCCAGATCGCGATTGGCGATGCCGCAACTGTACTTCACGCGTCCCATCGCGCTGATCATTGCCGGTGCCATCGTCCAACCTGAGACCGGGAAATTTTCGACCGCGCGTTGTGTCTGAGCGCCGTAGTAGGCTTGGGCGGGAACTTCGACGTTCCCCATGGAGTCTTTTTCGATTCGGATTTCGGCGTCGTTTGGCATGGTTTCAGGGCGTCTAAAGAGTCGGTTTGAGCCGCGATTGTCGCGACTATTGAAAGCGCCATATCATACCCCTTGCCCGGAAAACAACCAAGCCGAACTGATT
>CAYOZV010000055.1:16365-25233 GCA_964408465.1 uncultured Pirellulaceae bacterium
AATTTCGAGGCCGGCAAGTGTTGCTGAGAGATTTGTGCCGATTCTATGATTGAAGTGGAGTGTTGTTAAACCTTCCCGTTGCACCAACGTTTGCCGCTTTTGCTTCGGTCAATGGCAGCGCGGGATTTTTAACAAAATCCACTACGGTGTGCTGAGGGGCTTACTTTTGCTCCGCGTACGTTCGGCCCAGATTGTCAGCGATGATCTTCTTCAGGGCGGCGGGGTCGATTGCCGAGTGTTGGCGGTAGACGATTTCGCCGCCGGGGGCAATCAACAGCGTATAGGGGACGCCGCCCTCCCATTTGGCATCGACCGTGTCGAAAAGCACGTCTTGGTCTTCGGTTGAATCAAATAAAACATTACGACAAGAGACGTTCTTGTCTTTGAGGATCTTCAACGCATTCTCCTGAGCGTCGATTGAGTCTGCGCAAACGGTCACCATTTCGAATGACCTAGCGCGATACATCCGATTCATTTCAACAAATGCCGGAAGTTCCTCGATGCAGGGCACGCACCACGTCGCCCAGATATTGACCAAGCGGTAACTGTCGGTTTCATTAGCAACCAAAGCGGTCAGTTGGGCCTGATCGATCGTGGATAACTCCACCGGTTCGGCCGACCATTTTTTAATTGATTCGACAGCACCGGCGCGTTTGGTCATCCACTTCGTCGAACATCCAAAGGGCCGTGTGACTTGGACGGGCACCTCTTCATCGGCCAACAAAGCATCTATCGCGTTCCTGGCGTCGTGGCTGGTGGGCGTTTTTACTTCCGAGTCGTCGATGCGGCCTTTGTATTGCAGTTTTCTCTGCTGGTCGAAAATGAACACGTGCGGTGTCGCGCGGACGCCGTAAGCCAACGACACTTTTTGGTTTTCGCCATCGTACAGATACGGATACTTATAGCCCGCTTGTTTGGCTCTCACTTTCATGTCCGCCAGTGTATCGCCAAGATCGGAGTAGCCCAGTTCATCTAAACGGACGGCGGTTGGATCATTGGGCGAAATCGCAACCAAGGCCACACCTTTTCCAGAATAGTCGGCATACAATTCGTTCAGCCGTTGCTCGTAGGCCTGTGCGGTCGGGCAATGGTTACAGGTGAACAGGACCATCAAGACTTTTGCGTCGGCGTATTGCGACAGCTGGTGGTTTTTGTCGTCGATGCCGGGCAGATCAAAGTCGGGTGCCGAGTCACCGATTTCCAGTGTCGTGAACCCCGCGGGCATCTGAGCGTGTGCCGGCAAGTGAAATAAGAACAAGAGCAGCAGCGATGCAAGGACGTATTGAGCGGGGCGGATCATCATTAATTTCTCAGGTCAGTTTCAGAGGCAGTTTTGCTCTGCGTATTGTAGCGGCTGACCGGTTGAGTTTTGTGTCGGCATGAAGAATCTGCCGCAAAAATTTCGGACGCTGATCGTAGTTCTGCTGGGGCTAAAAACACCGTTGAGCAATCGGGCGATCGTTGCTTTGGTTGAGATTCAGAAAAACAGCAGCGTTTGGACCGACGTCAGAGAGCTAGACAATCGAATTGTGCAGCATCTGCGCGGTTGTTTTCCTGCGGAACTTTAGCAACGCATCACGCGACAACCCGTTGCCGCTGACGTCGACTTCTTTCAGGAATCTGCAATAGACCAACGACATAAGTGATTTTTCATTGAGCCTACAGGACGCGAGGTTGAGACTGGTTAGATTGTGGATCTGTTGCAGGTTACGCAACGCTTTGGCCGAGATGTTTCGGTCAGCAAAATTGATCTTCACGTCACTGAAAAGATATCTCATGAGGCCGGTGAGTCCGTCAGTGGAAGTAACTCTTGCACCAGATCGTTTGGCCAGCCTGATGGCTGATTCGGAACGGTAGTAGCGGTTTACGTGCCAAAGGAAGAATGTGCCCAGCGCTACCAAAAGGGCAACGATGATAGGTCGGAATTTGAACGGTGCCGCGGTTTGCGGTTGGCTGACTGCGGTAGCTGGTTCAGCTGTGTTGTTGATCGAGAGCGCACCGGTCAGCGGCTCGAGGGGAACGGATACTACCGAACTGATGGTGACCGCGATAAATATCACGACGATCAGCTGGCAGGGGATGGAGATCAAGAACTTCATTCCCAAGGGTAGGTCTTGTTCTTGGGCGTGGAGGGGATTTTGTTTGTTTTTTTAGAAAACCTGACGGCGGTGTTGGGATGCCGTCGGGTGGGTTTTGGGGATTAGAAAAGGATTTCGAATTTTAAATTTATAATTTCGAAACCAAACCAAACACCAGAACTCAGAACTAAAAATCAAAAACCGGAATTAGAAAACCGGAATCAGAAATCAGAAATTAGAAATTAGCGGCTGCCCCCGTTATGGGGGGCGGTCCTACCCAGTTTAGAGCGCCAGCAGTAACCGGCTGGGTGCTTCTAAATATCCAATGACCTCGTTTAGAAAACGCGCGGCGGCTCCACCATCGACCAGCCGGTGATCGTAGGAGAGGCTCAGCGGCATCATCAGGCGGACGGCGATCTCGTCGTTTTCGACTACCACCGGTAGCTTACGAGAACGTCCTACCAACAGAATCGAAGTCTCTGGCGTGTTGACGATCGGCGTTGAATACGTGCCGCCGATCGCGCCAAGATTACTGATCGTGAACGAGCCGCCCTTGAGATCGTCCATCGAGAAATTATTCTCCCGTACCCGCGCCGCGAGATCCATCAGCTGCTTGGCAATCTCTCCGATGCTCAGTTTGTCCGCGTTGCGGATCGAAGGCACGACCAGTCCACGTTCGGTATCCACGGCGATGCCGATGTTAACGTAGTCCTTATAAATGATCTGGCCGGCTTCCATGTCAACCGAAGCATTGATCACGGGGTGATGCTTGAGCGACATCGCGATGGCTTTGATCAGGAACGGCATCGTGGTCAGTTTAATGCCTTGAGACGCGTAGTCCTCTTTGCTGTTTTGACGCATCGCTTCGAGTTTTGTCACGTCGGCGTCGTCGAAGTTAGTCACGCGCGGGACGGTCGACCAAGACTCGTGCATCTTGCGAGCGATGGCTTGACGGATCTTTGGCATCTTTTCGATGTGTACGGGACCGAAGCCGTCAGATTGTCCACCGGCGGCCGGGGCGGTCGATGATCCGGTGCTGGATTGGCTACCGCTGCGGATGGCCGCCAGTACGTCTTCGCGCGTGATGCGTGCGTTTTCACCCGATCCGGTGACCGATCGAAGATCGACACCGACCTCGCGGGCAAAACGGCGGATGGCAGGACCGGCGGCGACTTTTGATAAATCGGCGGCGGCAGCGACGGGAGCGGCCGGCGCGGGGGCAGCTTTGGCCGCGGGAGGTGCGACCGCCGGAGCCGGTGTTGGTGCAGGAGCCGGTGTGGGCGCGGGAGCAGGCGGTGCTTGTTGGGCAGGAGCCGGTGCTGGGGCGGGCGCTGCGGCAGGTTCGGGCGCCGCAGTTGGTGCCGGTGCGGATGCAGCGGCGGCATCGATCGTCATGATGACAGCGCCGACTTCCAGCGTATCACCTTCGCCAACGTTGATAGAAACGACCTTGCCGGCATGATCGCTGGGCACGATGACGGTCGCTTTGTCAGTTTCCATTTCGATCAGACCTTGGTCTTTTTCGATCACATCGCCTTCAGCGACCAACAGTTCAAGTACGTCTCCGGAATCAACACCTTCACCGAGTGACGGTAATTTAATTTCAACGGCCATTTTTGTTTCTCTAATTCTTGTTTCAGTTTTTGTAGGGCCGGTTCCTACCGGCACCACGTTTTGACTACCACATTTTACGCTTCCCGCGTAGCACGGATTTTTAATCCGTTTCCGAGGGGGGAAACGGATTGCAAATCCGCGCTTCGTGGCGAGTTGAAAAAACGGATTGAAAATCCGTGCTACGCCACGTCACACGGTGTGATGCTTAGGCGTACAGCGGAGCCGTTTTCTCCGGATTGACGCCGAGGTCCTTAATCGCTTTGGCTACTTCGGACGCGTCGATCTTGCCTTCTTGGGAAAGCTGATACAGCGTCGCGATGACGACACATTCAGCGTCGACTTCGAAGTGGCGGCGAAGGTCCGGCCGCGTCGCACTGCGACCCATTCCATCGGTGCCCAACGCAAACATCTCGCCAGGAACAAACGGAGCGACCTGTTCGGCCAGTGCCTTCACGTAATCGCTGGATGCGATGACGGGGCCCTTGCTGTCCTTCATAACCGTTTCGATGTAGCTGGTCTTGGGCGTTTCGGTCGGATGCAACATGTTCCAACGACGACACTGATCAGCATCGCGGCGGAGTTCGTTGTAACTGGTGACGCTCCAAAGATCACTGGAGATGTTGTACTTCTCAGCCAAAATCTCTTGGGCCTTGATCACCGACATCATGATCGCACCGCTGCCGAACAACTGCACATGGTGCTTGCTGCCTTTGGCATCGAGCGACTTAAATTTGTACATCCCTTTGACGATGCCCTCTTCGCAGCCCTCGGGCATGTCGGGCATCACGTAAGGATCGTTGCCGACCATGATATAGTAGATGGCCGTTTCGCCGTCGGTGTACAGCTTTTTCATGCCGTCGAAAATGATCACGGCCGTTTCAAAATGAAACGCTGGATCGTAGGCACGGACCGTTGGGAACGCGATCGCGTTCAATAGGCTGTGCCCGTCTTGGTGCTGGAGGCCTTCGCCGTTGAGGCTGGTGCGTCCGGCGGTTCCGGCCAGCAAGAATCCTTTGGCTCGCATGTCCGCCGCGGCCCAGATCAAATCGCCGACACGCTGGAAACCGAACATCGAATAGTAGATGTAAAACGGAATCATGTTGATGCCGTGAGCACTATAAGCGGTGCCCGCGGCGTTGAAGGAAGACATCGCACCTGCTTCGGTGATGCCTTCTTCAAGCAACTGTCCGTCTTTGGCCTCTTTGTAATAAGACGTTTGATCAGAGTCGACCGGTTCGTACAACTGACCGACGTGGGAGTAAATTCCGACTTCGCGGAACATACCTTCCATACCAAAGGTGCGTGATTCGTCGGGAACGATCGGCACGATGTTGTTGCCAACCTTTTTGTCACGGCAGAGAACCGACAACAAACGGACGGCACCTTGGGTGGTCGAAATTTCTTTTCCGCAGTCACGCAGGACTCGTTTGGAATAATCAGCAAACGAGGGCACCTCGATCAACGGGTGATCCGTTGGACGTGAAGGCACGGGACCGCCGAGCGCTGCGCGGCGTTCCTTCATATACTTCATCTCGGGGCTGTTTTCCGATGGTTTGTAGAAGGGCGCTTTGCCGACTTCTTCATCGGAGATCGGAATGCCAAAACGAGTACGGAACTCGAGCAATTCGTCTTCGTTCATTTTCTTTTGGTTGTGAGCGATCATGCGGCCTTCGCCGGCTTCGCCCAAGCCGTAGCCCTTGACTGTTTTGGCCAAGATAACCGTCGGCTGGCCTTTGTGTTCGACGGCCGCTTTGTAGGCTGCGTAAACTTTCTCTGGGTCGTGACCGCCGCGGCGCATCGTTTCCAGTTTTTCGTCAGAGAGATTTTTGGCCAAATCCAACAGCTCTGGATACTTGCCGAAGAAATGTTCTCGAGCGTAGCTGCCGGGCATTCCGATGTACTTCTGGTACTGTCCATCGACGATTTCGCCCATGCGCTTGACCAGCAGACCTGTTTCGTCGGCCTCTAATAGTGGCTCCCAATCATCGCCCCAAACGCCCTTGATCACGTTCCAACCCGCCCCGCGGAAGATCGCCTCGAGTTCCTGAATGATCTTGCCGTTGCCTCGAACCGGACCGTCCAGACGCTGGAGGTTACAGTTGATGACGAAGGTGAGGTTGTCCAATTTCTCGCGACCGGCCAGCGTCAAGGCGCCCAGTGTTTCGGGTTCGTCGCATTCGCCGTCGCCGAGGAACGCCCAGACGCGCTGGTTGCTGGTGTCTTTGATACCGCGATCTTTGAGGTACTCGTTGAAACGCGCTTGGTAGATCGACATGATCGGACCCAACCCCATCGAAACGGTCGGGTATTCCCAAAACGATGGCATCAGCCAAGGGTGAGGATACGACGACAGGCCTTGAACGTCGGGGTTGAGTTCTTGGCGGAAGTGCAGCAGGTTTTCCTCTTCCAAACGGCCTTCCATAAAGGCGCGTGAGTACATGCCCGGAGACCCGTGGCCTTGGAAGTAAATCTGGTCGCCGTCGTAACCGGTGTCGCCGCGGCCTTGGAAGAAGTGGTTATAGCCCACCTCGTACAACGTCGCCGAGGATGCGAAGGTCGAGATGTGACCGCCGACCCCGCCCAGACCGGGAGCCGAGGTTGCCTTGTTGGCTTTGACGACCATCGCCATCGCGTTCCAGCGGACGAAGCTTTTGATGCGTCGTTCGATTTCGCGATTTCCGGGGTAAGCCGGTTGCTGTTTTAGGTTGATCGTATTGATATAGGGCGTGTTGGATTTCATCTCCAAATCAACGCCTTCGAGCCGAGCACGTGCTTCGATCGCCGAAAGCAAATATTTGGCGCGATCGGCGCCCTTGCTTTTGATGATGTACTCGATCGATTCAAGCCACTCCTGCGTTTCGGCAGGGTCCATGTCGACGGTTTGCTTAAGGTAAGGTTCGTTTTCTTCGATAGCTTCGGCTGACGATTTGATCACGTCCGACATTCAGTCTACCTTTTATATTAGGTTTGGATAAATAATTTGATTAGTGCTGCAAAGACAAGCGGTCAAGAAAAACTCGATTCTTGATCGCCGATCTTTGATCCGCTTAGGTCCGCCGCAGTAGTACGTTGACAAGTTGAAGTCCGATTCGGCAAGCGTGCGCGGACCGATGTTGGCCAACGAAGTGTCTGCTTCGAAATCGTCTCTATCCGCGGATCGTGCGGTTCATGCTGAGGCGGTGGTGTTTCGTTTTAAAGCCGCTTTAAGAACTATAAAGCTGGCTATCGGTGGTCCACTGTCAACAAATCGACCGTTGCTGCCGGTGGCTTGGCAACATTGCTTTCCCATCCACCAATCGCCCTAATTCTCGTAAATAGAACGCGTTTCGTAAAGAACGTAACTGTGAATATTCGGTAAAGAGGGGATGGGCCCCGCAGATTGAGAGGTAGCGTGGGGGAAATGGCCAATCATTCCCCCAGTACCGCCAATTCGTCCCCCCTTGTGACGCCTTCGATGTGAGTTTGCTGGGTCTGGATAAAGTTTACGAGCTAATTTAAGACGGTTTTTCGCAGAGCCAAGTATCCGCGAAAGTGGCCCGGATTTTGTGTTCAAAGATTCATATAGAGCGATTGAGGCTTCAATGTTATTGACGGCGAAGCTTCACAACATCAGCCGAAAGGGCGTTGGTACCCGTATCGGAGGCGGCAGTTGTTGTGCACGCAAGTTTGTTTAGAAACAGCGTCACTGCACAGCCTATCAATGCCAGCCGTTCGGCGCCGAGGTGAGTTTCGGATCAACGTGAAAAGTGATTCCGACCGTTCATCCCTCGCCAAGCAGTCGAAAAAAATGGTAGACGCATTTTTAACTGGCCTATCCCAGTGTTTGCTTCCTGCTCCCGCCAGTAAGGTAGCCTAGTGTCTTACACGGAGACGGTCGCAATTACGCTAAACGTAGTTTCCATGCCCTTGCCGCATTGCAATGCGACAAGAGCAGCGGCTGATAGATCGACTAAGTCTTGATACTCGATATCGTGGGTCAGCGTGATCATCAGTCGTTCATTTATTAACCCAAACCGTCGCATGAGCGGCTTACGTCAGCTCAAACTTACTAGCCTGGGAGATAATGATGAATCGAAAAGAACCGCAGCCAAAGCGTTACAAAGAGTTTGTTGGAATTGATGTTTCTAAGGCGCGACTCGACTCGCACCTACTCAACTCAAGCAAAGCGTTTAAGCTTGGCAATGATGCGGCGTTACTGGACAAATTCCTTACTGATCAATTGAAAGTGTTTCGAGAAACTTAGTGGTCTTTGAAGCCACTGGCGGGTACGAGCGCACGTTCGTCGACTGGTGCCACCAGCACGCGGTGCCTGTGGCGGTTGTCAATGCACGTCAAGTTCGAGACTTCGCACGAGGCATTGGCCTCAACGCCAAGACCGATCCGATTGACGCTTTTGTGTTGAGCCGCTTTGCAGACGTTGTTAGGTCAGCAACGTCGGCTTGGAAAAGTGAAGCGCACAAAAAACTCGAAGCTCGCTGGCTTGGCTCCGATCAATAATGATTCGGGCACCAAAAGCGGCAAGCGGCGAACTATCGGAGGACGGTCGTATGTCCGAAAAGTGATCTATATGGCAACCTTGGTTGCGTGCATGCGGAAGTTCATCACGATCCTCAACCACTTGGTCAAAACGATTTACTGTGGAGTGATTCTGCAAAAGAAACGAGCGTGAATTGAACAAACGTCAATCCACGCTCAAGGTGCTTCGAGCATCGACACACCGTCGACCAAGCTATCCCTTTGGCGGTTGGACCTCTCCAGAGCCACCGTCTGTTTCACTTGGTAGCTTCAGGGATAGTTGGATCACTATCGAAAGCAAACATCGAACGCCGGAGCCATGCCGAGAAAACCTCGGGGGTTCGGGGGCTGGCCCCTGACCGTCCACCAAAAACGTTATTTTCAAAACTATGTTTTGAAAATCCATTGACAAAAACTTAGACCGTCGCTGCCCCCTTTGATTTGCCCCCAACGAGCGCCACGCTTCCGATTCGGAGAATCGAGCGACAATGTCGCTCAGCTCTCCGAGCTGATAGCGCGCCGAGGAGTAAAACATCGACACAAATTCATAGGGCAAACAAAAGGGCAAATAAAAGGGGGCAGGCTACATTAAAAATGTAGCCTGACCGGCTCTGTAGAAAAGTACCTGTCGGTAAAAGAATCATGATGTTGTGGGTGAGTA
>CAYOZV010000056.1:0-4749 GCA_964408465.1 uncultured Pirellulaceae bacterium
TTACGCCGCGGGGCTGATGACTTCCAATTCCACCGGCATCAGATAGTCCCAAGCGGGCTTGAGCGAGACGTTGCGGCAATCATTGATCGTGAAAATACGGGGCTCTTCGCGGCACAAGCACAACGCCATGAAACGATCGGCCGAAACGAATCGAATCGGGCTGACAACACGCCGCGTCTGTTGCTGCTTGCGGTCGGTGTACTGCAGTTCGATGACCAAATTGTCCGGATCCTGCATGGCTTTTGAGATTAGATTTTTCATCGGTTTGCTCTGGTGTAGTTTGGGGCGGCTAAAAGTGACTCGTTTCAATCAACTTTTAGAAGTATCTGCTGCCCCAGTGACACATCAGGTCACACCGATGAAAAATTCTCAAAAAATATAAACAGCCGCATAACGCTAGGAGAACTGCAAAGTCAAAACTTTCGTGCGATGTGCAATTCGGGAGGTCGAGGCTCCGCCCGAGACCTATTTGATTTCGTAGGTTTCAGGCGGAGCCTCAACCTCCCGGTTCGCGCGAAAATCGACTTTGCAGTTCTCCTGCGCCTAGCGCCCCAAAGCTCGACGTCGGTCGCGGAGGCTGCTATAAACCGTAAAAAACCGGCTTTACTTCTTCCCCTGAGCCCGCTTCTGCCTGAAAAATTCGGTCAAAATGGCCCCGCAATCCTCCTGCATCACACCGTCGACAATCGTCGACATGTGGTTGAGCCTTTGATCAGAAAGCAATTGGAACACCGACCTCACCGCTCCGGCTTTCGGGTCGGTCGCACCAAAGACCACGTGCGGAATCCGCGATTGAAGAATCGCCCCGGCGCACATCGGACATGGCTCGAGCGTCGCATACAGCGTGCAATTTTCCAAACGCCAATCCCCGATCGCCTCCGCCGCTTGCGTGATCGCCATCATCTCAGCGTGAGCCGTCGGATCGCGGAGCTGGATCGAACGATTATGAGCCGCTCCGATGACGCGGTCGTCATGGACAATCACCGCCCCAACCGGAACCTCGTCCAACTCAAACGCAGCCACCGCTTGCTGAAGCGCCAGCTTCATGAAGTGCTCGTGAGGGACAAAGTCCGAATCAATTTCTGTGTTAGTGGTGATCATAACAACGCGCAATGTGAAGTAAAATTTCGTAGAGCGGGCACCGCCGAACGTTCCTGTCGTTTGCGCTCCGCACAAACCAATCTCTATTGAGAATCAGCCAGAAATCAGCCAATTCATTCTTAGTGATTCTGCAAAGAAAGCGGCGACACGCAATGCCCCGCCTAGAGCTCGACACCGAACTCGGCCATCAGTAATTTCATGTCCTCCCAAACGTGCTTCTTCGCGGTGGGGGTGCGCAAAAGATAGGCGGGGTGATAGGTCACGATCACTTTGCTGTTGCGATACTGATGCCACTGTTTTCGCATCTTCCCCAGCGACAGTTTCGTGTTCAGCAGCGACTTCGCCGCGACACTACCCAAGCACACGATGTGCGTCGGTTGGATGATCTCCAGTTGCCGCTCCAAGTAGTTCCAGCAATTCTGGATTTCGCCGTCGGCCGGATTGCGGTTGCCCGGCGGACGGCACTTGACGACGTTGACGATGTAAACCTGCTCGCGCGACAATCCACTGGCGGACAAAATCTTGTCCAGCAACTGTCCCGCCGCGCCGACAAACGGTTCGCCCTGCTGGTCCTCATTCGCGCCGGGCCCCTCGCCCAAGAAAACGATTTTCGCTTCGGCCGATCCGATACCAAACACGGTCTTGGAGCGCGTGCGGCAGAGTTCGGGGCATTGGGTGCAGGCGGAGACCTCTTCGGCGATGACCGTCAATGCAGCGTTTCGTTCTCCGACATCGGTGATCGCGTCGCCGTAGTCACCTTCGGCCAGCAGCGCCGGTTGAGCTTGTTTCACCGGAGCAGGTTCCGGCGGAGCCACGACCGGAGCCGGTGCGGTGGTTTGGGTGGCGGCTTGGGCGGCCACCGGTCGGGTGGCAGTCTTTGCCGATTGAGTCGGCTTGGCCGGCGGGGGCTGAGGGGCCGCTTCGAAGTTGCTGAAATCGAACTCCAGCCCACCGCCGCGGGGCAGTTCGCCTAATCCGGACCATCGGAGTGCGTCGAGGTGTTGCTGCAGCGTTTTTTTCAGGTCGATGTCGGTCAAAGTCGGCTCTCGGTCAGGTGTTTCGCTAATTCCAGTGCAGGCCCGAAATTTCATTCTCTACAAAAAAATTATATCGGATAACATTTGAGATGATTCAATACCATTATCAAGTGCCAAAATAGCGCGCGTCAATCGGACGCCACATTGATCCATCATGTTGCCCCAAGTTTCCATCGTCGGCCGTCCCAATGTCGGCAAATCAAGCATCTTCAATTGGCTGGTCGGCCGCCGTTTGGCCATCGTCGATGATATGGCTGGCGTCACGCGCGACCGGATGAAGCAGTTGATCAACCACGAAGATCGCTACTTTGAATTGGTCGACACCGGCGGCATCGGCATCAACGATGTGGATGAACTCGACCAAGAGATCGAACACCAGATCGAAATCGGCATCCAAGGCGCCGACCTCCTCGTTTTCGTCGTCGATGCCAAGGACGGACCGATCGGATTGGACCAGCGCGTTGCCAAACGATTACGCGCCCTAAACAAACCTGTTCTATTGGTCGCCAACAAATGTGACGGTGACAATTGGGAAGTCGCCGCCAACGAATTCTTCTCGTTGGGATTCGACAAACCGTTGGTCTGCAGTGCGAAAAATAATCGCCACAAGACAAAACTGATCGACGCCATCATTGAGAAATTGCCTCCGCAATCGGAGATCGACGCCAAAGAATTAGCGCGTCCGGAAATGAAGTTCGTGCTGGTCGGACGACGCAACGTCGGCAAAAGCACTTTGATCAACAGCTTGGTCGAATCGGATCGAATGATCGTCAGCGAAGTTGCCGGCACGACGCGCGACAGCGTTGACGTGCGATTTGAGATGGATGACAAAACGATGGTCGCGATCGACACGCCAGGATTGCGGCGAGGCAAAAGTGTGCGGACGGATATTGATTTTTATGGAACCCATCGGGCTCACCGTTCGATTCGTCACGCTGATGTTACGTTGATGATGTTCGATGCGGGCAAACGAATCAGTAAAGTGGACCGGCAATTGGTTCATTACATTGAACAGAATCAAAAACCGTGCATCTTCGTGGTCAACAAATGGGACCTGATGGCCGACCATATGCCGACCGAGCGTTGGGCCGATTATTTGAACGATAATTTTACTTCGCTGTGGAATGTGCCGATCGCGTTTATCACCGCTCAAACTGGGAAGAACTGTAAACGCCTGCTCAATCACGCTCAGATGCTGTTCAAGCAATCGCGTTCGCGCGTCGGCACGCCCAAACTGAACCGGATCATTAAAGAGGCGATCGTGCGTCATCCTCCGCCGATGGGGTCCAATAAACGTCGTCCCAAGATCTTCTACGCGGCGCAAATCGGGATCTCCCCGCCCACGATCATGCTCAAGTGCAACCATCCCGATTCGTTCGCGAAAACCTACAAAGCGTATCTGCTGAGCGTGTTGCGGGATTCGCTGGATTTTGGAGAAGTCCCCATCCGTTTAGTACTTGAGAAACGCAAGCACAGCGAATCAGATCAAGAGATTCATCAGACTTATACGTAGCGGTGATCTTGTGAAAGATCCCGCGCACCGTGGCGATTAAACCTAAACGTAGTAGTGGATTTTGTTAAAAATCCCGCGCACCTTCGCGATTAAACGCACGACGAATAGGAGGGGTAATAACCTCCACTACACCTATCGTAAACTTAATATGGAAATTAAATAGGAAACTCCCCATGAGCCTCTCCCATGCTAAACGGAACGGTTTGTTCATCGCCATCGACGCCAACATCGGTGCCGGGAAAACGAACGCTTGTCACGCCATCGCATCCGCCGCGATGGCCGCCGGTCATCAGACACGCGTCATGGAAGAACCAACCGCCCATCCTCAATTCGACCACTTCCTCCAGCGCTATTACGCTGACCTACAGTCGGAGACGAACACCGGCGGCGGTTTTGCGATGCAGATGTTCATGCTGTGTCAGCGCTATGAACAACACCGCTTGGCCGTCGAAATGGCGTGGGGTGATAAGGGAATCGTGGTCGTTCAAGACCGACCGATCTATGGCGACACCGTGTTTGCAACGACGGCGATGGAACGTGGTTTCATGACACCGCAGGAGTACGATCTTTACGTTGAAATGTATCGAAACATCAGCCGCGACGTGATGCCGCCGGATGTGTTTGTCTATCTAGATGTGAAGCCGCAGGATTCTTTCGATCGCATGCACGCGCGTGGTCGCAGCACCGAAAATGGAGTGCCGTTGGAGTATTTGGAGCAGCTGTACGACAACTATCAAAAGTTGCTGGGCGAAATGCGTCGCCGCGGTGTGCGGGTGTTGACCGTTGATTGGAGCGGATTTGGGCCGCCGGTCGAAATTTGGAAGAAGATCAACGCGCTGGTGGAATCAGAATCGACGTGGTACGAGGAACTGTCGTGGTCGTTGGCCAAAGATCCGCGCACGCCAATCAAGCCACAACTGAAAGCGCCAGTCAACGCGAAGTGAGTCGTGTTGAAGGAAGGGGCGGCTTGGGGCCGGCCTATTTCTTCAATTCGGATTCGAATTTCTGCACGACCGGGCGCTGAGTTAGACGGTGGTTGATGTGGCCTCGTTTTTCCAGCAGGTATTTCTGGGCTTGCGCTGCTGAGAGCTGCCGCGA
>CAYOZV010000056.1:4759-15710 GCA_964408465.1 uncultured Pirellulaceae bacterium
GATCCAGCAAATCGCGACCGTCGCGCTGCGGCCACGACCGGCCTTGCAGTGGATGTAGACTTTCTGATTTTTGTCGACGTGCGATTGAATGAAATCAACCGCGCCGCAAACATCGTCATAGGCCGGATGAGTAAAATCAATCGTCGGCATGTAAAATTGTTCGATGCCGTGCGTTTGATAAAGAGCCACCCGTCCGCCAAATTCTTCGCACGTGTTGACGACGCCCCGCACCCCAAGTTCGGCCAACGGCCCGACGTCCGAGGAGAACGGAAACGCCCCCAGAATAACGTGGTCGTCGATGGGATCCCACCAGTTTCGAACTTTCAAAACGCGGCCCAATAATGCGTTCCAGGCCAACGTAGGGTAAAAGACAACTCGGGCTTTAAGCCAATTCAACGATTGCATAGCGACGAAAGTGGAAAACGAATAACGAATTTGAAAGCGTGAAATTTAACTTATCTCAACCGCTGGGTCAGTGGGGCAGTAGGTCATAGGAACCGCCCCTGCTTGAGGTGGCCTAGGGCAGATCGTCAAGAAATGAGCGGCGGCTACCGGTGCGATCGGAAAAATTTAGCGGCCACCGACAGCGCGCCTAAGGCGGCACACATTACCAGCAGGATCTTGGAAAAATTCGGCCGGACCGCCATCAGCACCAGTAGACCAAGCCCGACCGTCAGCACGATCGTGGAGAAGTATTTGGACATTTGTTGCAGCTGATCAAATGCCAGCCACACTACGCACAACATCATCCCCACGCGAATAAGAACCGCGCTGAAGACGACATTGGCAGTCGGTGCCAACGCATACATCAGCCCACCGGAGACCAACATTACAAAGCCGAAAACGCCAATCGCAAATTTTTGATACTGTAGCGTCAGTGTGTTGGGGACACGATCAGGCATGAATGTCAGGGCTCTCTTTTTGGGGGAACGGTCGTGGCAGCGTGGGCACCAACAACGAAGCCGATTTTCGCTGCTAATATCCTATTCCTTCGTCACCACCAACGATAGAATCCAAGCACAATTCTGACGCTTACCGCGATGACTTTCGGGAGATTCCCTGCCATGCGACTCAATAAAGTTCTGTTTCTATCCCGTTTATGGTGGGCGGCGACGGTGGTGGCGTTGATTCTGCCGGTGGCGGTTGGGTCGAGTGTGCTTGCTCAAACCGATGATGGGTTGGAAGGCCAGGCGATTCTGACGATTGGATCGAAGGCGCCCGCGTTGGATATTGAAACTTGGTTCAGCGATCGCGAAGGCGAATTCAACCAGACGACGAAGCTTGAGCCGGGCAAAATTTATTTGATTGATTTTTGGGCGACGTGGTCCAGAGCGTCACATCCTTGGATGCTTAAGTACGCCGACCTTCAGGATCGCTACTTTGATGAAGGTCTGCAGATCATCCGCGTTAGCGATGAAGATGAAGATTCTGTCGCCAATTTTTTAGAACTCGACGTCAGTGGCCAGAAGGAAACGATCTACGCCGAATGGACGCTGGGCTACTGCGTGACCACCGATCCCGATCGCTCGGTCCACGAAGACTATTTGGTGGCGGCTCAGCAAGCCAATCTCCCGGTCGTTTTCATTGTCGGAAGAACAGGGCTGGTCGAGTGGATAGGCAATCCGGCTGAAATGCAAACACCGCTGAAGAAAATCATCGACGGCAAGTGGGATCGCGCTGTCTTTGGAGCCAAGATCGTAGCCGAGCAACGGATGATCAAAATGGCCGCCGAAGTCAGACAATTGTTGCAGCGCGGAGAGACCGAGGAAGCTTTGAAGTTGATTGAGAAAATGATGGTCGATGCGCCGGATTCGAAAACAAGAGCTGAAATGGCCGCGCTGCGTTTGGGGATCCTAATGGAGAATGACGGACCAAACATTGCCGAAGCATTTAAAGAGGTCGTCGAAAACATTTCCGGCAATTCTTATCGGCTTAATGAGTTGGCTTGGTCCATCGTCACGCGGGCTCAGGGCGGGAAGGAAATCTCCTCTGAACTTTTGGAGATCGCCGCCGAAACAGCCAAACGCGGCGTAGCGCTTTCGCGGAAGGAAGGCAGCGATAGCCACTTGGGGGCGGTGCTGGATACGTATGCTCATCTTGTCTTTATGCAGGGCGACCTCGATAAGGCGTTGGAGCTCCAGACCGAGGCAACCGAGTTATACGATAGCGACGATATTTTTGAGTACCTCGACGAACTTAAAAACGAAAAATCTAAACGTGTGCTCGCCGAAGCCCAAACAGGCGAACCACCCAAAGAAAGCGCGTTGGGCAACGGGAGCGCAGAGAATCTTAATTCGGAAGGATCAGAATCCCCAAAAACAGAATCCCCCAAAACAGAACCTGAAGAAACAGAACTAGAAGAATCCATCGCAGACCCCTCAGGAATTGAATCGTGAGCGACCAACAACAGTCGATCCGCATTGGCGGCGTGCCCGAACACTTCAATCTTCCTTGGCACGTTGGAATCGAGAGTGGTGATTTCGCCGCCTGTGGCGTCGATGCTGAATTCATCGTCTATGGTGGCGGGACGGGGGCGATGATGGCGGCGGTTGCCAATAACGAAGTTGACGTCGCAGTAGTTTTGACCGAGGGTTGCATTCAATCCATTTGCCAAGGCACGTCTGCCAAAATCGTCAAAACGTTCGTCCAGTCGCCGTTGATTTGGGGAATCCATGTTCCTGCCGACAGCGATTTGAAAACGGTCGAGGATATCCGATCACGTCGTTATGCCATCAGTCGTTTCGGATCGGGCAGTCACCTGATGGCGATCGTCGACGCGGCCGAGCGCGGTTGGGAAACGGATCTGGATTTTGAAGTGGTGAAGAACATTGACGGCGCCCGCGCGGCATTATCCGCTGGGGACGCGGATGTTTTTTTCTGGGAGCGTTACACCACCAGTCCTTACGTCGATCGCGGCGAATTTAGGCGGCTGGACGACCGGCTAACGCCGTGGCCAGCGTTTGTGGTTTGCGCCAGCGACGCAGCGTTAGCCGGGAAATCCCAACCGATCAGGTCCTTGCTGAACCAAGTCAATTCAATTTGTCAGCGTCTGGCCGCCGACGGCGATCAGACACAAGCGACAATCGTCGACCGATACGCAATCACGCCCGAAGAAGTCGCGCAGTGGTGGGAGACAACACAGTGGAATACGGATTGGGAAATAGAATCGGCGTCGATCGTGAAAGCGGTAAAGTATCTCCGCAGGCTGGAGTTGATTGACGTGGAAGCGGCGGTAACTGATGCACAAGTGATGGAGCGCGTCTGCGGCGGGTTTTAAGGGAGTGTGCAGGCGGGATAAAAACCGCGAATGAACGCTAATAGACGCGAATGTTTTTTGCCGCGCTGTATTCGCGTTTATTAGCGTCCATTAGCGGTTTAACTTTTTGATCGTTTGCTGAAAGCTTTGAGGTGGGGAATCGTAAATTTCGAATTTCGGATTTCCAATTTTGAAAACACGGATTGGGAAATAGAATCAGCGTCGATCGTGACCGCGGCTCTCAATCAGCAAGTGATGGGGCGGGTTTTAAGGGAGTGTGCAGGCGGGATAAAAACCGCGAATGAACGCTAATAGACGCGAATGTTTTTTGCCGCGCTGTATTCGCGTTTATTAGCGTCCATTAGCGGTTTAACTTTTTGATCGTTTGCTGAAAGCTTTGAGGTGCGGAATCGTAAATTTCGGATTTCCAATTTCGAAATAGGAAATTCGAAATAAGAAATTCAAAACTTGATTTCGTGACCCGCTTTTCCAATTCAGCATTACCCTCATGCCGTTTGGGTGGCGAAGAATCGCTCGACGCGATAGCTGGCCGCGTAGTTCTGCAACTGCATGGATTGTTCAATCAAGTCCAATGAGTCTTGCCCATCGAAAATCACTAGGTCGATGTAGGCTTTGGCGTAACCGGTGGCTCCGCCCAAGATGCGTCCGGCAGCACGTTCGATCAAAACGTCGTTCAGCTGCTCCTCAATTTTAGCTCGCACTTCGACTTCTTCGTCTTCGGGAAAGTCCTCGGCATCAATGGACAGGTACAGGAAATGGGCACCGGTGCCCGCCAACGGATCGTTGTCCAACAACCCCTCTTGCTCCATGAATTCACCGACCAATGGGAAGTGGCACGTCGCACCGGCGATCGTGTCCGAACGAGGGTAACCTTCTTTCGGTTCGGGGACGGAGTAACCGATGTATGTTTTGTCGGGTGCTTGTTTCTCCCAGTCGTGCATCGCAGCGGCGGCGACGACTTCGGTCGCCAGCGACTTTAGAGGGATACCCTTCTCCGGTTTTTCGCCGCCGAGTTCGATATTTCCGATCCACATTTCGGTGCCAATTTCGCCCATGACTTCATCCAAAAAGATGAACGCGACTTGGCTGTTGACGTCGTCGTCTTCGATATAGTTGGGGTGCCAGATCACGATGTCCAGCACCTCCTCCTCTTGGTTGACTTCGAATTCGATCAACACATCGTCGGCTCCAAATTCATGGTCCTCGATGCGGATGCCAAATCCATCACACAACCCCGGTTGCCGAGAGGCATAAAACGTCCAATTTTCCAACTCGGGGGCTTGGTCAAGCCAATATGTCGCTAGGAAACGCAAGTCAATATTGCCGCTGGGCGAAAGCGTGAACGTATGGCCGCCTTGGTCTCGCGGCCCAAACACGTACGCAAATCCCGGCAGCCATTTGTTAATCGCGGCGCTGACTTCGGGTTCCAATCCGGGGCCATCTCCGGCTTCGATTCGTTGCTGGAAATCTACAGCGTGTTCGACGAACCAATCCCAAAACAACTTTACGCGTGTTTTGAAAGTTAATGTTTCTTGCGGCACAGATCGGTTCCTGAATTCAGCCTGAAATCTAATAAAGACGCGAGCGATTCGCGACGTCATAAAAGACCAGAATGACCTCAAAAAAGCAAGAGACAATCAGCCGCCATTGCAACCCCCCTACCCCAGTATTGAAGGTCCAATTGAGCAACCTAATAAAGCAAACGTTGGTTTTTGGGATCGCGCTGAAAGTCAATTGAATTCGAAAATTGCAAATGTGACATCATTGAATGGTTTTCAAAACTTGGTGCCTCCCCCAGTCTTAGCGGTTGGGCATTGGACACGTTTGCGATAGACTATTGGGTTCGCTGAAATGATACTCCATTGGATGGGAACCCCCTCAGATATGCCTGCTTCTGATATTGTTGTCAAAGGTGCCCGTGAACACAATCTGCAAGACGTCGACCTTGTCTTACCCCGTAACCAACTGATCTGCTTGACCGGTGTTTCGGGCAGTGGCAAAAGCTCGTTCGCCTTCGACACCGTTTTCGCCGAAGGCCAACGTCGGTACGTCGAAAGCCTCTCAAGTTTCGCCCGCCAGTTCCTCGGCCAGATGCCCAAGCCGGACGTTGATCTAATTTCGGGGCTGAGCCCATCGATCTCGATCAGCCAAAAATCGTCCGGTAACAATCCGCGTTCTACGGTCGGAACGATTACCGAGATTTATGACTTTTTGCGCATTCTTTATGCGCGTGTTGGGCAAGGGTATTGTCCCAAGTGTGACCAACCGATCTCCGCTCAATCGCGCGACCAAATCATCGGCGCGATCATGATGCAAAAGGACGACACGCAGTATTCTGTGCTGGCGCCGGTGGTGCGAAACCAAAAAGGTGAACACAAAGATCTTTTTATCGACATGCTCAAACGTGGCTTCACGCGTGCCCGCGTGGACGGTGAAACGGTTTCGCTCTCCAGCGAGATCAACCTCGACCGAACCAGACGCCACACCGTCGAAGTCGTCGTCGAAAGGTTGACCGCGGGGCCAAGCATTCGCGGTCGGCTGACCGAGGCGGTAGAGACGGCGTTGAAGTTAGGCAAAGGCACGTTGGTTCTGGAGATCGAAAACGCAGAGGGCGCCGCCGCACCGACGGAGTCCGATTCGCCGACCGATCCCGACAACGCCGAAGCGACGGCTGAAGCGTTGGCGGAAAAACCAGCGAAAAAATCAGGTCGCAAACGCAAGACAAAACAGGCCGCCGTCACGACCAACACCACCGACCGCGTTTATTCTTCGGAGTACGCTTGCGCGGCGTGCGGCATTGGTTTCTCCCCACCGACGCCACAGATGTTCAGCTTCAACAGTCCCCAAGGGATGTGCCTCACTTGTGACGGGTTGGGCGAACTGTTCACGTTTGATCGTGATCTTTTAATCTCCGACACAAGTAAGTCGTTTCAACAGGGGTGCTTTGATCTGCTGGGCAAATGGAAAGACCTTGGGCGATGGAAACGACACATCTATCAAGGCGTCGCTGATTGCTATGAGAAGGAGCACAACCTTGAACCCGGTACGATGCTGGAAACGGCTTGGGAAGAGTTATCCGAAGAGATCCAAGATGCTTGGCTGTATGGCACCGGCGAATTAAACATTACTTACACGTGGCGCGGCGGCGCGTCACCGATGAAGTATGGCGGTCAGTTCGGTGGCATCGCGGCCGAGTTGGATGAGCGGTATCACAAGACCACCGGTGCGGCCAAGATCCGCAAGCTCGAAGCGTTCATGAACGAGGTGGACTGCGTGGAGTGCGAGGGCCATCGGCTGAACGAACAGGCACGTCACTTCCGATTAAAGACCAAGCGTCCGCAGTTTGCCGATCATCCCAATCTGTCACTTCCCGAGGTGTGCAATCTGTCGATCGCGGATGCGTTTGAGTTCTTTTCCGAGATGGAACTGGAGTCAACACGCGCGTTCGTGGCGATAGAACCGATCAAGGAAATTCGCAACCGGTTGGGGTTCCTGTTGAACGTCGGGCTGGATTATCTGACGCTCAACCGAACCGCGCCGACGCTTTCGGGCGGCGAGAGCCAGCGGATTCGGTTGGCGGGGCAAATCGGTGCGGGACTGGTGGGTGTGCTTTATATCTTGGACGAACCGTCGATCGGTCTGCACTCGCGCGACAATGATCGCCTGATCAGTACACTTAAAAACCTGCGTGATTTGGGCAACACGGTCGTCGTTGTCGAACACGACGAAGATACGATGCGGGCCAGCGATTACTTAATCGACTTTGGTCCCGGTCCCGGCGTGCGTGGCGGTGAAGTCGTGGTCGAGGGGCATCCGTCGGAGATTATTAAGTCTAAGAGAAGTCTGACGGCACAGTATTTGGCCGGCGGATTGGAAATCGCCATCCCCGAAAACCGGCGACAACCCAAAGTCGACAAACAAGTCATCATCAAAGGAGCACGCCACAACAATCTGCGCGATGTCGACATCGAAATCCCGTTGGGTAATTTTGTCTGCGTCACGGGTGTCTCGGGCAGCGGTAAGAGTTCCTTTGTCAACGAGATCTTGGTCGAAACGCTCCGCGAAAAACTCAACGGCGGCATCGGCGATCCTGGTGACCATGATGAAATCACCGGCGTCGAATTGTTGGACAAAATGATCGCCATTGATCAAACGCCGATCGGCCGAACACCGCGATCCAACCCCGGCACCTATATCAAACTGTTTGATGAGATCCGCAAGCTTTACACGCAACTGCCCGAAGCCAAGACGCGCGGTTACGCGCCGGGCCGATTCAGTTTCAACGTCAAAGGCGGACGTTGCGAGGCGTGCGAGGGTAACGGATCGAATAAGTTGGAGATGGATTTTCTGGCGGACGTGTGGGTCAAGTGCCCCGTTTGTATGGGCAAACGTTTCAACCGCGAAACGTTGCAAGTAAAGTTCCGCGAAAAATCCATCGCCGACGTTTTGGAAATGGAGATCGAAGAAGCTCTGAAATTCTTTGAGAACATCCCCAAGATCCACAGCAAATTGCTAACCCTGCAGGCGGTGGGGCTGGAGTATCTCCAGATTGGCCAGCCATCGCCCACGCTTTCGGGCGGCGAGGCCCAGCGTGTGAAGTTGGCGCGGGAGTTGGTCAAACGCAGCACCGGAAAAACGCTGTATCTATTAGACGAACCGACAACCGGTCTCCACTTTCATGACATTCAGTTGCTGTTGAAGGTTTTGCAGGACTTCGTCGAAGCCGGCAATACGGTGTTGGTCGTCGAGCATAACTTGGACGTGATTAAAACGGCCGACTGGATCATCGACATTGGCCCCGAGGGCGGTTCCGGCGGCGGTAAGGTCGTCTGCGCAGGTCCGCCGGAGAAAGTTGCGGCTTGCGAGGAATCGTACACCGGGCGTGCTCTCAAAAAAGCGATGAGCGAGACTCCCGAAATTCCGAAACCGAAAAAAGGCAAGTCGGACAAACCGGTATTGGCCGAAACGATCAAGGTGCGTGGTGCAGAGCAGCACAATCTTCGCATGGTCGACGTCGATATCAAACGGGACGAGATGACGGTCTTCTGCGGACCCAGTGGAAGCGGTAAGAGTTCGATGGCGATGGACACGATCTATGCCGAAGGCCAACGGCGTTACGTGGAAAGCCTTTCCTCTTACGCGCGTCAGTTCGTCAATCAGTTGGAAAAACCGCGCGTCGAATCAATCGAAGGACTTTCGCCCGCGATCGCGATCGAACAAAAGAATCTTGGTTCTACCCCGCGCAGTACCGTCGGCACGGTCACCGAGGTCTACGACTATTTGCGTATTTTGATGGCGCGGTTGGGCACGCCCTACTGTCCGGACTGCGACAATCCCATCGGAACGCAGACCAGCGATGACATCGTCGACAAAATTATGGCGCACGAGGAGGGCACGAAACTGATGTTGATGGCTCCGATCGAATTGGACGTCAATCAAACGTACGAGAAGTTATGGGAAGAGATCCAGGCGATGGGTTTCCAGCGTTTGCGAGTCGACGGCAAAACAGTCAGTATTGACGACGAAGCTGAAATGAAGCGATTGAGTCGGCGCAACCGCCACAGCATCGAAATCGTGGTGGATCGAATTGTTGTCAAACCCGAATCGCGGTCGCGCATCGCCGACAGTATCGAGGCCGCGTTGTCGGTCGGCAAAGGTGTCTGTCACGTGACCGAGCCGCTGACAAAAGTTCCCGAACCCCATTGGAAGGTCGTCAATCACTCGCAGCATTTGGCTTGCGATTGTTGCGGCCGAAGTTTCGAACCGTTGACGCCTCACAATTTCAGCTTCAACAGTCAGTTGGGCTGGTGTCAGGATTGTGAGGGGATTGGCGTACAGACCGGCGCGAATCCTTCGGCCGTGATGAACGACGACGAACTTTCGCTGAAGCAAGGTGCGATCGGACTGTGGCCCGATGTCAGTGAGAAAATGTCGATGGCGATGCTGGTAGCGCTTACCGATGGAACCGGGATTCCGATCAACAAACCGTTTAATCAGCTGGACGCGCGACAACGCCGGATGATCTTTTACGGAACGGGCGAACGTTGGTTCGACGTGACCGACAAAGCTGAAAACGTGTTGTACTCGTTCCAATACAAAGGCGTTTTTCCCACGCTGGAAGAGGCGTCGCGATTGTCCGCGAATCTGCGGGCGCGGATGCAGTCGTTGATTGGCGAGGTCGAATGTGGCGGTTGCGGCGGAAGTCGATTGCGCGACGACGCGGCGGCCGTGCGATTCCGCGAGCTGACGATTGATGGGATCTGCCGGATGCCGCTGGGCGTGTTGATCAAAACGATTAACAAATGGAAGCTGGATAAGCGCGAAAAGAAGATCGCCGGCGAATTGATCCGCGAGATTAAAAGTCGCGTCGAATTCCTTAACGATGTTGGCCTGCAATATATCACGATTAATCGAACGGCCGCCTCACTGTCCAACGGCGAGGCCCAGCGGATTCGTCTGGCCAGTCAATTAGGCAGCGGATTGTGCGGCGTGCTGTATGTGTTGGATGAACCGACGATCGGATTGCACCCGCGCGACAACACGCGTTTGCTCAAAGCGCTGCATCGCTTGCGTGATCTTGGTAACACGCTGATCGTGGTCGAACATGACCGCGAAGTGATCGAAAGCAGTGACTCCGTTTGTGATTTTGGTCCTCTGGCGGGCATCAACGGTGGCGAGATTGTCGCTTCGGGTGCGCCGCAGGCGATCGGCAAGAAGAAGGGGTCGGTCACCGGTCCTTTTATTAGCGGAAAAAAGGGAATTCCGATTCCATCCAATCGCCGCCCTGCCCTGTCGCTGGACCCCGCGTTCAAGGACGTTGACTTTACGAAGCCGCGGCCAGTTAAAAAGGCCGTGAAAAAGAAGAAGGTTAAAAAGAAAGTCACCAAGAAAAAGGTCGCCCGTCGAATGCCGACGTCGGTTGCGATGGCCAGCACAATTGATGTGGTGGGTGCGCGGCACAATAACCTCAAAGACATCACCGTCCGGTTTCCGCTGGAGGCACTGACGGTGGTCACCGGCCCCAGCGGTTGTGGTAAGAGTAGTTTGGTGAACGAGATTCTGTACAAATCGTTGGCCAGACGTTTACACCGTTCTGCGGCAACCCCTGGAACGCACAAAGGGATCCGCGGCATCGACAGCATCAATAAAGTGATCCGTGTCGACCAAACACCGCTGGGCAATTCGCCGTCGTCCAATCCGGCGACTTACACCGGTGCATTTGATTTGATCCGCGAACTGTTCGCTCAATTGCCCGATGCCAAGCTCCGCGGTTTCACTGCGCGGCGGTTCAGTTTCAACGTGCCCGGCGGACGCTGTGAAGAGTGTTTTGGTAACGGCCAAATTTGCATTGAAATGCACTTCCTGCCCGACGTCTGGGTGGAGTGTCAGGCGTGCAAGGGGCGGCGCTACAACGAGGACACGCTGTCGGTCCGCTATGAGGGGAAAACGATCGACGACGTATTGAAGATGTCCTGCGCTCAGGGGCTGGAACACTTCTCCAACATTCCCAAGATTCGGCGCATCCTCAAAACGTTGTGCGATGTAGGTTTGGACTATGTGACGTTGGGGCAAAGTGCGCCCACGCTTTCCGGCGGAGAAGCTCAGCGTGTGAAGCTGTCGGCCGAACTGGCGCGGCCTGATACCGGCCGGACGTTGTATTTGCTGGACGAACCG
>CAYOZV010000056.1:15735-24910 GCA_964408465.1 uncultured Pirellulaceae bacterium
CACTTCAATGATCTGATGAAGTTGTTGGAGGTGATCCAGCGGTTGGTCGATGTGGGCAACACGGTCGTTTTGATCGAGCATAATTTGGACATTATCAAGGCGGCGGACTGGGTGATCGACATGGGCCCCGAAGCGGGGACCGGAGGTGGTCAGATTGTGATTCAGGGGACGCCTGAAACGGTGGTTGCTTATGCGGAGGCGGCCTTGAAACAGCACCTTGAGGCACCCAAGAAGAAACCGACCAAAAAAGAAGCCGCGTTACGCTTGGACCGAAGTTATACCGGTGAAGCGCTGATTCCGGTGCTCGAAGAAGGCCCTTATAAGGCACGCAAGACTTACGATCCCGACAAAGAAGATCGTTGGAAGCGTGGCGACATCGACATCGAAGACGTCGGCGCGACGGCGCAGATGCCGTGGGAATCCGACGGACGTCGCTGGCACACGCAAGACCGCGTCGGGCGGGCCGGGGAGCAAGTGAAATGGGATGGGCGAATTCTATCGGAGGTTGTTGATCGGATCGAGCAACATGAAAATTTCGCCGACACCGATTGGAGTCAGCGCGGGTCGGTCGATATCTCTAGTGGTAAGAAATCCGAAGGTTGGTTCTTCCATGCGGTGACCGGCGATGCTTGGTTTGTGAGATTGAAATTCCGCGTTCGGCCGCGCGCGTTCAAGCGTGAGGCGTTGATCGATCAGATTCCGCTGTTGTCGGCAAACGATCTGGAAGACGTTCCTGTTTACGGAAACGCACCGCGGGTGAAGGTGGTCAATTCCCAAGGGGCGTGGCAAGAGGTGGAACTTAAGGTTTACTCCTTCGACGAAATCAACCACGACGGATTTTGGAAGTTTGTTGATGACGCGATTGCCAGCTTCCAAGGCAAGGCGGAGTTGGAAAAGGCGAAAATTGAGGCGAATTCACCTTGGGCAAAACTGGGTAAGAAGTGGCATCTGATGCGAAAGGGTTTCACGCCCGAAACCGAAGTTCTTTGGAAGAAGAACGTTTTGGAAAAGATGTGCGGTTTGCTCAGTGAGCTGGCACCCGGCGGCGAGTTCCAATGGAAGAATAAGGAAGAGGTTTATTTCTTGCTGCCGGATCAGAAGTTGCCGTGGGTGACGCTGCAGACGAAGAAACCCGATGCGTTATGGGTGTTGGTGGCCGGGCCGCAGGGTTCTTTGAAGCTCGATCGCGTCCGAGGTTTGGCTGATTCTGCCAATAGTGAAGTCGATGAACATGATCGTGATGTGATGCGGATGGCGTTTTCGACCAAGGATCAGGTTGAAAGTGACGCGCTGCAGAAATTCCTCAGTGGTCATCTGCAGACAATGATGGCGGGGAGTTCATGAATTAAGAATTGGGGATGGGAAGTGCGGAATTCCTGAAACCCAATTTCCAATTTCTGATTTCTGATTTTTGATTTTTGAAAATTCTAAATTCTAAATTCTAAATTTCCGCGCTCGTAATTTCCTTATTCCCATTCCGCATTCTCAATTCCACATTGAAAAAACATGGCTACAATCGCATCTCAAGTTCCCAAGAATTTATCGTTTCGTTTTCGTATCCCTTGCCGGAAAATTTCCGGTACCGCCAGTGCGAAGACGGTGCTGGACGAATCTTATCAGCTGCCCAATTTCAGCGCGTTGGACGCTATGCAGCAGTACGCGGATATCCGGATGGGATGGGGCAATAAGGGGTTGGTCGTTTCAGTAAAGGTGACCGGGAAATCAAAATCGCTGTGGTGCCGAGAGTCTGCGATTTTAGAAAGCGACGGGCTGCAGGTGTGGGTGGATACGCGCGACACGCACAACGTTCACCGAGCGACGAAGTTTTGCCATTGGTTTATTGCGATGCCCGAGGGTGGCGGAGCGAAGAAAGACAAACCAATTGGAAACATGCTCAAGATCAACCGCAGCCGCGAAGATAGCCCAACGCTGAACCGGCAAAAAGTGTCCGTCGAATCTAAAGCCACCAAAGATGGCTATCAAATGACCCTGTTTATCCCCAGCAAGGCGCTCAATGGTTGGGAGTTGGAGGAGCAACGCAATTTCGGATTTAACTTGGCCGTCATCGACAGCGAAAAAGGTTGGCAGACATTGGCGATCGGTCCCGAACTGCCCATCAGCGAAGATCCAAGTCTGTGGCAGACGATTGAGTTGGTGGATTAATATTTGGCCCCGGCGATTTCTCGGCTTTTTCGGGCGAAGCAACATTGATGGTGCCTCTGAAACGGATATTTGATACGTTTGCCCGACGCGATGTGTCTCTGCCGCTTCCTTCCATCTCAAACGGCGTCTGCGGAAAATGATTTTTGAGAAGATCTACAACTTCCATTTCGCCGCTTGGATCGCGCGGATTGGATCCTCCATCCCTATTGTTATTGTCGCCGTAGTGCTGAGCGGCTGTTCTCAGACGACTCCGGCACCGCCAACCTCGGCGCGACGGCCGTTGGATGAGCGGAAGTTTGAAATGGATCGGCAACGTGAGATCTTTCTCACTCATGACGCGTCGACTCCCGCCCTGATGTCGATCAGCGATAAGACGCGCCGACCACTCGTTTGTGAAATTGATCTACCCATCCTGCACATCGCGACCGGTGGACAGGAAATCGCCGACGAACCCAAAGTTCCTGCTACGCTGAAGTTCCTTCAACCGGGTATCGCCCCCGAACGATTTCCGATTGCGATCGAGTGGCGGGGGAGAACGTCGCAAACTTATCCCAAGAAGAGTTTTGGTTTTGAGTTGCGCGACCGAGACGATTTTCAAAAGCCTGTAAAGGAATCGTTGCTGGGCATGCGTCAGGACGACGATTGGATACTGGACGCGCTGTGGAATGAACCGGTTTCGGTTCGAGATTTTACTGCCCATCAAATTTGGCGGCAGATGGCGGCCGACCATCAAAATCGTGGCGACTACGATTTGCCCCAACAAAAGTATTGCGAACTGTTTCTCGATGGCGAATATTGCGGCATCTACTACCTTGGCGAACGCGTCGATCCAAAAATGCTGAAGGTGAAAAATAAGGACGGTCAATCTCATGGCCTGCAGTTCAAAGCGGTTTCATGGGCCGATGGGTCCTCTTTTAAATCCAGCCCGCCTGTAGAAGAAACGAGCGATCAATGGAGCGGCTTCGAAAAGGTTTATCCCAAATTGTCGGGGAAGGCCGACTTCGTTCCGTTGCAGGAGTTGGTCGCGCTGGTGACCGATAGTGATTCGAACGAATTCAATCAGACGATTCAAAACGCTGTGCAGATCGACAATGCAGTGGACTATTTCATTTTCATCAATCTGTTGGCCGCGATGGACAACCGCGGTAAAAACTATTATTTGGTTCGGCAACATGAATCATCAAAATGGTTCTTCGTTCCGTGGGATCTTGATCTGACGGCGGGCATTTGTTTTCCAACGGAGCGGAAAGACGTGATGGAACTTCGAATGTACAACGGGCTGTTCAGGCGACTGATGCAACAGCCTGAGTTCGTGCAGGCGGTCACCGATCGCTGGAATCATCTGCGATCTGGGTTGTTCGAAAAGGACAACTTGAAATCACTTTATCGACAGAACTATCAGCGACTGGCCGGCAACGGCATCTACGATCGGCAGCAGCGGTTTCCTGAACTGCGCGGCGAATTTGAATCGCCGTCCAGCGAAATAGATTTCTTAGAGCAGTGGCTGGATGCGCGTGTGGATTTTTTGGATGGTTGGTTGGGCAACACGGCGCGTCTGGTGAGACGACTGCAAAGAAAACAAAACCCGCCAATTGCCCCGGCGGTGCGTTAAAGCGGTATCCATCTGGAGGCGAGCCGAATTAGCGTTGCCGCGTGTTGGAGTCCGCGTTCAGTTTGGCTGATACTTAATCGGCGAAACTTCTTCCAGCCCAAACTCTTTACGGCTCATCGAGACGTAGTTGTGGCCGATGGAGATTTGATCACCGGCCAAGACGCGGTTGCCGGCTTCGTCCAGTCGCGCGTTCATGGTGGCTTTCTTGCCACTGGTGCAAATCGTTTTAATCTCGCCCAATTCATCGGCCCAGGCCAGAAGATATTTGCTACCTTCGAAGGGTTCGCCTTGGAAATCGGTGCGCAGCCCGTAGCACAGGACAGGGATGTTCAGACGATCGCAGATGAAAGTCAGCTGTAAGACCTGAACGTCGGTCAGAAATTGACACTCGTCCACAAAAACGCAACTGACGGGGCTTTGGCTGTGTTGGGTCTGGACTTCGACGAAGAGGTCGAATGCTTTGTCGAAGGCCAGTGCGTCACGCGCGATTCCCAGTCGAGAGGAAATTTTTCCGACCCCATCGCGATCGTCGATGATGGGGGTCAGCAAGACGACCTTCATCCCCTGTTCTTCGTAGTTGTGGGCGGCCTGTAATAGCGTAGTGCTTTTTCCGGCGTTCATGGCCGAGTAATAAAAGTAGAGTTTGGCCATGTCAATAGAAAGAACGTTGGGGGAGATTTACTTCAGTCGCGGGAAACGATGCCGCAGGTACCGATGACGCCGGTAACCAAGGGCGCAGATGCCGATGACAATGTGAATCTCAATCGTACGAATCTATTTCACGTTTTGAAGTACCCTGCGGAGAAATCTCCAGCCGGATTTGTAGTAATCGTTGCCAAACGATTTTTGCCAGATGCAACGAGCGCGAATTTTCGTCGGAATATCATCAGCGCGGTAGATGGCCAATGTCGCGATTTGTTCGACTTGAATCTCCGCTTGGGTGATCAGGCAGACACCGCCACTGCTGATGTCCTTGGTGAAACCTCGGAAACGGTCCTGATTGTATTGCAGCTGTATGGTCACCGGGCAGACGACCGTTTCGCGTGGGACGGTCCGTGATTCATGGCCAAAGTCTTCCTGATGCGTCAGAATTGAGATCAGTTCTTGGATCTGCGGTGACGGGTTGCGCACGGTGTTTTCGAACATGTTGGGGGGCTCCGGTTTTGAGTTGCCTAATTTCATTCGCATCTGAAACGTAGGTCATGTCGGCCGACGAGGCGGTTGTTCTGTCTTGAAATAAAGAGATTTCGAAGCCCCTCAACAGGTTGTATCGGTTAATTCGTGGCGGACAATAGATTGTTGATTTTTGGCATCAAGTGGCCGAAGGCTGTTTCCCCTATCATAGGGAGGATTTTAGTTTCGGGCCGCAGGAGTCCACCGGAATCAAACTTTACCTGAGAAACGAATGAACAATAACCGAAGTGCCGTCGTCAATTCATCGGCGGCGGTTGAAATTTGGAATGCGGGTGTCCAAGCCGCGGGCGCCGCGCAGGTTGTTCGCGATTCAATTGACGTGTGCGGTGACCGCCTATCGATTGCGGGCGCGACCTATCAACTGAAACGATTGAAAAAGATCATCGTCGTTGGGTTTGGGAAGTGCAGCGGCGCGATGGCGGCGGGGTTGGAGTCAGCGCTGAAGGAACTGCCGGGGGTTGAGGCCAATGGAATTCAGCTGACAGGGTTGGTGATCGTACCCGAAGGTCAAACTGCTTCCACGTCTCAGATCACGACAACCGTCGGACGCTCGCGGGCGAGCAATTTCCCGACCGAGGCCGTTGTCCAACAGACGCAGCGCATGCTGGACTTGATCCGTGGAGCAGGCGTGGACACGTTGATCGTCGCCATGGTTTCCGGCGGTGGTTCTGCGTTACTGGAGCGTCCGCTGGTTCCGCTGAGCGATTTGATCGCCGTGTCGCGATCGCTGAGCGCGCGTGGAGCGCCTATTGAGGCCCTGAATACGGTCCGCCGCGCGATCAGCGCTGTTAAAGCCGGCGGTTTGGCGCGGCACGTGCTTGAAAATTCCGAAGCCAGCATGGTGGGCTTGATCATTAGTGATGTTATCGGTGATGCGCTGGGCATGGTCGCTTCGGGGCCGACGATAATTTCCGAAGCATCCGTCGCCCAGCAGCGGTCGGCCGCGCGGGAAGTGATGCGGCAATTTGATCTGCAAGAGGAACACGGTTGGATCTACCGATGGCTTGAACAAACCGCCGATGCTGATCAGCCCGTTTCGTCCGACGCACGCATCAAGAATCTTTTGATCGCCAATAATTCAAGCGCCGTCGATGGGGCCGAAGTTGAGGCGCGAAAGATGAGATTTGAGGCGGGGGGAGTGGGGGCCGCCGCGGTCGCGGGTATCGACGTCAATCAGGACGTGGATAAGGTCGCTGAGTCTTGGGTGGCGTTGGCGTTGGGGGCGATCGAGCAACAGACGTCGGCAAGTCAGTCGATCGCGATGATTGCCGGTGGCGAACCGACGGTAGTGCTTTGCCAATCGCCGGGGCGTGGAGGTCGAAACCTGCAACTCACGGCGCTGGTGCTGCAGAAACTGTCTCAGCGTTGGCCGGTGGAGGCCGAGGGAAAGGTCGCCATCGCGTTCGTCTCCGGTGGAACCGATGGCGAAGATGGCAGTGCCCCGGTTGCCGGAGCTTGCTTTGATACCCAAATGCTGGAGAGGTTGGCCGATGCCCCTGATATGCAGGATGAGCTGGAAAGAGCGATTTTGGCCAACGATTGTGACAGCTTCTTCACACTCCACTCAGGTCGGCTGCCGCCACCGTCGATTTCGACCAATGTCTGCGACCTGCAGGTGATGCTGGTTGGCGGATTGGGCCAAGAAACGTGAATAAACTCATTTTCCACGTTTTCCCACGTTTGAGCGTGAACTACGGACTTTACCTTTACCGGACCGCATGATACCTTATCGGCCCTTGAAAAGCCGTAAAAAGATGAGCGAGACCGGTTTCGTAAACAGCTTCCTCAGTCGCACTGACCCGTGACGCTGGGAGGTATGTAAACCGTTTCGTGAAAGATGCTGTTCAGCGCCGTTGCCGACCGAAATTAACTGTCGCATGGCCTGTTTCTGTTTCCCTGACGCTCCATTTCTGCGTCAGATCTCTTGCTGCTTTACCCTTGGATCGTAATCGGTTGAAAAGTTCACCTAAGCGTTCATCTGAACGTTTTGTGACCGCCCGTTAATGGGATTGTCTGTATCGTCATTTAGATACTTGCGCCTGTTAATCTGGAGGTCGAGGGATTTCATTCCGATGGAAATAATTTATCAAGACCCCCTTCTTTAAATACTCAAAAGGCTGACAACGATGGCAAAAAAATTCGTCTATTTTTATGGTGGCGGAAAAAAAATGACCGATGGAGATCGCTCGATGCGAGAGATCTTAGGCGGTAAGGGAGCCAACCTCGCGGAGATGTGCAACGCGGACATTCCTGTTCCCCCGGGTTTTACGGTTTCCACCGAAGCCTGTGCGGTCTACGAAGACAAAGGGGCTTACCCCAAAGAGATGATGCAGCAAGTTAAAACCGAACTTGCGAAACTCGAAAAACTCGAAGGCAAAAAACTGGGCGACGCCAAGAACCCATTACTGTTGTCTGTGCGATCTGGTGCGGCTCAATCGATGCCGGGCATGATGGACACCGTTTTGAACCTAGGCATGACCGACAAATCCGTCAAAGGTTTCGCCGATGCGACCGGTAACGAACGGGCCGCTTGGGATTGCTACCGCCGCTTCATCGACATGTTTGGTGATGTTGTGATGGGGCCCTATTCGACGCTGAACCATCATCACTTCGAAAGTGCCCTGGGCGCGATCAAGAAGAAGTACAAAGCCAAGCAGGACACCGACCTGACCGCTGATCAGTTGAAGGAATTGGTAGGCGAATACAAGGCGATTTATAAAAAGCACGTTGGCAAGCCGTTCCCGCAAGATCCAATGAAGCAGTTGGAACTGTCGATCAACGCGGTGTTCGATTCATGGCAAACCGAACGCGCTGTGAAGTATCGTATCCTCAATAAGATCACCGGACTGATCGGAACGGCGGTCAACGTGCAGACGATGGTCTTTGGAAACATGGGCGACGACTGTGCGACAGGCGTTGCGTTCACACGTGACGGTTCCACCGGCGAAGCGAAGCCGATGGGCGAGTACTTGGTGAACGCTCAAGGTGAAGACGTCGTGGCCGGTATCCGGACGCCGATCAACTTGGATGAAATTGTCAACGAAGACGACAAGGGCTTGGTCAAAGCCGGCAATGAATTGCTGAAGATCATGGCCAAGCTTGAAAAGCATTACAAATACCCTCAGGATGTTGAATTCACCATCCAACAGGGCAAGCTGTACATGCTGCAGACACGTAACGCCAAACGCGTCGGCATCGCGGGTGTGCGTTGGGCCGTTGAGATGGCAACCGGCGTCGACCAGATGACCGGAGCCAAATTGCCGAAACTGCTGACGCCCAAAGCGGCGTTGATGACCGTTCAGGGCAGCGACCTTGAGCAGTTGCTGTTCCCAATCTTTGACGCTAAGGAAGAAGCAAAGCAAACTCCAATCTGTTCGGGTCTGCCTGCGGGTCCGGGTGCGGCGGTTGGTCAGATCGTTTTGAACTCTGACAAAGCGGAACAACTCAAGAAGAAGGATCCGAACACGAAACTTATTCTTGTTCGTCACGAAACGTCGCCTGAAGATGTGGGTGGAATGGGTGCCGCCGAAGGTATCCTCACCAGCACCGGCGGCATGACCTCGCACGCGGCGGTTGTGGCTCGTGGTTGGGGTAAGTGCTGTATCTGTGGTGCCGGCGAACTTAAGATCGACGAAAAGAAGGGTACTATTTCTGTCGGTGGCAAAACCTACAAGGAAGGCGCCACGATTTCACTCAACGGTTCCACTGGCAAGGTTTACGCGGGTGAGATTCCATCGGAATCATCGCCGATCGTCGCCGGTTTGGTCGAAGGTAATAAGAAGGCTCAGAAACACTGGATCTTCAAAATGTACGAGACCGTTTCTGAGTGGTCTGACAAGTTCCGTAAGATCAACGTGCGAACCAACGCGGATTCTCCTGCAGATTCTAAGAACGCCCGTGCGTTTGGTGCCGAAGGCATTGGCCTTTGCCGCACCGAGCACATGTTCTTCGAAGGTGATCGAATCACCGACGTACGCCGGTTTATCTTGGCGGAGAATGAGAAGGATCGTAACAAGGCGATCACCAAACTCTTGCCACACCAGCGGAAAGATTTCGAAGGCATCTTCAAGGCGATGGACGGACTGCCCGTGACGGTTCGCCTGTTGGATCCGCCACTTCACGAATTCCTGCCTCACACCGAGGCAGACAAAAAGAAGATGGCGACCGAACTGAAGGTTCCATTGGCCAAGGTAAAAGAGCGCGTTG
>CAYOZV010000057.1:0-11038 GCA_964408465.1 uncultured Pirellulaceae bacterium
GGCGTTAATGAAGTAGTAAACCATAGTAGCCTTTGGCTCCGCGAAAGTGCACACGAGCGCAACAGCGCGCGAGTGTTCTTTCGCGGAGCGAAAGACAACAATGTCCTACGGATGAAATTTATGAATAACATCGACCAATTCAACGAATCTGTCTGCCGGCGGCAGTTTTTTCGCCGATCCGCAACGGGATTAGGTGTGGCGGCATTGTCGTCGCTGCTGGGGCTGGAATCTCAGGCGGAAGGGATCCGTGTGGGCACGCACTTTGCCCCCAAAGCCAAACGCGCGATCTATCTATCGATGATCGGTGCTCCCAGTCAATTCGAAACCTTTGACTACAAACCAAAACTTGAGGAGATGCACAAGAAAGACCTCAAGGACATGTTGGTGAAGTCAGGTGTCCGCCTGACGACGATGACCTCGGGCCAAGCGACGTTTCCAGCGGTGGCCAGCAAGTTCAAGTTTCAGCAACACGGACAGACGCGGGCCTGGGTCAGCGACAAACTTCCCCACACGGCGAAAATGGTGGATGACATGTGCATCATTCGTTCGATGCACACTGACGCGATCAACCATGAACCGGCCAACCAGTTAATGTTTACTGGGAACATGATCAGTGGCAAACCTTCGATCGGGGCTTGGCTGTCTTATGGGCTGGGTTCGATGAATGAGGACTTGCCGGAGTTCGTCGTGTTGCACGCGACCAACACAGGCCGCCAAGACCCTCAAGCGATTTCTTCTCGTTTTTGGGGCGCGGGATTTTTGCCTGGTAAACACGCGGGTGTGTCGCTGAGGTCGCATGGAGATCCCGTGTTGTTTCTGAAAAATTCTCCCGGCATTGATCGCGGACTGCGTCGGTCGATGTTGGACAACCTGAACAAGATGAATCAGATGACCTACGATGCGGTGGGCGATCCTCAAACGCAAACTCGCATCAAGCAGTATGAAATGGCCTTTCGAATGCAGGCGTCCGTCCCCGATTTAACGGACCTTAGCAAGGAGTCAGAAAAGACGTTTGCAATGTACGGGCCTGATAGTAAAAAGTCGGGCACCTTTGCGCGTAGTTGCTTGATGGCGCGGCGGTTGATGGAACGCGATGTGCGGTTTGTGCAGATCTTCCATCGGGGGTGGGATCAGCATAAGAATCTACCCAAGGACCTTGCCAACCAATGCAAGGACGTTGACCAAGCATCTTGGGCGTTGGTTCAGGATCTTAAACAGCGCGGGATGCTGGATGACACGTTGGTCATCTGGGGGGGCGAGTTTGGCAGGACGGTTTACTCGCAGGGCGGCATTACCAATGAAAGCTACGGACGCGATCATCATCCCAAGTGCTTCACGATGTGGATGGCAGGCGGTGGAGTGAAACCGGGGGTCTACGGTGAGACGGATGAAATTTCGTTTAACATCGTGAAAGATCCGTATCACGTCCGCGATTTGCACGCGACGATTTTTCACCAGATGGGCATTGACCACGAACGTCTGAGTGTCAAGTATCAGGGGCTTGATCAGAAGTTAACCGGCGTCGAACATGCTCACGTGATGAAAGATCTACTGCTGTAGATCTATTGTCGCCTTTCGCTCCTCGAAAGAAGCGCACTTTCGCGAAGCGAAAGGCGACAATCGGCACAATTGTTACAACCCCCTTCCCGCCTTTCTAAGCCTCTCGAACATGAAGGTTGAACACCAATCGACGCGTCTGCTGTCCTAAGTTTTGGCATCATTCAAACACTAGGACCAAGACATGATCAGCCTTTCCAATTTCAGCAAAGCCTACGACGATTCGATTGCCGTCGCCGATTTATCCTTCTCCGTAGAACCAGGCCAAGTGCTGGGCTTGGTCGGTCGCAACGGCGCCGGCAAAACGTCGACGATTAAATCCATCGCCGGGATTATCTCGGTCAGTGGCGGTTCGGTTTGCGTCGACGGTCACGACATTCAACAGGCTCCCCTCCCTGCCAAGCAAGCGACGGCTTATGTTCCCGATGATCCCGAACTGTTCACTGACCTGACGGTCGAACAACACTTGCAATTCACCGCCAGCGTCTACTCGATCGCTGATCCAGCGTCTCATATCGCGGAACTGCTGGCTGATTTCGAACTGGAACCTAAGCGCCATCGTCCCGCGTCAGATCTGTCACGCGGCATGAGGCAGAAACTGGCGATCTGTTGTGCCTATCTTCAGCAACCCAAGGCTCTGCTGCTGGACGAACCAATGACGGGTTTGGATCCTTATGGAATTCGAATGTTGAAGTCGACGATCGTGACCCAAGCACAGACCGGTGCCGCGGTGATCATCAGCTCGCATCTACTGGCGATGGTGGAAGACATCTGCAGCCACATCTTGATCCTCGATCAAGGCCAAGCCAAATTCTTGGGCACGATCGACGAACTCAAAACGCAGTTCGGTGCTTCCGACGGGATGACATCTGACGAAGCCACAATCGCGAAGACGCTGGAAGAGATTTACTTCGCCGCGATTGACCAACCTATGCCGGCGACCGTTTGATTTCGTAGATTGGGCTTTTAGCTTCATCACATTCACAATTTTGGTCGGGCGAGAGTGCCCAACCTACGTCTAGGATTTTGGTTGGGCAAGAGTGCCCAACCTACGTCCAGTTATCGTTCCAATTTCCAACATGAATCAAATCTTTCATCCTGCCCTACGCAGCCTGTTCCTGCAGAACGTCGGCGCGAAAACTTCCAAAGCGATCCGCAGCCTCCGGTCGCCTCGACGAATAATCGTGACCGTCGTTGCGTTGTTGCTTGGCTGTGTGTGGCTATCGCAGATCGTAATAAGCATCTTTTTTCGTCCGCCGGCTGATCCAGTCATGTTGCGCGAGCGTATCGCCTTGGGATTGATCGGATTCTTACTATTCCAGATGCTCAAGATCGTCTATCGAAAACCGGTCGAGCCGTTCGAATGGACGCCCAGCGAAACGCAGATCTTAAAAACGGCCCCGATCAGTCGCTCCGCGCTGGTCGTTTACCGGTTGACGACGACCGCGATTGCCGCCGCGCTCAAGGCATTGTGTTTTGTGTTAGTGATGATCCCGGATTTGAATTACCTGTTGGCCGGATTCATTGGCATGACATTGGGGCTGTGTTTCGTTGAGTTGATCCGGATTATCACCGAAGTCATCGTGTACGGCAGCGGAAGACGATCTTTAAAATACATGAGAATCGCCGCCACCGGCGCCGTCGTAGGGCTGGCCGGTTGGGCAATCCTCACCGTCGCGGGCCAATCTGACGCCCAGCAGAAACTTGCCAGCCCTGCTGCCTATCAGTTTCTTCTGGCGATCGCACTCCAGATCGCGGAATACACACATACGACAATTGGCGCTTTCATCGTCGCTCCGTTGCGATGTTTCAGCGACATTATTCTAACCCAAAACATCGACCTTCCGTTTCTGCTGCGTTTGTTAACCGGATGCGTTTTTGTTTTGTCGGCGGCGTACACAGCGATGGTTGCAAATTGCTGGATGGTTGGTGCCTCCGCGCGAATGGACCGAAAGAACTTCACCCATTTAAATTCACTATCGCCGGTCGAGAAAACGGCAGCCGATCATCGTCGAAAAACTATCCGCGTTCCCTATCGTCTAAACGGCATCGGAGCGATTGCTTGGCGGCAGTTTCACGGTGCTTGGAATTACCGTTGCTCTATATTGGTCAGCTTCACCATTCCCGTTGCTTTGTGTTGCGTGCCGATGTTTGCGTCGACGCCGCCCGCCAATGCGGCGATGTTCTTGGTCGCAAGTCTTTTGTTCTATTCGTACCTGTTGCTGCCGGCGGCGTTGATGTTGGACTTCCGGCGCGACGTTGATCGTATGGCTGTGTTGAAGAAACTGCCGATCGAGCCCGTCAACATCGTGATTGGTCAGCTGGCCGCACCGGTGGTTCTGTGTTCCATCTTCCAAGCGATCGTGTTTGTCATCGCGTTTTTTGCCGGCGTCGCCAGCTATGGATTTTTGGCGGTATGTTGGTTAGCCATCGTGCCAATGAACGCGCTGATTTTTGCGTCGGAGAACATCATCTTCATGCTGCATCCCTACCGGCGTAACAAGGAAGGTGCTGACGTTTTGATTCGCTCGGTGTTAACCTTCACCGGCAAAGGCGCTATTTGGGTTTTAGCCTTGACTGGCCTTGTGGCTTGGGCATTGGCCAGTAGTTTTTTGGCGAAACAGATGGGGCTAACGGGCGCCGCGTTATCGTTCGCCGCGGGCGGGATCTTTTTGGCGGGCACTTCGACGGGCGTAAGTTTGTTGGCCTATTTGTGTGTTCGGTGTTTGGCACGCATGTTCGAACGATTCGATCCCGGAGCTGATTCAGTGGCGCTGAATTAGCAATCGCCTCAGGTGTAGTGGATCTTGTCAAAGATCCCCGCCGAGCGTTATACCGTGGCCATCAAAGCAACGTGCGAATTAGATTGAGACAGGGATTTTTAACAAAATCCACTACCGATACGGGAAAACGAAAACAGCCACCTGAGAAGGTGGCTGTAAAGTTTCAAGGTGCTTCGATGCTTTGTTATCGAATCGTCGTGCTGAAATCCATTGCGTTGGCGACGCTGACACCGCCGGTCGCATGGTTGAGTTCGTTACGAACGGATCCCTCTTGGAACGGTCCGATTCCCAGCACCGTCCAATTGGAATCGTTAGCTCGGGCCAATGATCCTCCGCCATCGTAGACCATCTGGCCGGTCGGGGTATCGTAAGCCACGACGCCGATCTTCGCCGTTCCGAACTGGCTCTTCTTTTCATACAGGCGTACTTCAGGAAGTTCCACCGGCAAACCGGGAACGGTCAAGCCTGGCATGCCGACATACTGTTCAACATTATCAGTGCCGACACCGCCTGAGCAAAGTTCTAAGGTGACCTGCGAACCCTCTTTTTCGTCGACCAGCATCGCACCGGCGTTCAGCAATTTGCGGCGCATGGTTCCGACGATGTAACCTTTATCGACCGAGTCAAGGTATTTTTCTTCTAGATAAACTGTCTTTCCCGCGACATCAGGCAGCGCTGTTTTGTTCATCGTTTGATCAATGGCGTTGGAGATTAACAGTTGCTCCATGCCGGTTCGCGCGGTATCCGTAGTACGCGTGGTTGAACATCCTAAGCAAAAGGCGCAGGCAATCATGGCGAGGGAGAAAAGTAGGCGATTCATTTTATTGAACTCGTAATCGAAGGACTGTTTGAAGGAAAATTGGTCGATCAGATGAACACCTGACCGAGGTGGTTTTATGCTTAATTATCAATCACCTTAAATCGCGTCAAGCTCAACTGTTGTTTAACGCTGTTTAGCTTGCTCCTACTTTGACAGCAACACAAATTGGCGCATCGAAATTATCGCAATCGCTGTCCAGGCGATGGTTCGGAGCCAATTAGTAAGCACCAACCAACGGACAACTTCCAGTTGATTACCGACCGTTTGCAATTGATTGTGGGCGGGGACCGAGAGTGTAAAAGTTACAACCCAACAGAATGCGATCAAAATCATACACGCGATCGTAGGCCAAGAGCGCTCTTGCGAAAGTTGATATCCGGTGAGCGCCAGTTGGCCAAACATCAATGGCAAAACAACCAACGTGATCAGTCCTGTGTATCGCTCGTGCCAAAATGTGAACGTCTCTTTTTCAGAGAATTCAAAGGATGGATAGATAATCAGCTGGACCAACCAAATTAACACCAGCATTCCGAAGTCGACCGCGACGCGGAGCATTAGTAAGATCATGTGCAAACGTTGAAGTGAAAGTTAAGCAATGCTTTAGTACGAAGTTCGAATGTTGCGCTCGAACATTGGGCACGCTTTTGGTTGGGAGAACCGAACGACATTGTCGCTCAGCTTTCCAGATTGTTAGCGAGCCACTGCGGAAAGTCTGAGTTTGTTTTTAGGCTGCAATGCGTGGAAATTGAGGTCGATCTTCGTCCGACCCTTCAGACGAGTCTTTCGTTTCGAAGTTAACCAAGTCGCGGACGTGGTAGCTCTTCTTATCGCCGGCTGAATAGTAGATTCGGGTGCAGGCTTCGCCGATCAAACCAATGGCAAGCATCTGTACGCACGCCGCCATCGAGATCGCCGAAAAGATAAGAAATGGACTGTTGAAAAAACTGCTGCCGGAGAACATTGCCCCAAGCATCGCCATAGACAGACATCCAGCAGATAACACGCCGGCGACCAGCGCCAATTTGCCCAACATTTTCATCGGGCTGGATTGGTAGTCCGTTATAAATTTGACCGTGATTAAATCCAGAATCACCCGCGCGGTGCGGTCGATGCCGTATTTTGATTTTCCGTACAATCGCTGGCGATGACGAGTTTCGACTTCAACACACCGAGCCCCCATATGATTGGCCAAAATAGGAATAAACCGATGCATCTCGCCGTATAGCTCCAGTTTTTTCGCAACATCGGCGCGCATGGCTTTTAGGGTGCAGCCGAGGTCGTGGATGGGAAACCGGGTTACTTTTGAGATTAACCAATTCGCAATCTTGGATGGGATCTTCCGCGAGACTGTTTTATCTTTGCGGTGCTTTCGCCAACCGTGAACCAGATCGTAACCCTCTTCCAGTTTGTTCAGCATCACCGGAATATCGTCTGGATCGTTTTGCAGATCCCCGTCGATGGTGATGATCAACTTACCGTGTGCGTTTTGGATGCCGGCCATCATGGCAGCGGTCTGCCCAAAATTTCTATTGAGCAGAACCAATTTGACACGTTTGTCAATTTTTGCGATCTCCTCTAAGCAGTCACATGTCCCGTCCCCGCTTCCGTCATCGACGAATAGGATTTCGTAAGAACGATCTTGGTTCTTCATCGCCATGACCAATTGTTGGTACATCAAATCAACGTTTTCAAATTCGTTGAAAATGGGTACCACGATTGAGACTTGAGACATTTTGTTTTCCGATTGAGAGAAACGCACTTTTTCTAGCCTTGAAGGTTTCGCCGAGGGAAAGTATTGAAATTTCGTTAGTTCGACAAGACGGAAAACGTCGACACTATGAAAGCGAAGCATTAGCTTCGAAGATCGCTAGCGGATCTGCGTCTTGGCTGATTTGTGTGGTTTCTGTAATCTTCGCAGTGCGTATATTGCCCGTCTGTTGGTTGTGGCCCTCAAAAGGTTCTGGCTTTACGAAAGCTGACCCCTGGGAGCCATTCGCAGGAGAACTACAAAGTCAAAATTTTTATGCGATGTGCAGTTCGGGAGGTCGAGGCTCCGGCCGAGACCCATTTTATTTCGTAGGTTTCAGGCGGAGCCTTAACCTCCCGGTTCACGCGGAACCAGCGACGTTGAAGAAAACAGTGGGTAGAGGTTAGGCGACCAAACCAGCGGCTAGCGCCCTGCCGCTCAGAGTGGGAGGCACAAGTGATTTACGTGACTTATATTTCCGTCTAAGTACTGTCGAAATTTGACAACAACGCTCAACAATCCGATGACTTCCAGTTCCAGCCGCCCGCTGAGGATGAGGATGCGTGCGGATTTGACGGCCGTACAGCAGAGCTATCAAGGGCGTGACTATTGGGTGGTCAAGGACCCGCTGACGCTGAAGTATTTTCGCTTCGAAGAGGAAGAGTTCCGCCTGCTAAAAATGCTCGACGGTGAAACCAGTCCGGACCAGATCAAGCGCCGGTTCGATTACAAATTCGCCCCGCAAAAAATCACGATGCGGGAGCTGTATCAGTTTGTGGGTATGTTGTTTCGCAGCAGCCTCTTAGTTTCCGATTCGCCCAACCAAGGGATTGAACTGAAGAAACGAAGCGACGAGGCAGAAGCGGCGGGGTTCAAGCAAAAGCTGACCAACATTCTCTCCATTCGATTTCGTGGCTTCGACCCCGACCGAATGCTGACCGCGATGAATCCCTTCACCGCTTGGTTTTTCACTTGGCCTACCTTTATTGCGATGTTGCTGTTGGGAATCGGCGCGGCCAGTTTGATCTTTGCTCAATTCGACACCTTCCAAGCGAAGCTGCCTTCGTTCGGGGAGTTTTTCGAGGCTAAGAATTGGTTTTGGCTGGCGCTGGTGATGGCGTTGACGAAAGTCGCTCACGAATTTGGTCACGGTTTGGCGTGCAAAAGGTTTGGCGGTCAGTGCCACGAAGCGGGCGTGATGCTGCTGGTGCTGACGCCGTGTCTGTATATGAACGTGAGTGATTCGTGGCTGCTCAAGAGTAAATGGCAGCGTGCGTTTATCGCCGCGGCGGGTATGTATGTCGAACTGATCATTGCCTCGATCGCGGTGTTCATCTGGTGGTTCAGCCAACCCGGTATGGTTAATCAATTGGCACTGAATGTGATCTTTGTGTCTTCAGTCAGTACGCTGTTGTTCAACGCGAATCCGCTGCTGCGTTATGACGGCTACTACATTTTGTCTGACATCTTGGAAATCCCAAACCTGCGCAGCAAAGCGACGACGATCTTGCAGCGGTTCTTTGGGCGGACATTGCTGGGCATGGAAGCCACGCCCGATCCCTTTTTGCCTCGCCGGCATCAGTGGTTGTTCGCTTTGTACAGCGTCGCGGCAGCTCTATATCGATGGGTGATTACGTTTTCGATTTTTTGGTTTGTGTATCGCGTGCTCGAGCCGTACGGCTTCAAGGTCATAGGGCAGATGATCGCGATGATGGCGTTGTATGGTTTGATTGGCATTCCTTTGGTGTCAGCGTGGAAATTTTTCTCAGTTCCCGGAAGGTGGGGTGCCGTGAAGCAAGCTCGTTTAGCCGTTTCGGCAATGGTGTTGGCGTTGATAATCGGGGCGATCTTGATGATTCCGATCCCACATCACGTCTATTGCAGTTTCAAGATTCAGCTTCAGGATGCGGCCAATGTTTATGTGGATGTGCCCGGGATGTTGGCCGAAATTCACGCGTTTCCAAACCAACGCGATCCGGTCTCCAAAGGGCAGACCTTAGCGGTGCTGAGAAGTCCTGAACTGGATCGGCAGGTTACACAACTGAAAACAAAAGTGGATATGGCCGATACCAAGTTTCGCTTAGTCAAGCACGCCGCCAGCAGCGACGGCAGTCGTGGCGAAGGTGCACGCATTGCTGAATCTGCAGCAGCCCTGAAGACGGCATCGCGCACTTTCAACCAGCGTCAATTGGACGTGGGCAAGCTTCGCATCGCCGCTCCGTTTGATGGATTCTTATTGGCTCCGCCTCGCCGTGAGGAAAAAAGGACCGAGGGTGTCCTGAATTTATGGGACGGAATTCCTCTAGAGGCTAAGAACATCGGGGCCTGGCTGGATAAGAAAACAGTCGTTGCGAAGATCGTTCCCGACATGACAAAGTACAAAGTTACCTTGGCGGTCGATCAGACGGACATCGAATTCGTTCAGCCCAACCAAAGCGTGGAGTTGCAACTTCGGCAGCATCCGTTGAAGCTGTACCGTTCGGAGATCGAAGAATTTGTTCCGGTCAAAATGAAAGAGACGCCGCGCGTGTTGTCCAGCAAAAACGGCGGCGACATTATCTCGACCGTGAATGAAGAGGGCCAGCAGGTTCCCGTAAGTACCACTTACATGTTGACGGTGCCCATGGAGATCGATGACGAAATCGTGATCGACGGCGGCACGGGTGTGGCCAAGATCTACGCCGGTCGACAAACGGTGGGCAAACGGATCTGGCGATTGCTGTGCCACACGTTCCGGTTCGAGTTGTAAATAGTACAGTCGCCGTCCCGGCTACTAATTGCGGGGCGGAAGATCATTTTTTCGTGGCGGCCGTCGTCAATTAGCGCCTTTGAAATCTCAGAAGATGTTCGTTTTGCCTTTGGGTACGCTTGTGAGCCAAAACGAGGAAGAGCATCGGCCCTAAGCAGCTGAGGACAGCGGCTTTACTATTGGCAAAAAAATAAGGCCGGCGATCTTTCGATCGTCGGCCTTACTTTGTGTTTTCAAATCGCAGGCATGAGCCTGCCCTGATTAGACAGGTGTGACTTGTTCAGCGCGAGGACCTTTTGGTCCGCGACCTTCAGTGTAAGAAACTTTTTGTCCTTCACGAAGTTCGTCGAAAGTTGTGCCTTCAACGTTTGACGAGTGGAAGAACATGTCTTCATTTCCGCCTGTGTCGATGAATCCAAAACCCTTGTCAGTCAAACGCTTGATAGTACCTTCAGCCATTACTCAAAACCCTCAAAACTCAAAATTAAAAAATTGCACTGTCCAAAAAAAGACATAAGTCGGTGACAGCACTTTGCATAGGATATCGTAATATGGTGGCTTGACAATCTCAGAAGCACCATTTTCGGAATTTTTTTTCACGTAAGCGGTTTCATCGCGAGAATATTGCAAGGCAAACACCTGTTTGAATCGGTCTTTCAGGTGCAATCATATGTTCATAATGGATTTGCTTGACGGTTCTGATCGCGTTTTGTGACGTTTGCGTTTTTTTTCCCCATCGAGCGAAGGTCGCAAAACACAGCCGGCGTCGTTGTTACGTTCGGCTCACAAGAACGCGGCTTTCGCAAGGGAGTTAAACGCTAAAACTCAGCTGCCGACTGGTGAACTAAAACACGCCTCCGCCGCCTGCTCCTCCACCGCCATCAGACCAGAGTGTAGAAGGAGAATGGCGTTCTGGAAGTTCCTCGCCTTGGAGCAGAGCCAAAAGGAACTTAATGTCATTGGCGAACATGGTATTGTCCCCAGTGTTTGGCCAATCTTTCTCTTTAGTACGTAATTGCCACGCTTTGATTTTACCGAGCGATTCGACGAGTCTTTGCTTGTTTTTGTCGTCTCTAATTTGTTTGCTGACATCATAAAAGTTTCTTAAGAAAATCAGAGTAAATTCATTCTCTTTCAAGAGTTGCGGGGGGATAAAGTTCATTCCGTCCATGCCCATGCCGAAGCCCATGCCTCCGCCTCCCATGCCTCCCATGCCTCCCATGCCTCCTCCGCCGTAATGATTTTCAGAGAACCTCAGTTTCTCTTGACCAGTGGCAAAAACACCGGCTGTTACTCCGGCAAGTGCTTTGACCGCGTTATTGATTCTGGGTGGATCTGAACCGTCTTCCATCACCTGCAAATCAATATCGGTTGAGAAGACA
>CAYOZV010000057.1:11048-24857 GCA_964408465.1 uncultured Pirellulaceae bacterium
AATTTAACAGATAGTAACGCGCTGCTGGTCCTGAATTTTGGTGGCGCTCTCTTAGCGTAAATTTGCCTCCATTGAGCTTGGGGTTGATCAGATCAGCAACATAGATGTCCAAGATTTGTTGATCGTTGTTGTAAATTCTCAAGGCGATGTCGCGGTACCTCAGTCGCTGCTGAAGATCGCCGGTGACCAATAAATTCTTAAACGTAGCCTCGCCCAACCTGGAGCTTCGGACCTGGTCAAAAAATTCCTGTTTTCGTTCACCATAGGGAGCCAATGCTTCTAGAATTTCGATGACTCCCGGCGATTGGAGGTTGTCGTTCATGTCGTCCAGTAGTTCAACAACACGACTGGCAACGGCTTGGCGGTTTTCACGTGACTTCGGCGTCATGCTTATTTCTGGGTGTAGCCATTTTTCGCAGAACTCGCGACTCATTTTGTTGCCTTCAGTTATCTCGGTGCTGAAGAAAGCTAAAGTTCTATTAACTCCAGATTTGTCGATTGCCTCGATCATAGCTGTTTGAAGATAATCCGTTTTCCCATTTAAGCCCGTGATTCGACTGCCGTACTCGCGCGAAAGTTTGCTGATCAATTGAAGTATCTGTTCCCACTCTTGCTCACTCTCAGCAGTCGCTGCGCAGGCGCGAATCGCATCCGCTCGCGATTTCACGTCACGGTCGTACAGCGCGGTCTGATACCAAATTGGGAATGTCTTTCCGCGGTAAAATGGTTTCTTTAACGCTCTCAAGCGTGTTTGGTTTGATGAAGCGGGATGGCTATCATCAAGCTGTTCCTCTGGCATTTCGCTACCTGCTCCAAGTAACCCGTCACGGAGATCACCCTTCTCTTTTTCATATCTCTCACCCCCTAGAGGTCCTCGCTTCATCTGCTTCCCCTTTAGCTTCCGCAGTCTTTCTTGCTTCGCAAGATATTCCACAGCAATTAGGGCACGCTGTTTCGACACAGCCAGTTCTGGCGATCCATCAGAATTTGTAGCATTATCCCTTGGTGATGCTAAATCGGGCACATTCCCACCCATCGCAACCTTCACGACCGCCTTCTCTCCGCGACGCATCGTCAGGTTCCCAGGTTCAATACTAAAAATGTTTTTCGGCTCAGGTGCGTCTTTTGGTGCAACCGCAACCAACGAATACTTGCCCGATTTCAACTCAAAAGATTGTTGGGTGGTAAGGTCGACAACGCGGACCAGTTCGCCGTTTTGAATTACTTGTACCTCTACGTTTTTGTCGTCAGTTTCAATGACGACTTCTCCTTGATCGGTGGCGATGCGGATTATCTGAGGAGCAAACATCCAGCCCACGCCACCAATTATCACCAGACCAAGGGCTAAAATAACTGATCGGAACCAGTTGCCTCGATTGTTTGCCGATCCGGCCGCCGAAGGTTGGGTAGAACTTGCGTGAGCCTGAGTTGCAGCTGAATAGGAAGGTCCCGAATAGGAACTGATCGTCTCGGGCCACTGGTGACGCGGTGAGGACAATAGCTCAATCGTCTGTGTTGCTGATTGGGGGCGATTGGCGGGCTGTTTTTCCAGCAAACACATCGTCAAATCCGAAAGGTCTTGGCTGGCGTCGGGACTAATTACTTTGGGCGGCGTTGGATGGTCGTTTTGAATCGAGCTGAGCGTGGCCAAGACAGTTGGTGCTCCAAAGGGAAGCTTCCGCGTCAGCAAACGATAGAAAACACACCCCAACGAAAACAGATCACTTCGTCCATCTAGTTCCAATCCGCGCGTTTGTTCGGGCGACATGAAGTTGGGCGTGCCGGCCAGCATTCCAGTGGCTGTGAAATTTGGATCGTCGTCGCTGATGCGAGCCAACCCGAAATCCAAAATCTTCAGTTGATGATCGTCCTCGCAGATCCAAAGGTTGGCGGGTTTGATGTCCCGATGCACCAATTGATTTTGATGAGCCGCGTTGAGTCCGGCGGCGACTTGAGAAACGATTTTGACGATTCGGTCCTCACTTAATTCTTCGCCAGAGGCCAGCAACGATTCCAACGTCTGGCCCGGCAGCCAAGGCATTGCCATGTACGCCAGTCGACCGACCTGGCCGACTTGGAAGATCGTGACCACGTTTGTATGTTCAATCGACGCGGCTAATTTTGCTTCAACCAAGAACCGATTCCGCGCCGTTTCACCCAGCGACGGGCGGAGGACTTTTAACGCCACCGTCCGATCGAGCTTCTGATCAATGGCTTGAAACACCACGCCTGTGCTGCCGGCACCAATCAAACGCACTAATGTGTAGTCGCCCAGAACGCCCAGCGATTCCGCCTCGGGCGTGATGCATCGCAAGACCTCCGCCGCTCGATCGGCAATGACTTCCGAATCGACTGCACCCTTACAGCCTGCGGTGTTGGGATGGAATCGCATCGCGTCGCGTTTGAAATCGTCCGAGTTGAGCTGGTCCAACAGGTTATGGAGCTCGACGGAATCTGTTCCATTGGCTCGCAGTTCCTTTTCTAAATCGTTGGAGCAACCGTCCCCCAGCGCTTCGGCAATCCGCTCCGAGAGGGTGTCGTTTCCGCTGAGTTCGACGAGTGTTTCGTGGCACAGTGGGCAGTCCTTCAAATGCGATTCGCATTGCTGAAGCTGCGGCGGATGGAGTTTTCCTTGGAGAAAGCTTAAAAGAACCTTTGGCTGGGGGCAGTGTTTGGGTTGGTTCGTCATCTGCGTTACTTTCGCTGGCGTTGGATCACAATAAAATCTCGGTTATTTAAGACTATGCGCCGGCGAACGCGTTCTGTGTCGATCTAGAGTTTTTTTTCAAATTTTTAAACGCCTGCCGGGGTCCGACAGTAACCTTTCGCTCCGTGAAAGAGCGCCCGCCACGTCCTTTCGCGTAGCTAAAGGCGACATTAAAGCATGCCGTCCAATTGCTCCCGCAATCTCCGCATCAGTCGCGATCGCGCCGAATAAATTGTCCAAGCGCTGATGCCGTGTTCGGTTGCGGCCTGGTCAACCGATGACGATTGGCTCATGACGGATTTGAGCGCCTGCCACGTCGCGGGCTCGAAATCGCATTCCATCTGATCCATCGCCTGCTTGAGCAACATCCGCCCGTAGTCCAAATCCCAAGTCGATTCGGCGTTTGGAATAGATGCCAGTTGGCTCATTAACGAATCTGTCGCGTCCACCAACGGCAGCGACCGTTTGCGACGTTGTTGCCGATACTTATTCATCGTCACCGTTCTCAACCATCCGCGAAAGCTACCTTGTCGGTCGTATTTAAGATCGGGTAACTTGCGGAAGACGATCGCGAAAACCTCTTGAACAAGATCCGCTGCATCCGCTTGTTTCAGACCGACTTTCCGAGCCCAGTAGAATATGAGCGGTGTGTAGAGCTCGACGAATGTTTCCCAAGCCTTTTGTTTTTCGGCTGAATTGTCATGATGCAAGTTGTCGGCATCAGCAAATTGCTGAAGCTTGAACAGTAAACTTTCGGATGTTGTGTTCATCGTTGTGCGGGAATGGGGCATTGCGCGTTGGAAAGGAATGTTCTACGATAGACTGATGTTTTTCGACTTGCAAACGGCTGGATTAAGTTTCCAGGAGAACTGCAAAGTCAAAATTTTCGTGCGATGTGCAATACGGGAGGTCGAGGCTCCGCCCGAGACCTATTTGACTTTGTAGGTTTCAGGCCCAGCCTCAATCTCCCGGTTCACGCGACAATAGGCTTTGCAGGCGACAACAGGCTTTACCGTTCTCCTGATTAAGTTCCCGGTTTCGTATCACCGATGAAGACATTTCGCTTAGAACGATCTAACCGGAAATAAGCGGAGCGTCGTTGCTAAATTAAGGATGGGGCAGTTGCCGATGTTGAATGTGCCGGCGATGACGGCAAATTACGTTTGTGTTGTCTGTTTATCGTTGGTGAAAATCCATTGTTGTAAATGCGTGAACTACGATTGTTGGTAGGCACAGGATTGCTCCTTTATCTTCAAAATTGAGTAAGGCTGATTCCCACCGGCCGATTGCCACCTATACCCGTTGCGGCCAGTTGGATCCGGCCCTACTTTCACCAGTAAATGCTCTCAAAGATTCCCCAACACGAATTCGCAATTGTTATAAGGCTGTGCGTATTTTGTTTTCTGGCGGGATCTTCTTACACTCTGGCCAAAACGGCGGCCGATAGTTTGTTCCTGTCGCGCATTGGATCGGCGAGTCTTCCGATTGAATTTTTAGCGGCCGGTGTTGCGACGGCTTTTTTTGCCACATTGTGGTTGCGGGCGGTCAAGCGTGTTTCGATTGGCAGGCTGCTGCGCATCACGTCTTCGGTGCTTGGGGTGTTTTATTTGGTGATGTGGTGGACGTTGCCAGTCATGCACCATTCGTTTGGATTGTTGTCGCTTGTCTACGTGTTGGCTGAAATTAAGGGTTGTCTTTACGCGATCGTTGCGATCTCCTCGATGAACGAAACACTTGGCAGGAAATCCAGCCGCGAAGCTTGGGCGACCGTTCTGTTGGGATTTCCGCTGGCCGCGATCGTCGTCGGCACTGCGGTCGGATTTGAATCAAATCTTTGGGACGCGGACAATTGGTTGGTGGTAGCGGGGCTTTTAGATTTCCTCGCAATCTTGCCCGGCGTGGGATTGATTGATGCTCAGAACAAAAGACGTAAGGTTGCAAAACAGCTCCGGCAATTTGAGCGGGCTGTCGACGGTGAAGACCCATCAGCCGAAGATTCGTCCGTTGATAATCAATCCGGTTTCGAAGCAATCGACGATGACGAAGACGAAGAGGAAGAGGATCTGCTTTCGAAAATAGCGACGCAGTGGTTGCCACTGACCAAGTATGCTGACGGGGAGACGTTTGCGAAATGGTTTAGCGTTTTGATCGCCGCCAAAGTAATGGTGCTGACGCTGGTTGCGTTCAATTGGAAAGTCAGCGTTAACGAGTATTTTGAATCCAACGAGCGTTCGCTGGCCACGTTTTTCGGATGGTACTACGCGATGGCCGGTGCGGCGACGTTATTGGTTCAGTTTTTAGTAACGGGGCGCTTGCTGTCGAACAAAAGCGTCGTGTTCCCAATTTTAATTTTGCCGGCCACGATGCTGTTATTGGTGTTGTTGTTTATTGCTGGTGGCGGGGTGGGAATGGGCATTGCATTTTTCTTCTGCGTCACCACGATGGCAAAATCAATGGACGCTTGGCGGCGCAGCACCCACGACACGGCAATTCATTTGCTGTACACCAGCGTAAAGAAACGCAAGCGGCGCGGCATGATCGGTCACAATCAAGGGCTGGTGAAACCGGGATCCGAAATTGCGGCGGGGATCGTCTTGGTCAGCAGCACGTTTTGGTTTCAGAACTTGGTGTTGGTGATTGCCTCGGTCGTCTGGCTGTTTGCGACGATGGCGATGATCGGACTGGTGAAAAAACGTCGGTCAACGAGGGGGAAGGTTTAGAACTTGGCGCGCGAGTGCTCTTTCGCGGAACGAAAGGCGACTATGGGCCTTCGGTCGATGCTTCGATTCGTTGCCGTTGTTTTTTGTTGAGTCCCTGTCCGTAGTAGACGTCCGGCGATAGCCATGGTCGAGTCTTCTTCATCCAGGGATCGTTTAGGTCTTGGCTGAGATCGCAGTCAAAACGAGCCAGTTCCGAATGTTGCGTTTTTCGAGTTCCAGCGTTGGTGAAATGCGAAAGCCCCCACGTGATGCCTCGTCCGTCGGTAGTGTCGGTAAACGCATCGGCGACTCTTGGCCCTGCCGCGACGGGCATCAGTTGAGATGTCGCCGCTATCTTAAAATTGATCCAGTCCTCGGCATATTGAATCGTGCTGTGCTCGTTGCCGTCCACGATCGCCAGCGCCGCGACGCCCTTTTTAAACGGGAACAGGGTGACCTCGTGTCCGGAATTCAGAACGGGGTTGAGCGGATGTTTTTCAAACGGACCCAGCGGAGAATCGCCGATCGCCAATCCGCCGGCAACCCAAACGTTGTCAGGCCGATTGAACGCCGATTTGTAATACAAGTAAATCTTTCCATCGTGGACCAGCGGGTAGGGGTCGTGGATTGCGAACTGATCCCATTCGCCCTCTGCGCCGTTTTCGATGACGATTTCGTTGGTCGGTGTCCACGGGCCGTCCGGTGAATCGGCGTAGGACATTGCAACCGGGCAGTAGTCCCCGCGTTTACCGCTGGCCTCTAAGAACGCTTGGTAATACAAATAATACTTGCCCTCCCAAACCAAAATGTCAGTCGTCGAAACCGAGCGCCAACCAGGATGGGGCTTGGGCGGTCTTGGCACCGCAATGCCCTGCTCTTCCCACGTGAATCCATCAGTACTGGTGGCGTATCCAATGTCACACAGATCCCAGTCGGTGGACGGAATGGTGTCGGTGCAGCGGTTTGCTCCCTGAGGCGGCGTCGGCGTGCTGCGCCGCGTGTACCAGACGTAGTATTTTCCATTTGCAAAAATGATCTTCGACGGGTCGCGCCGCGAAACCGTTCCGTCACCGCCATGGTAATCGAATCCCTTTAGTCGCGTGTATTTGAAGGAGGAACTTAACTCGTTGGTTTTGGGCGTCACACCGTCGTACTGCAGCAGACTGCGTTTCATGGCTGCGCTGAGATCACGCTGTTTCGCTGTCTCGGTGACGTTGTAGGGAAAAGCTTTGGTGATGGTTGCGTCCTGCGCGGTGCAAGGCTTCAGGTCAAAGCATAAGACTTGCGAAACGGTGGCCACGATCAAGATCTGGAAAAGGAAAAGATGACGATTCAGAATTGCTCTGATGAACACGTTGATGTTTTCAGATCCAAATTTGCTAGTTCGCATTTTTCACCGTAGGTAGCTGGTTGGATAGTGGTTTGGAAATGGTAATGCTGTCACACTGGCATGAGGTCCAGCGGTCTTCATTCAACTTTGGCACCCTAACCTACACACTCTATCTGCTCAGCCCCGTCCGGCGTCGGGCCGACAGGCAAGCTTCGCCTGCAACTTCAAAATCCGCACAGTTTTCTGGCCGCGTGGCGTACTGGCGGCAGCGATAAGGATTCCCTTCGTTGCCCTCACCGGCCAGTGCCACGCAGACGCCATCGGGGCGCGGAACACAATGCTCGCCATCCTCACGGAGCTGAACCAGTTCAGGGTGCCGTATCAGGAAAGGGTCGGTAGGCGAAACGGTCAGCAAATTGAATCCTTGGCGACAACAAGCTCCACATGATCCGCAATCTTCGATCGTAAATTTTGGTTCCCAACGTTCGCAAGCCCGCTCGACCGCATCAACCGTCGGCGCAGATTCGCTTAACTCCTTGTGTTGAAGACACGTCAATCGGGATTGTGACGGTTCGCCCGCTTTATCAGCAACGGCCCAAGCGCACGCCCCGCACTTCGAATTTTCGTCCCTTGCCAACAGCGCCCCCAAACGATGACGAGGTCGAGTCACACTCCAAAGCGATGACGGCTTAGCACTACCACGTACGGCATCTGCAATCGCAGCGGTGGCGGTCAGGCTTCGTTGCAGTACGGTCGCGAAGGGTTCCAGTCGAGCCAAATGAGCGGCTTCCTGAGCGATCGCGATGGCCGGATCGTCTCCGTCGCGTAACGGATCATCCGGCAACGCATCCCAATACGGTCGCCAGTCCGTGGTCACGGCCATGAATTCGCGCAAACCATACGGAGCCGATAGCGCGGCTTGCAAACGGTGAGCCGCATATTCGTAAACCAAATCACTGTCGTCAATATTGCTCAGCCCCCAATCCTCCAAATGTTTTCCGTCTCGGCCGGCGACCAACCAATGGCACAGTTCGTGGAAGATCATCTGCGCCAAACAATCATCGGGATCGAAATCGGCTGGTTCGGCAATCGTTAGCGCACCCTTGCCGTCATACGATGCAAACGCCTCCTCGGACCGCCGTATCTTAAGACCCAAATCCGCAGCGGCACGGATCCAAATCAAATCGACGGGGTCTTCGTAGTGGTGAACAATAGACCGATCAAACATGAATATCCTGAGTGGGATGGCGGATTCTTGCACTTCTTGAATGAATGCAAAGTAGGGTGTGCAATTTGCTTGGATTTTAGGGGGAACAAATATACAATGGAACCGCCGAAGGATTTTCGGGATCCCTTTCAACAGATAACACGTCAACACGCTAGGTAGCTACCATGTTTAAGAACATTATTCTTGCAGCTTTTATTGCGATCACTAGCCACGAGCTTATTTCGGCTCAGGACATCTTTTGGTCCTTCAGCCCAACGGAGCTAGTTCAATCCTACGAAATGTTTTTGGATGCGGGTTTTGATGAACCGCCTGAGTCCATCTACATTTTCTCTGATGGGCTGTTTGGTTTTGACGCCCTTGATCTTGATTTCCAAACAAGTGATTCTGATGTTGTTCAGTTTACCGGCGGCGAGGCATTCAATTCCAGCTTTCTCGGCAGCATGAAGTTCGATGTTTCGACATTGAGCGTTGATCCAAGTGGAGAGTCGGGTAATTTATTCGCAGTGAACGTTGTGCAATTTGGAGTTGACCCTGCCCTAAGTTCGTCATTTGATCCTGACTTCGTCGAGGGAGTGGGACCTAATGGCGCTGTTTTGCTCGCGCGATTGGACTTTGATATCGTTGGGGATGGTGAGGCGGAATTCGTATTCGCTCTGGGAGACAATGGTGCACTTCGGCTTCCGATCTTTCTCTTGAATCCATCGTTTGGATCAGCGACGTTATCGGTTCAAACTGTCACTCCAAAGATTGGGAACTGTCTGGGAGATGTCAATCTGAGCGGCACTTTTCCTTTTTCTGGCGCCGACATAGACGTTTTTGACATCGCACCATTCATTGCGCTTCTGGCCTCTGGAACATATCAAGTTGAAGCGGATTGCAACAGGGACGGCTTCGTAGACTTCCGAGACATCCGGCCATTCGCGATCATTCTGGGCCACGGTGGCAGTTAGTTAGAGTAGGCCGTATCCAGCCGCAAGGCGCAGCTACGGCGGCTCATGGAGAGGTCGTTGAATTTCAAGGCAGAGGCCCCCAGCGCGATGCCGGAACAGCGTCTATCGGCTTGATTCGGCCTACTGAGTTACGGCGAATTGTGTCTTGGTGGTCCCCATGATTGAACCACTCCGCCGAAAAAGCGTTTCGGCTGGCCTCCGACTCCAAGCAGTAACGCTCCGTCGGAGTCGACGCCTTGGCAGATGCCGGTGACTTGTGTCGCTCCCGTTTGCAGAGTGACTTTTTTGCCAGTCAATAGGCAGTGGCGAGGCCAATCGGCGAAGACCTGCTTCCCCGCCGCGAATGATTTGACGGTGTCCGCAAAACAGTGCATGAACGTTCGTAGAAATTCGAGCCGGTTGTGATCCGTGTCGCAGAGGTCGGCCAAGGCGATACCTGTTGCCGCTAATTCGTTGGGCGCATTTGCAAAACGATTATTCACGTTAAGCCCCACTCCGATCACCGCGTGATCCGAGGATTGCGAGGGGACTTCGATCAGAACGCCCGCCAGTTTTCGACCGGCCAAGTAAACATCGTTGGGCCACTTGAGCTTAAATTTACCCGCGGGCAGCACTCGTTGACCGGCGCTGAGTATCGCCATCCCGGTCAGCAGCGGCAGCAACGGTCTCTGTTCTCGGGAGAAGGCGATCTCTTGGAAATCGACAATGATCGAGAACGTGAGACTGCCCTCGGCAGACCACCATTGGTTGGCTCCGCGACCGCGCCCGGCGTTTTGGTTTTCGGCATACATCAAACACGGGGTCGCAAACGATTCTTCGGTCGCCAGTAGTTCAATGGCGCGCGTGTTGGTGGAATCGGTTTCGTCAAAGTAACGGACGCTCTGCAGAAACGTATCGCTGAGCAGTGATTCCAGATCAGACTTGCTGATTGAGTCGTCTTGTGTCAAGGCAAGTTGCTCCGGCGCGCCGTTATTGCAGTTCGATCATCAAATCGCCCGCTTCGACTTGAACACCGGCCGAAACGTTGATCTTGGCGACGGTCGCATCGACTTCGGCGTTGACCGTTGTTTCCATTTTCATCGCCTCGAGCGTGATCAGCTTCTGTCCCTTGACAATTTTGTCACCCACTTCGACGGCAACGGTTACGACCATTCCCGGCATCGTCGATCCGACATGCTTCATGTTCTCAGGGTCCGCTTTGGCGCGGGAAACCGCGACGTTGTCCAATGACCGGTCGATCACCGTCGCGTCACGCGGCTGTCCGTTGAGCTCAAAGTAAACCGTGCGGCTGCCCTGCTCATTTCCGCCATCAACGGTCAGGAATTTGACGATCAGGGTCTTGCCCTCTTCAATGACAACGGTGAACTCCTCCTCAGGCTCAAGACCAAAAAAGAAGTAAGGCGTCGGGATGACGCTGACCTTTGAGTATTTCTTGTAGTGCTCCACGTAATCCTTGTAGACCTTGGGGTAGAGCAGATAAGTCACGATCTCGCGTTGCGTCGGTACGCGGCCGAGGAACTTTTCGACTTCCTCGCCGGCGGCCTTGAAGTCCGCCGGAGGCAACGTTTCGCCAGGCCGACCGACGATGGGTTCTTGGTCCTGAAGAACACGTTTGATCAATTTGTCTTCAAATCCTCCCGGCGGTTGTCCCATCATCCCGCCGACCAAATCAATGACCGACTGAGGAAACGCAAATTCGCGTGATTCGTCCAAGACCGTGTCGGTGGTAAAGTCGTTTGCCACCAAAAAGAGCGCCAAATCGCCGACCGCTTTGGACGTCGGAGTCACTTTGACGATGTCCCCCAGTAGTTGATTACAGTCGGCGTAAATACTGCAGACCTCGGACCAGCGGTCGGCCAGTCCCAACGCTTGAGCTTGAGCGAACAGGTTGGTGTATTGGCCACCGGGCATTTCGTGATTGTAAAGGTCGGCGGTCGATGGCAGCACCATCGATTCAAACGGAGCATAAAACTCGCGCGTGCAACGCCAGTATTCGGCGATCTCATCAAGTGCCCCCTGATCTAACTCAGTCTTGCGATCTGTAAAGTCCAGCGACGCCACGATCGTGTTCATGTTCGGCTGGGACGTGTTGCCGGACATCGGCGCCATCGCCGCGTCGGCAATGTCCAGATCGTTCTCAGCCGCCTTGAGGATGGATGCCGCTTGGATACCGGCCGTGTCATGGGTATGGAAGTGGATGGGAATGCCGACCTCTTGCTTGAGCGTCTTCACCAGCAACGCCGCCGCGTCAGGTTTGCACAGTCCGGCCATGTCCTTAATGGCCAAGATGTGGGCTCCCATGTTCTCTAGTTCTTTCGCCAGATTGACGTAGTACTTGAGGTCGTACTTGGTGCGTTTGGGGTTGAGGATGTCACCGGTATAACAAATGGATGCCTCGCAAATGGCCCCCGTTTCCAACACGGCGTCCATCGCGACCTTCATATTGGGCGTCCAATTAAGCGCATCGAAGACGCGAAAAACATCCAGCCCCGCATCGGCCGTTTCTTTGACAAACGCCTGCACGACGTTGTCGGGATAGTTCGTGTACCCAACCGCGTTGGACGCTCGCAGCAGCATCTGCAATAGAATGTTGGGCACCTTTTCGCGGATGTCGGCCAACCGTTGCCAGGGATCCTCTTTAAGGAAACGCATCGAGGTATCAAACGTGGCACCGCCCCACATCTCCAAGGAAAATAAATCAGAGGCGCGCATCGAATAAGCTTGAGCGACGTTCAGCAGGTCATGCGTTCGAAAACGAGTCGCATGCAGGGATTGGTGCGCGTCACGGAAAGTTGTGTCGGTGATGAACAGGCGCTTTTGTTCTTTGACCCATTGAGCGAATTTCTCGGGCCCAAGCTCTTTCAGTTTGTCTCGGGTTCCTTTGGGGATGGGAATCGTCCGGTCGAAATTTGGAACGGGCGCCGCGTCGCGCCGTGTGGCGACTGCCCTGCCCTTGACCAACTCGTTCCCGTTAACGATCACGTCACCAAGAAACGTCAACAGTTTGGTCGCGCGGTTTTTACGTACTGGGAAATTGAACAGGTCGGGCGTTTTGTCGATGAAACGAGTGGTGCAGTCGCCGTTGGCGAAAGTCGAATGATCGAGAAGCTTCAGCAGGAACGGAATGTTGGTTTTTACACCGCGAATCCGAAACTCCATCAGGCAGCGCTTGGCCCGCTGGATGGCGTCGGGAAACCTGCTGCCGCGTACCGAAAGCTTCACCAGCATCGAATCGTAAAACGGATTCACGACGGCGCCCGAATAAGCCGAACCGGCGTCCAGTCGCACGCCTGCACCACCTGGAGACCGATAGTGCACCACGCGTCCGTAGTCCGGCATGAAGTTGTTGGCCGGATCCTCTGTGGTGATGCGACACTGCAATGCGAAGCCGTTGGTTGTGACGGCGTCTTGGCTGCCAAGTCCAATCGCGTCGTCGCTCAAAGGCAGTCCTTGGGCGACCATGATTTGCGTTTTCACGATATCCACGCCGGTGACTTCTTCGGTGACGGTGTGTTCGACCTGAATGCGGGGGTTCACTTCGATGAAGTAGAACTTGTTCGTGTCGGCATCTACCAGAAATTCGACCGTGCCCGCGTTTTGATAGCCTACCTCTTTACCGATCGCAATCGCGGCGTCGCAGAGTGCTTGTCTGACCTCGGGCAGCAAATTCGGTGCTGGGGCCAGTTCGACCACTTTTTGGTGGCGCCGTTGGACGGAGCAATCGCGCTCGAATAAGTGAACAAGATTCCCGTGCGTGTCACCCAGTAGCTGGATCTCGATGTGGCGAGCATTCTCAATAAACTTTTCGACGAAGACTTCGGAGCTGCCGAACGCCGACAGTGATTCGCGCGTCGCTTGTTCGAACGCCGTATCAAATTCATCCTCGTTATTGACGACCCTCATCCCTCGGCCGCCGCCGCCGTGGGACGCTTTTAAAATCAGCGGGTAACCAAGTTCGTTGGCCTGTTTGTGGCCCGACGCCATGTCGGTGATGGCGGCATCGGTTCCGCTGAGCACGGGGACGTTGGCGGCTTTGGCGATCAATCGCGCCGAAGTTTTGTCGCCCAGTTTCTGCAACGTATCCAGCGTCGGTCCGACAAAGATGATGCCGTTCTCCTGACAGGCCTTCGCCAGTTCAGGATTCTCCGACAAAAATCCGTAGCCAGGGTGGATCGCGTCAACGTTGTGCTCCAAACACAATTTCATCAGAGCTGGAACGTTCAAATACGATTTAATCGGTTCGCCCGGATTTCCAATCTGGTACGCTTCGTCGGCTTTGAAGCGATGAAGTGCATAACGATCTTCGTGGGCGTAAACGGCAACGGTGCTCAGCCCCAGTTCGGTGGCACTTCGAAAGACACGGATGGCGATTTCGCTGCGGTTGGCGACGAGCAGTTTTTTGATCGGTTTCATAGATTTCTATGGGAGCGGTCGGTTGGAGTTAAAGGGCGATAAATGGGGTTAATGAGCGAACAAGGGGCTGGAAAATGACCCAGCGAGCCAGTTTGTCGGCTGGTTCGGTTACAAGATACTGTAACCGACGGGATTTTGCAGTCCAAGTGTACGCGGATTTTTATTTCCGCTGCGTGATCGAATCTGCGGTTACCCTCCGCCTCAAGGGTGTCGTTTGATCTGCCACGCTCAATCGTAGTTTGGGCTCTGAGCCCCAACAAGCTTTTACGGTGGCAGAGTGATCGCTGGTGTGGGTGGGCTGAGAGCCCACCCTACGGGCTTGCCCTTCATCGTATTCACTCCAGCATCGTGCCCCGCTTGGTAGTTTGGGCTCTCAGCCCCAACAAGCTTTTACGGTGGTAGAGTGATCGTTGGTGTGGGTGGGGTGAGAGCCCATCCCTACGGGATTGCTCTTCATCGCACTCGCTTCAGCATCGCGCTCC
>CAYOZV010000058.1:0-24746 GCA_964408465.1 uncultured Pirellulaceae bacterium
CTGAGTTCCAGTCAGCGCAAAAAGTTTAACGATTAGCCGGCAGGCGTAAGTGTTTTCAATTGGCGATCACCACAACCTCCCAAGTGATCGTTAAACAAATAGAATCGCCAAATGCGCTCGGACACCGGTTCGCCGTTGGCAAACTGCCCGACGGCTTCGTTGACATCTACAGTTCGACCCAACCGCTTACTTCTGCACTCTGCCGAACGGCTTCGAGGACCTTCATGTTCGCCACGGCGTCCTCAATGGGTGTCGGAACCGGCGTGTCATTAAGAATAGCCTGAGACATCAAATCTCCCTGTAGCGTGTACTGGTCACTCACAGGGTGCAGCACCAGTTCAGGTTGGCCATCGGTTTGCAGCCACGTGCGGCACGGTTTGTCCGGGGGCGCGTTGAAGGGAATTTCTATTTCGATTCTTCCCAACGTGCCAAATATGTTGACGCGCTGCCACGGGGAAAGTTGAGTGGAGCAGGTGAACGTCGAGGTTACGTTATCAGGAAATTGCAGGATACCGCTGGCCAAGCGATCGGTTTTGAAATCAGGATCGTTTTCAACCAAGCCGATCACGCGTTTGGGTTGGGCATCGCAGATGAATCGCGACAGAGAAATGTTGTAGCAACCGATATCCATCAGGCCACCACCGCCTACATCTGCGTTGTTGCGAATGTTCTGGGCATCACTATTGAAATAGGAAAAGTGCGATTCGATCGTGCGCAGTTGTCCGATGGTTCCGCCGGCAACAATGGTTCGCGCGTACTGCCATTGCGGGTGATGGCGGTACATGAATGCCTCCATCAATTTTAGATCAGGATGCGCCTTACCGGCGTCGACCAATCGCTGGCCGTCGGCCGAAGAAAGCCCAATCGGTTTCTCGCACAGCACATGTTTGCCGGCCTCAAGTGCCTTGATGCTCCATGGAACATGCAAATGATTGGGCAGTGGATTGTAGATCGCATCCACGTCTTGGTCTTTTAGCAACTCTTCATACGTGCCATAACATTTTTCGATGTTCAGATCGCCGGCGGCCGTTTGGGCGGTACTTACGGTACGTGATGCGATTGCGGTGACGGTGCTAAAGCTTCCACGCTGCATTGCGGGAATCACTTTTTTTAAGCCAATGTTGGCAGTACTGAGAATTCCCCAGCGAACTTTCGACATGTTATTTCTTTCCGGTAGACGTTACGAGAGCTCAGAAGATATCGCGATTGCCAAGGGATGTCAAAACGGATGCTAAAACGGATTTCAAAACGCAGGGGACTTCGGCCATGAAAAACTAGATTCTCCCTGAACGAGATCCGGGCCCGACCGGAGTGTCGGCGATGTTCAAACGAAGCGCTAAAAGTAGCCGAGACGGCGACTGTACTTTCATTAGTAAAGCCGTTGTCCCAGCAAGTCAAAGCCAACGATCACGCAAGCCGCTTCCATCAATCAGCCGAACTACGCAAGGAATCTCTTCAGCTCATCAGCAAGATCGTCGAAGTCCTGCTTCAATGCTGCAAAAACTTCTTCGCTGCCAGCGAGATTATTATCAGCTCCCATTTGTTCGATCTTCGAAGCATATTCTAACGGGGTTTTGGTGTTGAGAAAAAGAACTGACCCTTTGACCTTGTGAGCGACCTTCTTTACCGAATCGGCGTCTCCAGCAGCAACGCCCGCGCCCAGACGCTGTAGCAAATCGGGCAGCTCATTTAAAAAGATCCCGATCAAATCTCTGAGCAAATCGGCATCGTTGGCGGTGGCTTTAGCAGCCAATTCCCAATCAACATGCCCGGCAGTCCTTTCAGCGCCCTCAACGTTGTCGCTTTCGGGCTCATTTCGTTCAAGTTCAATCACCGGTCCTTCCGGTTCTAGGGTCTCACTTGCACAAACGGGCACGTCCGCGGTTTGCACGCGGGAGGGGGGCGTCTCCTCCGGTTCGATCAACGTTTTGAGTTTCGCCGCAAAATCATGGATTCGGATGGGTTTTGACAAATAGTCGTCCATCCCCGATTCAATACAAAGTTCTCGATCACCTTCCATCGCATGGGCCGTCATGGCAACGATCAATTGATGGCCGCCGGTGGTTTGTTCGTTTGCGCGAATCGTGCGGGTTGCATCCAGCCCGTCCATGATCGGCATCTGTACATCCATCAGCACCAAATCATACGTGCCATTGGCAACCATCATCACCGCCTCTTTGCCATTATCGGCGACATCGACGTGGTGCCCCTGTTTCTCCAAAATGCTGACCGCTAACTTCTGATTCACTTTGTTATCCTCGGCCAACAGAACGTTCAGCTTTTTCTTCAGCACCGCGACTGGCGGTGTTGTCGGCGGCTGTTGTCGCGCGGCGGCATCGGTGGTGCTCAGCCCCATCACGTCGATGATGCTGTCCAACAGTTCCGACTGCGTCACCGGTTTCATGATACAACTGGCGATTTTCAGCCGCTCGCGGTCCTGCACATCGCCCACGCGCGTCGCCGAGGTCAGCATAATAATTGGGATATCGCGAATCGACGCCTCAGCGCTGCGAATTTGTTCGGCCATCATGAAACCATCAGTGTCAGGCATTTGAACATCCGAAAGAATCAATTGAAATGGCGTCCCCTTTTCCACCTGCTCGCGCAGCAACGCCAGCGCCGGTTCGAACGCCGAACAGGTCGCCGGCACCATCCCCCAGCTGTGCAGCATTTCCTTTAGGATCAACCGATTGGTCTCATTGTCGTCGACCACCAGCACGCGCGTGCCGCCAACAACGACCGGCATTCGTTTCAGTTCAGATTCGTCGCCGATGTTGAAGTTTACGGTGAAGTAAAACTCGCTGCCTTGGCCCAGCGTACTCCGAACGCCGATCGTACCGCCCATCATTTCGACCAGCCGTGAAGAGATCGTGAGCCCCAAACCGGTTCCCCCATAGCGGCGCGTTGTCGAGGTATCCGCCTGTTGAAATTCCTCAAAAACTTTCGCGCAGGCTTCTTTGGACATGCCAATACCAGTGTCGCAGACCCGGACCAGCAACGTTAGATTATCGTCGGTTCGTTGACTGACGCCGATGTCCACGAAGACCTCGCCGGCCTGAGTGAATTTGATGGCGTTGCCGACCAGATTAATGATCACCTGCCGCAACCGACCGATGTCGCCCAAGAGGGCTTCAGGGACTTCGTTCTGAACGCGGAAGGCGAGTTCCAATTGTTTATCGTGGGCGCGCGTGGCAAGCGACTTCATCGTGCCGCCAATCGAACGGCGCAGCCCAAAACCGATCGGGTCGAGCTCGAGTTTTCCGGCTTCGATCTTTGAGAAGTCCAGAATATCGTTAATCACGCTAAGTAACGACTCGCCAGACCCTTGAATCATCTCCAAGTAATCCCGCTGTTGCTGTTGAAGCTGCGTATCTTGTAATAGTTCAGTCATCCCAATGATGGCGTTCATCGGCGTGCGAATCTCATGGCTCATGTTGGCCAAGAAATCGCCTTTGGCACGGTTCGCTTCATCGGCGATATCTTTGGCGGCAGACAACTGCCGGTTGGTCTCCATCGACTTTGTAATGTCCCGCGCGATTCCGACCAACCCCGTCACCTCGCCGGCGTCATCAAACAGAGGCACCTTGCTGGTCAGGAACCACATTTTATTCCCGTCGGCATCGCATGTTACCTCTTTTTGATCGTTGAGCGGTCGGCCTTCGCGCATCGCCAGTTGATCGTCGGCGACATAATTCGAAGCCATTTCTGGCGGCCAGAAATCAAAATCAGTTTTGCCGATCACTTCGTCGATAGAATCAACCTTGAGTGAGTTGAGGAACGCTTGATTGACGTTGATAAATCGTCCGTGCCGATCTTTGAGAAAAATCAGATCCGGCACATTGTCGATGATCGTCTTCAACCGGTCGCGTTCGCGTCCAAGTTCCGCTTCGGCCAATTTTTGTTCCGTGATGCAACGCGAGATGCCAAAGGTTCCAACATGGTTGCCGTCTAAGTCCTTCAGCGGCAATTTTGTCGTCGCCAACCAGTTCTCCGTTCCATCGGATTCGACTTCACATTCCACTTTTTCGAGGATATCAAGTTCGCCACTGGAGAGGGCCAGTTCATCCTTCATGCGATCGCCAACATCGGCCAAGAAGTCGACATCGGAAAGCCCAAGCATCTCATCAGGTGATGCCAGCCCGTATTTGGCCGCCATCGATTGACTGACGCGCAAGAACCTGCTTTGTGTGTCCTTGAAGTAAACGTAGTGAGGAATCGCGTCCAACAAAGCCTTGAGCAGATAGCGTTCGCGATCGCCGGCTTCCTCTAAGTGCTTGTTCTCAGAAATGTCTTGGTAGACTACCTGGTAACCGATCGCCTGTCCGGCGTTATCGAGAACTGGAAAAGTAAACGTTTCAATATAGGAGAATGTGTTTCCAGGTCGTAGATGTTTTTCGGTCGTCCGAAAAAGCTCACGTTCTTTGAGAACGCGCTGATCCTTCTGAGTGAATCGCTTCGCCACCTCGGCGGGGAACAGGTCAAAACTTGTCTTGCCGATCAGTTCATCGAAACTCTTTTGGGCGACGTCACAATACTTTTGGTTGGCGAAAACAATCCTGCCATCGGTGTCTTTACAAACCACGCTCATCGGGACCTCTTCGGCCAGCGCATAATACGCGGATTCGACATTCTTTAATCGCCGATGTTCAATTTCGCGTTCGGTAACATCGGTCGCGACACCACCGATTCGACTCGCGTCGCCCGGCAGCATTGAAACTCGGTCTTCGATCCACCTCTGTTCGCCGTCAGGCCGCACGATTCGATAAATCAAGTCAGCCGAAGCGTTTTGGTCGAGCGCCCCCAGCTGTTGGTTAAGTGGGGCAAGGTCTTCGCCGACCACGATTTCGGATCGCCAATTCGTTTTTCCTGAAAGTTCCCGCGGATCCCAACCGAAGATTTCTTTAGCGGACGGGCTTAGGTAGAGAAGCTTGCCGGTATGAACATCGGCCACCCAGTAAACGCAGCGGGAGCCCTGCGCGAGCGAAATCAGGTGCTCGATGCCGTTATTGGGGTTATCGTCTTCGTGGACGGCACTGTTCTGGCTCATTTTGCTCGGCTTCCTTAGACCGTCGATCATTTACAATTCGTTATACGTTATTCTATTAGTTCCGTGTTAGCGACGCAAAGCAATTCGGTACGATTCCCTACCCATCTCTACTGACCGTCACTAGCGCAATGCCCAGTTTCATTTTTGAAGGCTTACGTTTTCTGATCGGCGTGCTCATCGGGCTTGCGTTGGGGATGACCGGCGGTGGTGGCTCACTGTTGTTACCCACATTCACCTACCTGTTCGGATTCACGGTGCAGCTTGCCACCGGGTACACGCTGATTCTTACGGGGTTGACCGCGGCAATCGGCGTTGTTCCCCGCATCAAGAAAAAAGAAGTCGATTACGCCACCGCGATCACCCTGGCGGTGCCGGTGTTGGTGGGGACACTGCTGGTGCGAGGATGGTTATTCGATTTAGTGCCCGAGATTCTTTTTGAGGCTGGCGAGTATCAGCTTGGTAAACGCACGTTCGTGATGATGATCTTTGCGAGTATCGTTTTGTTGTCATGGGCGACGATGATTGGTTTGATCGGCAACAATCTCAAACCAAATCCCAGTTTGCGAACGGAGCGGCCTTTGAGGTATTTCACCATCCTGTCGATTAGTGGCTTGGCGATCGGAATTCTTTCTGCGTTCATCGGAGCCGGCGGGGGCGTGATGCTGGTGCCGTTGATGGTGATCGTGATGGGGCTGGAGATGAGGACCGTCGTGGGCACCACACTGCTGATCGTCGCGATCAAGTCAACGATCGGGTTCGCGGGTGATCTGTGGACGCAGGGGGCCGCGATCAACCCTTGGTTTTTGGCTCAATTTCTGGCCATGCTGGGCGTCGGTGTATTGCTGGGATCAGCTGTCGCCAATCGAATTTCACCTAACGCGTTGAAGATCGGTTTCGCCTGGTTTCTGTTATTCATCGCGCTGTTTGTGATTATTAAGGAGTCCCTGTTGTAGGCCTCAGGATTTGTTTCCAGCTCTGAACTCAAATACGGCGCACAGCGACAAGATACCACTCGAGTTGAAAAGAAATTAGGCTGCCGGCCAAACTTATACGTCCTTCAGCGCTTCATGTAGCCAAGCTTTTGCGAAAGCCCAGTCCCTTTGGGCAGTCCGTTTTGAAATCCCGAGTGCCACGGAGGATTCCTCCATTGTCATGCCTGCGAAGAATCGCATGTTGACCAACATGGCGGCTATCTTGTGATGCTGAGCTAGTTCGTTAAGCGATGCATCTAGCAGCAAAAGTTGTTCGCCAGCAATACCACCTTCCATGTCGGAAACCGACTCCAACACGATGGTAACCCGATTGAGATTGCCACCTCTTTTTTGACTTTGCTTTTTTCTCGCAACTTCAACGAGAATACGGCGCATCGAGATTGCGGCTGCCGCGAAGAAGTGCCCCCGACTATCCCATTTCTCACTGTCCCCATTTTTCACCAACCGCAAAAAAGCTTCATGAACAAGCGCCGTTGGTGTGATCGTAAATCCATTAGCCTCTTGACGGATGTAACCGCTGGCAAGTCGCCGAAGTTCTTGATAGACAATTGGCAGTAGTTTCGAAGCCGACTGCCGATCTCCATCAAGCGATTCTTCCAGCAGAAGTGTTATCCCATTCATCTTGATTCCCTTATCGGAAAAGGGAAAGCTTTGATAGAAGTAGGCGTTGGAGATGAAATGTCACTGATCCCCAAAGTTTGTTGCAGCGTTGATTCAATAAAACTAAAAACGGCTTGCAGTTTTAATTCGCTATCTCTTTCGAAGGACCATCGGTACAATTCGACCAGTTGCTTCTGAACATACGTTTTGGGTGCCTTGATGTTAACTAACTTTGGAGGCCATTGGTTTAGAATTGCAAGGCATTCACGATGGCAATCCTGGCACCTTAATGATTGAGCATAAGAAGCAAGTGTATGTAGCGTAAATGGGTGAGCGTCGCCGTTGAGTTTTTTGCTTAGTTCCAACGCTTCAAGCAAAAGCACTTCCGCTTTTTTGAATTCCTCCTCTTGGCAATACAAAGATGAGAGCGTTCTCATTATATTGATGGTGCCATTGCATTGCTTGCCGACATGAAGAGTCGCCCGATGAAGAATTTCCTCCAGCTGATTGATACTCGCCTGCGCGCCGTGGACACTATTCAAGAAGGCGAGTCTCGCCTCCAAGAAAATCGTTTGCTGGCTGTTGGGAGGGAAATGTTCCGAGGCGATGGCCAATGCATTTCCGAAACATTGAATCTGTTGCGCCCGGTGTCCTTTGGCTGCCTCACCTTTGGCCGTCCAGTTTTGTGCCAGCGTCAGGTAACGGTCGAGGGTTTCATCCAGTGTCGCGTTCCCCGATTTAATCGCAATCTCCAAACTGCGTTGGTCGAGATCAATTGCTTCGTCAAAGTTACCCGCCTCCAATTCGACCCGTGCATTAAATCTGAGATGTCTGGCGTAGGTCGCAGTGTTGCGACCGTTGGCGTTACCAGAGTAATGAACGGCTTCTCTGGCCGATTTGAGAGCGTGATCAAGATCTCGCCGAGCAAGATGGATACTAGCAGACGCAACCAGAAAACTGATATTGATCGGGTGATCCATCGGAAGCGATCCCTTGGCGACATCTTGGACCTTCAGCAACTGTTCTTCTGCATCGCGAAATCGCTGATGCTTAAGGTAAGCGTGCACCAGTGATGCAGAGTTTTGAAGGACGACTAAATGGTCATGCCCTAATGCCTCTGTTGCTCGTGATTCACACTCTTTGTACATTTCGATTGCCTTTTCAAACTGCCCCGAAGATTGTTCAATACGAGCCAACAAGTTTAGGTTCTTGAAACGCAGCACGAGTTTGTCTTTGTTGGCTTCTTGCGAAAGCGCCTCGGTAACCTCACGGGAAATAGTGGCCGCTTTTTGCAATTGACCTATTTGCACCAACTCCTGCGCGAGGCGATGCCTTAGATTGATCGCATTATTAATTTCGGTGCCGCTTGGTTCCAGCACATTCTCACTAGCCTCCAGCATGGCTTGAAGATTATCGACGACTTCGTCTCTGGGAGCATGTTGGCTAAAAAACTGGGCGGCTTTGAGCCCTAATTTGTCTCGCAATTCCGGGTTGTCTTGAAAGGCCCGATCAATACTCTTTCGTTGACTCAGCAGTACCTCAGTCAAGGTAACGTTAGGACCTAGATTTTCGGCAAGGACCGCCGAAAACATATTTGAGAGAAGTAATTCGATAGATTCTAAGTCTTCTTGATGTTCTCTCTTGGCAGCACTGGCGAGTCTTTCCCCGGCAACGGCCATTTGTTTTTCTGCGACGGCCGCATCGGCTAATAATTCAGCACGATGGGCGCGCATGACGAACCAGATACTAAACCAAGAGGCCACCAACATGGCCGCAACCGCAGCCGAGGCCAACAAAACACTCGTCGTGTTGCGTTGGTAGAACTTTCTTGACCGGTATAGCAACGAAGCCGGACGAGCCTCTACGGGCGTATTATTTAGAATGTTCCTGAGGTCTTTAGCCAGCGCTGATACGGAATCGTATCGCAGGTCTCGGTCGGTCTGCAGTGCTTTTGCAGCAACGCTTTCAAGGTCATCGCTGACGCAATGGATCAGTTTGTCGAAGGACGTTGCACGGTGCTTCGCAATTTCACTACCGGTGGACTCACCCAGCGACTGCAGCCGCTGGCGAATCCCGACTTTGTTTCCCGCTCGGGTTCGTTGCAGAATCAGTCCGACATTTCCCGCGTCTTCGCCGGGCTCCAATGCAGGCGGGCTTCCGGCGACTAATTCATACAGCAAAACCCCCAGCGCATAGACGTCGGCGCGAACATCAATGTCGTAGTTTTCAAACGAGGCCTGTTCGGGGCTCATGTACAACGGCGTCCCCATCAATTGAGCGCTGCCCGTTTCGCTAGGATTTCCACAGATCAATTCTGATGTTTTGGAAATGCCGAAATCAATCACTTTGGGAACACCCCCGCCGTCGACGTGCTCAACCAGAATGTTTCCTGGCTTGAGGTCACGGTGAATCACACCTTTTTGATGCGCGTGGGCGATCGCGTCACACACGACCACCAGCATTTCGATTCGTTGCTTAACCGAAAGATTATGATCGTCGCAATAACTCATGATGGTCGATCCGTTGACCAATTCCATAATGAAGTAGGGTAATCCATGACCGGTGGATCCCGCTTCGTAGATGCGGGCAATTCCGGCGTGGTTCATCACTGAAAGCGAAATCCTCTCACGGTTGAACCGCGCGATCACGTGCCGTGTATCCATCCCGGGCTTGATCAACTTAACCGCGACTCTGCGTTTGATGTCTCGATGCACACCTGAATAGACAATCCCGAATCCCCCTTCGCCAATTCGTTTCTCCAAAATATAGGCACCGACTTCGTCTCCTTCGGAGAGGGCAACTCCGGATCCTAGATCAGTCGCGGAGACATGCTCTGCTTCAGTCAGTGGCAAAAGTTTAGTGATCAAACCCTCGGCAAAAGGGTCGATAGGGCTTTCTAAGAACGACCCTGCTGAATCGTGTGCAAGAAGCAGAGTCTCAATTCGTTGCCTTAGTGTATCGTCGCCTTGACAGGCGGATTCGAGATAGTTTTTTCGATGCTGGCCGCTGGGAATCTCGACGGCGCGGTCAAAAATCTCCCGCAATTGCTCTTGGGAAAAAAGATTGTGTTCTTGTTTCTGCAAAGTCGTAAACCCAGAATTTTCAAACAACTAATTAATTTTTAGCTTCCTCTAGATTGGTTTCGCTTGCATGCCAAGTCAAGTCTCAGGCGGCGATTTTAGGTGACTTTCTTGAGCAACACGTGACGAAAAGAAATTCCAGAAAAAGTGGCACGTTTTCAACATCGATTTCGCATCATGTAATTTGGATGCATCGATGGTAACGCAGACTCGCTCAACTACCTTCCTAAAGTTTTTCAAATTCAAGAAAAGTTCTCCTTCGGCCGATCTGACCGGCTACCATAATTACTAGGGATGACGTTTCATGGGGAAGCGTCTAGCGCATCGGTGATGGGTTTTACTGTCCAGCGACCGAAGCGCTTCAGCAAAGCACAATTGAGACAGAAAAGAGGGACTAGCCGATGCGGACGTCTAGTTTTAAATTTCGAAGCGGATTCACTTTAGTGGAACTGTTGGTCGTCATTGCAATCATTGGTATTCTGATTGGGCTTCTTTTGCCCGCGGTTCAAAGTGTCCGCGAAGCGGCGCGAGTCATCAGCTGTAAGAACAATTTGCGCAACGTGGGCGTAGCGGCTCATAATTATCTTTCACAGCATCGGCGTTTTCCCTCCGGCGGAGCGCAGTACATCTCCGTTTGGACAGTTTCCAGCCTTCCTCACCGCTACAGCGCGCTGGGCGAACCTGGCAGCTGGAAGTTTCAGTTGCTTCCATTTCTTGAACAACAAACAATTTCCAACTTGCCTCGGCAAGCCCTGGGGACCAGTTGGCGAGGGTACATTTCTGCTTGGCCTGAGGATCCAGCGGATACTCAATCGGCATTTGACGATGCCGTCATTTCGGTCTTCGTTTGCCCCACTCGCGGAGTGCGTCGCGCTACGGTTACAGAGCGTGCTGCAGTCACTGCAAGCGACGGCGGGTCGTCGGACGCGCCGCTTGATTGGGTCTGCGGCGACTACGCAGCGCCCGCCGGTATTGCGCACCCAGGAGCACTTCCTGAGGGACGTTCAATTCCTTTTCCGGAGCAGTTTCACACCGGAGGTGTAGGAGGCTGGGCGGCTGCCAGCTTCAATGCAAGTGTCATGCAGAGGAATTTCTGGAGCGGTATCATCAAACCTGCTGGAAAAGCGACGCTAACAGGACCCACATTCAAATACTGTAAAGTCAACTCAAGTAGTGTTAGGGATGGTTTATCCAATACAGTCATGGCGATGGAAAAATCGGTTGACGGCTATATCGGAGACATGACATCAACGCATGCGCATTTGCTACAGGGGGAGGCCTTGGGGATTTATTGTCCCGATGTCCCCACCAATATGCGGCTGATCACGCCTCCTATTGATGGCTCCGTTTTGATCAGCGATTTCAACAATTCTCCCAATGCATTCAACCGTTCAGCGACGGGACAGGGTGGACAACCACTGGAACTTCGAGAGACAGGTTTCGGAACAGCCCATCCCTCGGGTGTTACCAGCGTTTGGGGAGATGGCTCGGTCAGAACGATCCCCTTCGAGGTCAGCCAAACCGCTTTTTACGATCTCTGCGACAGGGCAGGGGGGGGCGTTTTAGAAAGTGATAGCCTCGGGTTTTAGTCGAATTCATGAAAGTGGTTGGTAACGTTCCGTCGAAACTGGCTAAGGCCGTACGATAGCAGAGGTAGATAAACTGCAACCGCCCACGGTGACTCCGTTTCATCTTTGAGTGAACAGCAACAACCGCCTTGTTCTTTCCACTGAGAACGATTGGGACTGAACAAGTAAAAAATGCGAGCGATTACACGAATGTAAACGCTCGCATACGATTAGTCTCGGGCCAAATGCTTTCCGGAGCACCTCGTTCTTCGGCTAAACAGATTTATCGAATCAGCCGGGAGAATTTCTCACGCCACCGTTTGTGAAAGTTACGATGTGGGACACCGTTTAGAGGTAGAAGGTTGCCGCTATTTAGTGAAAATGCACACTTTCGAAGCGGCCACCTTTCAGCTTTATACTACTCCATTAAGTTAGGGTTCTATTAAATCTGCCCGTTCTTAGATTGTTAGTGACGGTAACAGCTTGGCCTCCGCTGGCAGCAGTATCCGTTAAGGTGAACGCTCCTGAGTTAAATCTGTAGGTATAAGGGTTTGCTCGGTTAGCATTCCTCGCCTTGCCCACAAAGAATCCGAAGTCGTAGCGGAAAGTGATCTCATTTGAATTCGGTGTCCGAATAACAGTGGGCCTAAAATTCCTAGATCCTCCTCCATCCAGTGTTACCGTTATTATTCCATTACCTCCTATTTGATCAGTGGCACGCGGGGTAAAGGTCACGTCAATGAATCGACCAGCGGCCGTGAATGAAGGAATACTGGTAGTTGTTGTAGGCCTATTCCGAAGCACTGGTGCGGTTGGCGCGAGATTAAAATTGACTCTATTAGGGATTGGAGCAGGCACAGGCGCTGGTCGGGGAGTCGTAGGTCCAGTCGTAGGTCCAGGCGCAGGAAACGGATTGGGGCCATCAAACGGAATCGGCTGCCGTGGATCAACAGCCGGCCCGGACGGTTTACCAGGAGTTCTATCTGGGACTGGGAAATTTGGGAGCGGTGCCGGTGCTGTCGGACCCGGTGCCGGTGTTGTTGGGCTCGGTCGCGAAACCCTCATGTGAGGATAGTCCTCCACAAATGAAGAAATACTAATATGCCGACCGTTGCCATGATTTAAGATAATTCTGCCACCGTTTATACCAGGGTTTGGATTAATGTTTAAATCGGAAAGCACCCTGTCCTGTCCTTCATTTGGGCGTTCGTTGATACTGTCGAATCCCCCGACTCCTCCAGTGGAACTGTTGATCAAATACTGGTCATCACCTCGGCCTCCAACAAAAATATTACTTCCGGTACCTCCAACAAGAAAATCGTCTTCGTCACCTCCGTTGACAAACTCAGCGTTTCCGTTTACTCCTCCAGCACCTGGATCTAGAACATCATTTCCAAACGATCCAAGTAGCCTATCAATACCTTGGTTGCCGAAAATCCGATCAGCACCGAAGCCTCCATAGAGGCGGTCGTTGCCGCCCCCGCCTCTAATGACATCATTCCCAGAAAAACCATCTATCGTGTCATTCCCGCCTCTTCCATTGATCGTATCATTTCCCTCTTGGCCAAAGAGTGTGTCATTTCCAAAACCGCCATTGATTACATCATTTCCAAATCCGGCAGCCACGCGTGAAGGAATTGTTGTATTGTTTGTGATTCTATCATTTCCACCGAAACCAAATACTCGAATGCTGTTGAAGGAATTTCGGGGGATAGTTCTCGCCTGAGATCCTACCTGTGCTGTGACGTTGCCTCCACTTTGAGTGATAGATATCACATCCGCCTGCGATGTGCCTCTAATGTCAAACGTTTGAACGCCTGGATTGCCCGCAACAGAGAAAGTCGCCATCAAGTTTCGAGGTTCTAATTTCTCGAAAGACACGTTGTTGTTACGTCGCTTTTTACGTTTGTTCGATTTATTTTTTCGCTTCATTTTCAGTACCCTATAGTTAATTTAGATGTGGAAAGCGATTGGCTGTCTTCAACTTACTCTCTATCCCAGAATCGCTCGGGAGTTGTTAAACATATAAATGTGATCCCTCCTACTTTCTAATGCGAGAAAAGTGCGACAGGGGTGACAGAGAAAATTTGATTTTTCTTGATGCAAGCCAGCTGTCGTCCCAAGGCCCGCCGCCGAACTCTTTTGTTCACCGGAAACTCCCCAGGCACCGTCATGTCCGTAAGCTGGGCAATGAACACAAGGACTACGGCGGATTTGGCTCAACATCGGGTGCATCCCATAATGGTTGCGCGGCCAGCGGCTCATAAAAGTTTCGTCAATATGTTAAGAGATAGGCGAATGGACTTTGAACTGAAACCTGATCGCACCTTTACATGTCACGAGTCCTCGCCTTCGTAAACAGCCGACTACCGAGGCAATTGGACAATACACGGGAACCAAATATCCATCAATCAAACCGATAAGGACGCCAAACTAAAAAAGGATAGCTTGGTAGGTGCGGTGTAGGGAAACAGGACGTACCTCAAGACTACCCAGCAAAACATCAAACTGCCGATAGTGCTAAAAAGAAAGTAGGCCAAACCTATCGGGCTCCAGTAACCCGATTTGGATCCTCACAAGGCATCAAACGATTTTCTCGTATTGTATTAACGGTGTATTGCAAGGCTCAGTCAGGAGAAAACAAGGGAAAATTCCTTCGTTCCGCGGTTGGGAATTTGCAGCTGATCTTCTATAAATTGAGGCGCAGAATCCGCTACTACTCGGCCAATATGACAGCCGAACGACATTTATAGAATCAGACTCAAATGACAACGACTCCCGATCCACAAGACATTCCCAGCCGCTTCGATTTCGAAACCGCCCAAGACAAAATCTATAAGGCTTGGCAATCCGGTGGCTGGTTCCATGCGGAGCCTGACTCCAAGAAAAAGCCCTACACGATTGTCATCCCACCGCCTAACGTGACCGGCGCGTTGCACTTGGGGCACGCACTGAACAACACGTTACAAGACGTGATGATCCGCATGAAACGGATGCAGGGCTTCAATGCGCTGTGGATGCCGGGCACCGATCACGCCGGCATCGCCACTCAGGCGCGGGTTGAAAAACGAATTAAGGATCTCGAAGGCAAATCGCGTCACGATCTGGGGCGCGAAGAGCTGGTCAACCGCATTTGGAAATGGAAGGAACAATACGAAGAACGCATCCTCGGACAACTCAAACAGATGGGCTGCAGCTGCGATTGGGACCGCACTCGATTTACACTGGATGACACTTGTGCAAAAGCGGTGCGCAAGACGTTCTTTGACTTGTTTCAGAAGTCATTAATTTATCGCGGCAAGCGGTTGGTTAACTGGGACACCCATTTAGGCACGACCGTCAGCGACGATGAAGTTGAAAACAAATCGCTCAATGGCCACTTCTGGCACTTCATGTATCCGGTAATCGATCCCAAACCAGGTGAACCTCACCACGTGACCGTCGCGACGACTCGGCCCGAAACGATGCTGGGGGACACGGCGGTCGCGGTGCATCCCGATCCGGCCGCCGCGCTTTCGAAGGTTGAATCGGAGTTGAAGGCCAAACTTAAAAAAGCGACCGCGGCCGAACAGCCCGCGATCAACGAACAGATCGAAGCGTTATCTCTGCGTCGTAAAGAAATGTTAGCGCCGCTAGAGTTACTGCGCGACATGGCCCAAGACGGGCGGATGCTAAAACTACCTTTGGCCGACCGTGAGATCCCGTTGGTGACCGACGTGTGGGCGAAGCCGGAACTTGGTTCGGGCTGCGTTAAGATCACGCCCGCCCATGACCCCAACGACTACGAGGTCGGCAAAAGGGCAGGGCTGCCGATGATCAATATCATGAACGCTGACGGGACACTCAACGCAGAGACCGGCAGTTACCAAGGTCTCTATATGAAGCAGGCGCGAACGAAAGTCGTGGACGATCTGGAAGCCTTGGGCCTGCTAAAGGAAGTCGAAGATCGCGCAATCGAGATGCCGATGTCTGATCGCAGTGGGACGCCCATCGAACCCTACTTAACCGATCAGTGGTTTGTCAAAATGGATACGCTGGCTCAGTCGGCGATGGACGTCGTTGAATCGGGCGAAGTCAAAATCACGCCCCAGCGCTACGTGAAAGGTTACCTGGCTTGGTTGGGCGAGAAACGCGATTGGCCGATCTCGCGTCAGTTATGGTGGGGCCACCAGATCCCCGTTTGGTCCAAGGCCTGCGCTGATCAAGCCGCCGCCGGCGATCTTGTCGCGCAGATTGAAGCGCTCAAGTCATTCGACGACCAGTTAGCCTCGATTCAAAAAGAGCCAGCCTCGGAAACGGATCCGGAGAAACGAGCCCAATTGGGTTTGCCGGATTTCACCCTGCATGTCTGTATTGAGGATGCTTCGAAGGCGCTGGAGGACGAGCTTGAATCAATCGGCATGGTGCGTGAAGAAGATGTATTGGATACGTGGTTCAGTTCGGCACTGTGGCCGTTTTCGACTTTGGGATGGCCAGAGAAGACGCCGGAGATGGATTACTTTTACCCGACCGCCGCGTTGATTACCAGCCGCGACATCATCACCCTGTGGGTGGCTCGAATGGTGCTGATGGGGCTGAATAATTTAGATCAAGTGCCGTTTAATTCCGTTTTCATTCATCCAAAAATCCTGGACGGCAACGGCGAAACGATGTCCAAATCCAAAGGCAACGGCATCGACCCGTTGGATGTGATCGACAAATTCGGCGCCGACGCACTGCGGTTTGGGATGGCGAACTTGACCACCGAAACGCAAGACGTGCGGATGCCGGTGCAGTTCGAATGCCCTGTTGAATCGTGCCAAGCCAGTATTCCGCAGACGGTGAAGAACAGAGTGCTGCCGGTAGTTGAATGTCCGAAGTGTAAAAAGAAATTTCGTACGCAGTGGGCCGAATCCGAAGCGGACATGAAACTGCCGCGCGGCGCGGTGATCAGCGAACGTTTCGAAGTCGCGCGGAACTTCATGAACAAACTTTGGAACGCATCTCGATTTGCGATGCTGAATCTAGAAGGCTATGAAGCGGCTCCGATTAAGGAATCCGATCTGACGGTTGAAGATCGCTGGATGCTCAGCCGATTGTTCACCGTTTCTCAGAACGTCACCGAGGCGCTGGAAGGTTATCGCTATGCCGAAGCCACGCGCGAACTTTACAACTTCGCCTGGGACAATTTCTGTAGTTTCTTCGTGGAGATCCTCAAAGATCGACTTGCTGATGAAGAACGCCGGCCTCATGCGCAGCGCATTTTAGTTTTCGCGTTGGACCAATTACTGAGAATGTTGCATCCGGTAACGCCGTTTGTTACCGAAGCCATTTGGGAGCAATTGAATCGTTTCGCGTCGGTACGTGGATTGGAATCGGTCGCCGAATCCAGTGCCTGTTTGATTGGCGCGTCATGGGCTGACATCGATAAAAAATGGGCTAACCCTGAGATCGAAACTCAATTCGCTCGATTCCAATCGGTGCTGGGTAGCTTGCGTGAGATCCGTTCGCGCCAGAACCTTCCTCCGAAGAAAGCGATCAAGTTCTTAATCCGCTGCGACGAAGATTACGCAGCGTCGCTGAAGCCGATGGCCGGATATTTCTCCAGCATGGCGTCGGCCGAACTGGTGTCGATGGGGACAAACGTAAAAGCACCGGAGATCAACGCGCTGATCGCTCAAGACGGCATCGAAATTTTCGTGGACCTCGACGGCTTGATCGACGTCGATGCTGAGATCAAGCGGCTTGAGAAAGAGAAGAAGAAACTTGAAGGCAACATCGGTGGCAAAGAGAAGAAGCTGTCCAACGAAAAATTTGTCGGCAGTGCTCCGCCGGAGATTGTCCAGCGCGAACGTGACTCGCTGGAACAGCTAAAAGAACAGCTGGTCAAGGTAAATGCCGCTTTAAAGAAGTTTGAGAAGGCGTAGGCCGGCAGGACGGACCGCGCCGATGAAAACAAAACGATAACCACACACGACGGTTCAATTACATCGTGCCTTATTGGTCGAGGTACTTTGACAATCCTAACGTGGTCAGTTCCTCCCGGACGGCGTCTTCGGTTTGGGCGTTAATGGATTGGCGTACTTCCATCGTCAACAACCGCGCGAATTTTTGCCGACCACGGCTGAGTTTTTGGCGAACCCATTCTGCAGTTACCGGCTTGTTCAGCTGAATCGAAAGCTGCTTTGCCATTTCGGCCGAATTCATATCCGCGTTTAAAGATCGAAACCGCAGCACAGCGTAATAATCGTTAGTACGTCCCGCATCCGATTCACGGAGTGCTTCCCATGCAAGGCTCAGGACATGCTGTCGCCAATTTTGTTGAAACTCGAGATCAAGATTTGCCAGTTCGAGATCAACTTGAACATCAGGCAACCGCTCGGCGGCCGAGGCACTTAGAGCGCTTTCTCTGTTCTTTCGAAAGTGATCGGTGATTAGGTTACGTAGTGAGGCACGAAGATAGTCACGAAATCTACCTTTGGCGGGGTCGGCTTTTGCGTAGTCGCCGCGGACAAAACGCAGGGCAAATTCCTGCGACAAATCATCTGCAATATCTGCATTCTTGGAAGCTTGCAGGATGTATTTGTAGACACAACTTGAGTAACGAATCAAAACTCGATTGCGTTGCTCGCCGGCAGAATCCCCGCGCGTCTCGATGATCTCTTCCCAATTTGTTGAGATAGCGCTCAACCGCGAATCCTCTGTCTGTCGGTCAAGTGCCATCGCGGTGAATACTGGTGGGAATGGGTGTGTTTTAATAGCGTAGGCTTGCATTCTAACTTTCGATCCCCCCTCATCCAATGCATAAAAGAAACCTTTCGTTTTGCGACTCACATTCCAAACATCCAGAAATCGCCTAGGAGCCACTAACGATTTAGCCTGAAAACCCACTTGCCTTTGAAGATGAACTGTCACAACCTTCGCTTTGGCCCGTATAAGAAAGAGAACGACGTCGAGGAGACGCTCCCGATTCCCTCGATCGAGACTCCGTGATTCGCAACCTTGACCTGCGGCCGTGTTAGTAATAGCGCGGCCGTTTTTTTTTGAAGCCGCTGAGGCGAAATATTGCGGGCCGCACATTCTGCAAACTCGTTAAAGTTTACCACTCTGACCTGACGAGTACACTGTTAGGGAAATAGAGATCGGAATATGCGCATGGGGTCAGGGTACAAAATCTATTTCAGCCTGCTTCTGCTGGTCTCTTTTCAGGCTGTTCAGGGTAGTGCGCCTTCTGTTGCCCGGGCGCAGGGTGATGCTTGGCACGGGCTTGAGACGATGCAGGCGGCCCGCGGGACCCATCTCTCGATTTCGGATAATGGTGTTCTTCCAGTTCAATACACAGAGCCACTTGAAACGGATCTTGTTGAGATTCGCCCCGGCACTTGGACGTCGTTTTTTGGCGTCGATGGCTCAAAGCAACCACAGGATTTTGGCGCCAATGCAAATTTGGGCGTCGCAGCACAGTTGAACTACTCAGGGCCACTGGTTGCACACCTCGGAATTGGATTTCAGGCAGGCTCTCGTGTTTCGTTTACCGGTAACGCGGTGCAGGTCTTTGAACTTCTGGGCGAAAAGAAAGACCGTTTCCAAAACTTCACGACCGTTGGACTATTTCAACGACTCGACTCTGGATTCACGTATGGCGTTGCCTACGACTATTTGACGCAAGAATCGTTCGATAGTTTTAATCTTGGACAGTGGCGAATTCGGGCGAGTTTTGAACTTGGTGTGTTCAATGAGATTGGAGTGACGTTGAATTTGGCGGATCGTAACGACACCGGGAGATTCAATTCGGAGACCGTTGTACTGGACCCTGTTGAACAAATTCACGTTTATCTAAGGCACGATTGGCAGAGTGGTGCGAGCACGACCTTTCGGGTTGGGGTCGCTGATAAACACAGCGAAGAGAATGCGATCACTGGCACACTCCCGCCCAAGACAAATCAGATCTTATTTGGCTCCGAACTTTTTGCACCGCTGAATGATTGGATGGCGATCTATGGTGAGACCAATTTGGTAATGCCGGCTGATACTGGTGCTGTCGATGCGTATTTGGGCGTGCAGATCGCGCCTCAAGGAATTCTCCGATCGCGATCGCGCACCAATCGTTTCCGGTCCATGTTTGCAGTCGCGTCGAGCCCATCATTCACGACGGACCTAAATCGTCAGTGATCAAGCCGATCGTCATTGTTCGAACCGATCGTCGGTGGCCGAACCGGAATTCTCAAAAACTTCAAAAACCAATAATCTCAAAGTTACCCACTCTTTCAATCAGCCAAATGATGGCGATGCCGGCGATAAGAATCGAGCCAAATTTGAGGATGACGTATTCATAGAACTTTGATTTGCGAATCAAAAAGGAAATGGGGAAGAAGACCACGACGATCGCCAACTGCCCAAGTTCGACCCCCACATTGAATCCAAACAACGAAATCCCTAAGGCGACGCTTGAAAGGCCAAGATCCAACAGCACGTTGGCGAACCCAAATCCATGTATCAGCCCGAACAAAAATGCGATTACCCAACCTCGAAATTTCAGGATTGGAATCAGGTTATTGAGGGCTGAAACAATAATTGAAAATGCAATCGTTGATTCCACCCATTGACTGGGTAAGGTGACGTACTCCATCACCGCCAACCAAAGCGTGATGGAGTGGGCGATCGTGAATACGGTAACGATCTTCAAAACAGTTTGGAAAGCTGGCATAAAGCTACGGACGGGTTCCCAATTCCTTTTCTGACGAAAAAGTACCGCCGGCAACAACAATGAAATCAGAAACAGGATATGGTCCAAACCAATCCAGATATGCCATACACCTTCTCTAGTGTAGTCAATGAACGTCGCCCACAGGCTTGCGTCACTGGCACTGAATTCAACAGTAGACTTTTCTGGGCTCAACACGTAGGTGGCCGAAACGCTTTCATTTTCGTAAAGCACCAAACCGCGATGGGTCGGATCGACGTCAAACAAAAAGCCGTACTCAACTTCAATCCGTTCGGCAGAACCCGTGGCGCCGGTGCCTAGTTCCAGAACCGCATAGCCACCGTCGCTGTGTTCGGTGAACAACATTTCAATCAACTGAATATCGCACAGCTGTCCATCAGCGGATAACTTGAGTCGACTCAGCGTTTGGGCCGCGATTTCATTCTGCTTACCTTTTAGCTCTCCCCACGTCACGTCGCCATCGCGGTTTGAATCGACTCCGATAAGCAGCTCAAGGTCTTTGATAGAGATGTGCCACTCAAAACGCAGTTCTGGCTCTCCTCCTCTGATCTTCAGATAACTATCACTTGCCTTATGAGCCATTGCTTTGCCACCGCTCCACCCCATCGCGACAATTACGATGATCAAGGCATGCAGAAAGCGTAAGAATGTTGATCGAACGATCAGTTTCGGTCTAATCATTGTTGTTCCAATGCTCGAACCAGTTGAGCGAGTGCGACGTCTTCATTTCGAGAATCTTTGACAAATCTTATGGTCGGAGCAGCAGCGGTAAAGTTTTTCGCGGCTAACGCCGATTCCAAAACCGCTCGCGCGTCGCGATTTTCCTTTTGCACGTCCCAGTTTTGCAACGCGATCTCTAACGCTTTTTCGGGATCGTTGTTCAGTTCCAGTTCGAACCGCGATTCGAACCGGCCATGCGGCTTGTTTCCGCGCAGTCGAATTTCTCTAAATCGCATCTCCATCTTTGACTTTAGGTCGACCGCTTGCTCCTGCATTGCTAAACGGTTGGCCGCGATGGCCATCAAAAGCAAACAACCATTATCACTTTCGTGGTCAGCAAGTAGTTTTAAGACGGGCTGCGGATGCTGTTGGTCCAGCAGGAAGTCAGCGTAAGTACGCTTCAGGTGAATGTTACCGCCGTTGAGAGAAAGAGCCTTTCGGTAGTGTTTATCAGCGATCTCAAACCTACCAAGGATTGCGGAGATATCACCTTGCATGGCGATAGCCCACGGAACAAGTTGCGATTGCCCCTCTTTTGTGGATTCAATAAATGCAGTCAGTGAGTCGTACGCATTCTCAGCCCCTCCCGACACTGCTAATAGTGGCGTGGTGGCGACCAAGACGGCCTCTTTATCGCCCAAATTCAAAAGGCGTCTGCTTGATACCTCTGCCAACGCGTGGGAACCAATCACTCTGTACAAATTGACAATTTCAACCCACCCTTGGACGTCATCAGGATCTCGTTTGAGAAGCGTTTCGAGATCTTCGATGGCCTCTTTATACTGATGATCCTTTTCTTTTAGTTTCGCCCTTACTTTGAGAACGCTTGCCGGTGGTAATTCCTGCTCCCACCATTCTTCGATTGCTGATCGCGCGTACCCATAAAATCTTGGATCGCTCTCGGCGCTTCCCATCTTGATGTAGCCTTGTGCGGCGGCAGTCGCCAAATCAACGTTTTCAGGATCAGCCGCAAGTTTCTGGCGAATCGACTCCATCCGGTCACGATTCAGGGAAAGGCTCTTGGGCAATATTTCGAGAACCTGATCCTCACTTTTTGGCCGGTAGGGCTTCTGAGCAAACGCGAGACTGAACGTCATCGCGAAAAAGACGACCCCGCAGAAGATGAAGGCTTTGTTTGGTGGCATCAACATGGGATTTTATCCAAGGACTGGTTTCCAACTGAAATATCGGCGATGGGAAAATAGAAAAAGCTTGGCCATTGGATGGCCAAGCTTCAGGCGGTCAAAATGAGACTACAAGATTTACGATCGACGTGAGCGACGCAAGGCTCCACCAACCAGCATCATTGAAATGATGACCGCTGAGCTAGGCTCAGGCACGGCGTTGGCAGTAGCCAGGTAAGGAAACACGCTGCGGAATTGGCGATCATTAGCCGCGACGCCATCACCGGTTACGGCACCTTCCGATAGCAAGTTCAACGATGCGTCAATCACATCGTCGTCAAGCCTGCGGCCATTGAGAAACCCTGACGCATTGGAGGTATCGAATGTGAGTAAATCAGGTAGCAAAACCGGCGTGAGCCCGTCTGCATTTTCCTGACTGCTGAGACCTGCAATCGCAGCGTTAAGTTCGACGCCAAAGTCGTCAAGATCGTTCACCGGATCACCTGCATTGAACGCGTCTCGGCGATCCGACGCAAGCAGTGCCGTCGCAATCGCAGGACGTCCCATCCGGTCAGCTCGTAGACCAAGAAGTTCGGTGACAGCCTGTGCACCTACATTGGTAGAACCATCTGTGAAATCGGTGCTTGGAAGTTCTAGCACGATCGCAGAGACATCCGCACCAGCAAATGCGTCTTCACCGGTAAAGTTAAAACCGTTGTTGAAGCCATTAAGATCAAAGAAAAATGGATCGTCAAAATTTCCGGCTTGGACGAGTCCACCATTGGTGGTTGCCGAAGAAACCCCCGTTACTCCGGTGGCAATTGTTGCTGATCCCGTGGAATCCGATCGGCTAACTGAATAGTTCTGAACTCCAGCAGTCGACTCTGAAAAGGTCGTACTGTAGGTAACGTCGGCAACACTGTCACCATTGTTGTCAAACTGAAACTGATAGCTGGCCGCTGAGTTAAAAGTCGTGCCGCTTACCGAACCTGCGAACGGATTCACAGTGAGGATCATGACGGAGTTGTTTGCATCAGGCGATTGGAAGAGAAACAAGTCGGCGATGTCAACGCTCCCTTGGCCCTGTAGTGCCGGAGCCTCCAAGTGATCTGCCGCGTATGCCCAAGCGGGCAGCAGGAGCATTGCGGCCGCAATTGCGATCGTTTTAGTGAGCCGTAGTCGTTTAATCATGGATGATACCGTTGGTGGCAGAGAAAGTGGATAAATGTGTAGGAATAAGTCCTTCACGTAATGTACGGGGCACGTCTGCAGCTGTGACAGTTGAACCTTCAGCTTTTCAAGATAAAACTTAAAAATATGAAGTTATCCAAGAACTGACAATGAATAAGCAGATCAAGCTCCGAGAAAACAATCCAGCCCGACGAAATGCGCTCTCGATTTCTAGCTCGAGAACGCTCTCGTTTCGGGTGCATGAAGACAGAAGTGCGTTTAGGCTGCTTTGCGGCGGCGGCCAAGCAACGCGGGTGCCACTAGGCCCAACAGCACAACGGACGAAGGCTCTGGAATTGCCGATGGAACGACCGTAAAGTCACGAATGGTTTCGCCTCCGCCGAAGACGCCAACAAGACTTGCTCCGCCTGTGGTCAAATCAATATTGAACAACTGCGAAACACCACCGAGAGTTTGCAGAGAGGCAAACGCATCCCCAGACGCACCAGAGATATCAAAGCCAAGCTCGTTGGTTAGCCCAACCCCAGCTGCTCCAAGGGATCCGATCGTTTCCAAGGTTCCAGCGTTATTAGCAACGGTCGTTAGAACACCCAAATCCGCATCGATTCCAAACTGCTGGGTTGAAGTCGCGCCGGCTACGTTGGTGTCGTACGCGATACCTTGGATGTTGGGATTAGCCCCTTCATTTGCATCGCCCGCTGCGTAAAACGCCGCTGTTCTATCTGCCGTTCCAAAATAGCCACCGGTTGTGCTGTCGATGACGCGATTGTTATCGGTGTCGCTGATGATCCGTGAAAGAATTCCGCCAGCCGCCGCAGGATTAAAGTCATACGCAAATGAACTTCCAACGAGTGCCGGAGAAAGCGCCGTGCCAACTGGGGTTGCTGCGAAAGAGTTTTGATCGATTGTGTAAACATTGCCGAGACTACCAATGGCGAAGACACCACCACCGTTTGCTCGGTAGTCCAATCCAAAGATGGACTCTGTGGCTGCAAGCCCTGTTATCGCGCCCGAACGAGTCACCACCGTTGGTGCATTGCTGTCTACAACCACTACATTGTTACCAGTTGTCGCGGCAAAAAGATCTTCCGCGTTTGCTTGATTGTTGTCAAAAAAAGGAGTGACGGCGACAGCCGCTACTACGAGTGCAAAATATTTCATTGTTGGTTCCTCAAAGTGTAGAAATGAAAAGCGGCAAACTAACAAGTCTGTGCAACGCTGCCGCCAAGAGACGAAACGAATCGCTCCGCCTTTCATCGTAATGCTCAATGAAAACCAAACTACTTTGCGGGGCGGAAACGCTCCAGTTTTTACGAAAGTTATAGTTTTCAAAAAATCTGAAACGACGACTTTTAAACTGTCACGATCGCCAAAAACCGAGCCCAAAAATGGTAGATGTTTACGTGGCGAATGCGAAATCAGGCAAAATATTTTGAGCTAAAATGTCGCGATTTACTTCTTGCCCACACGATATCACTTGTTCGCCGGAACAAGAGTGACGAAAGCTTCTTCTCCGGCGCTTACTTCTTTAAAGTCAGTCAACAGTGGAAGTTTACCCCCAGAATTATCGCCGGCAACAAGTTCGAAAAGCCCTCTCTGCATGACAATGGAACGATCAGAAATATCTAATAACAAGCGTTTTGTTTCACGCACTGTTTTTCCAAACGCCGAGGGCTGGTGAGCTTGCATGTCAATCATCACCTCGCCAGAATTAATAGCG
>CAYOZV010000059.1:0-14537 GCA_964408465.1 uncultured Pirellulaceae bacterium
GAATCCAGAAATTCAACGTTTCAAGCAACACCAATTCGTTCTCGCGGCACTAGCCGATAGGCCGTAGACCGGTAGGCGGTAGTGGATTTTGTTAAAAATCCTGTTCGCCGCTGGCTAGATCGTGTTATTTCTTTTGGAGGAACTTATTGAACTGTGGGCGTGTTTGAGCGTTTAATCGTGGGCTGGGATTTTTAACAAAATCCACTACCAAAATTTTGAGGCATTCGTAAATCCGACGCAAGGCTGCGGATCTGGGTACAGAATCAATCAAGGCCACTTGAGAGAATCCCAAGCGGCCTTTTGTTTGTTTTTGAAGAGCTGACTGCTTCTTCTTGACTACTCTTCGGTCGGAGCAGCTTCTGGGTAAGACCTAACTAGCCGATAGGCCGTAGACCGGTAGACCGTAGTGGATTTTGTTAAAAATCCTGTTCGCCGCTGGCTAGATCGTGTTATTTCTTTTGGAGGAACTTATTGAACTGTGGGCGTGTTTGAGCGTTTAATCGTGGGCTGGGATTTTTAACAAAATCCACTACCAAAATTTTGAGGCATTCGTAAATCCGACGCAAGGCTGCCGATCTAGGTACGGAATAAATAAAGGCCGCTTGAGAGAATCTCAAGCGGCCTTTTGTTTGTTTTTGAAGAGCTAACTGCTTCTTCTTGACTACTCTTCGGTCGGAGCAGCTTCTTCGGCAGGAGCAGCTTCTGTTGCTGCATCGGCTTCTTCCTTGGCTTCAGCTTCGACTTCTTCGGCCTTCTCTTCTTCTTTGGTCGCGCTGTCATCAGCAAACGCCGGCTTCACAGCCGTCGCGGCTTGCTTGACGCGATCGTTTTTGCCAACGAATTCGATGACGGCTTGAGCACCGGCATCGCCTAGGCGAACGCCAGCGAGCTTGAGCACGCGAGTGTATCCGCCGGGTCGGTCGGTGAACTGCGGCGCGACGTCTTCGAACAAAATCGAAACGGCCTCTTTATCACCAAGCAGTGCGTAGGCACGGCGGCGGTAGTTGATCGCTGGAGCAATCGCAGCGTTCCACTTTTGCCATCCTTCGCCCTCACGCCATGTCTTCCAGGCTTCGGTGCCACGATCGGCGTCCGTGTTGAGCGCGTCGGCGGCTTCGATGTGCGGGAGCGCTTTTTTGGCAAGCGTTACGCACTTTTCTACCAATGGACGAACCTCTTTCGCCTTGTGCAACGTCGTGGTGACGCGCCCTTTGTGCTTGGGAGGTTTGACCTGTGTGGTGCCGTCGGCTTGGTACAAGCCTTCGTAGTACATGTCGTCACGTAGGGTTAGAAATAGGCTGGTCGCCAAATTCTTAAGCATCGCCTTGCGATGGCTGGACGAACGACCTAACTGACGGCCTTTTCTTCTGTGTCTCATCGTATCACCAAAATTCTATTCAACAGTTAAATGTCTTATTTTAAAATTGTCGCCATTAGCAACGCGAAAGGGCGCTACTTTCGCGGAGCGAAAGGCGACCATGTCCCGGGGCGACGATCGGTTAGCTGATTACCGGGGCCTTTGGAACTTTCATTCCCAAGTGCATCCCCAATTCGCCCAACAACTGGCGAACTTCCACCAACGTCGTTTCGCCGAAGTTGCGGATTTCCATCAACTGGTCTTCGGTCTTCTGAACCAAATCGCGGACGGTGCGAATGTCTGAACAATCCAAGCAATTGGTGGCTCGAACCGAGAACCGCAGTTCCGTAATCGGCATGTTTAATTTCGCCTCCAGCGCCGCGTCGATGCCGCCTTTGCTTTGAGGCTGGGCATGCACCTGAGCGCCCAGTTCGGAGTATTGAACGAACGGGTTGAGGTGCTTGCGAAGAATCTTTGAAGCTTCCACCAGCGCCATCTCAGGGAAGATCGAACCGTTGGTCGAAATTTCCAATGTCAAACGATCGTAGTTCGTCTTTTGGCCGACACGCGTCTCTTCGACATCGTAGCGGACGCGTGTGACCGGGCTGTAAACCGCGTCGATAGGAACAATTCCGATCTCGTGATCGTTGCCGCTGTGTTCGGTCGCTGGGATGTAGCCGCGTCCGTTTTCGACAACCATTTCCATCATGAACGGAACGTCGTCGGTCAACGTTGCCAACACGTGGTCAAGGTTGATGATATCCACGTCACCGCCGGTTTGAATGTCGGCACCGGTGATCGGCCCAGCGGTACTTTTTTCGATCGTGATGACTTTCATCTGATCGGTGTAATTCTTAACGATCAGTGATTTCACGTTCAATACGATTTCAGTTACGTCTTCCAAAACGCCTGGGATGGAAGAGAATTCGTGGTTAGCACCGCGAATCTTCAACTGGGTAACGGCGCTACCTTCAAGGCTCGATAGCAGCACACGACGAAGGCTGTTGCCGACGGTTGTGCCGAAGCCACGTTCAAAGGGTTCTGCGATAAATTTGCCGTAGGTGCGAGTAAGCGATTCGCGCTCACATTCAACGACACTTGGAAGTTCTAAACCTCGCCAACGAATATGCATGGAGTCTGCTCCGAGAGAATTGCAACCCAAGCGGGTTGCGGTAATTTGTTTGGGTTAAAAAAGAGAACGCAAGAAACCGGTCGTGGATGTTTAGGGCTGCAACATCCAGCCAAAGCAGGAGATGGCAGCCGCACAACCGGCGATTCCTAGACGCGTCGCTTCTTACGAGGACGGCAGCCGTTGTGAGGAATCGGCGTACGATCTTCGATGGATTTAATATTCAAACCGGCGGCTTGAAGTGCGGTGATTGCACTTTCACGACCACTACCGGGGCCTTTGACGCGGACTTCAACTTCCTTGACACCGAACTTCATCGCTTTTTCGGCGGCCGTTTGAGCGGCACTTTGGCCGGCAAACGGCGTGCTCTTTCGACTACCTTTGAAACCGCATGTGCCGGCGCTGGACCAGCAAAGCGTTTCGCCTTTGGTGTCGGTGATGGTCACGGTTGTGTTGTTGAAGGTCGCTTGAATGTGGGCAATGCCGTAAGTCACATTTCTGCGGACGCGTTTTTTCTTTGTTTTAGCCACGGTAAATTAACTCCAAGATTTTAGTGCATCGCCGTATTTTAAGACGTGCGCGAATGCACCGAAATAAACCCAAATAAGCCTTCAGGGCTTCTTCGGAAACTGTATTGATGAAAAATCTGACTGATAAAAGGTAGGTCGCGACAACGTCGTCTCATTCTCCCAGAGAAGAAGTCGTCGCCCTCAAACCTATCTCAAGTCCTTAACGCCCTTCTTACCGGCAACGGTTTTCTTTGGACCTTTGCGGGTGCGAGCGTTTGTTTTTGTGCGTTGACCGCGGACGGGAAGTCCCACGCGGTGGCGAATGCCGCGGTAGCTTTTAATCTCACGCAGACGCGTGATGCACTGCTGCACGTGGCGACGAAGGGGGCCTTCGACGGTGTAGTCACGTTCGATGATGGTCGAGATACTACTGACGTCTTTGTCAGTCAGATCGCGGGCCTTAACATCGGGATCGACACCCGCTTTACGACAAAGATCACGGGCGGTTTGTGGACCGATTCCATACAGATAGGTCAAAGACACAACGGCCTTTTTATCGTTTGGAATATCAACACCTAGCAAACGAGGCATAAAAACTTCTCTCTTGAAACAGGTCCGGCAGTCAGCCGAAAGTTTATGATTGTATTTATAGTGGTATGTTTCGAGTGAACGCGTTGCCATTGAGGCAAACGGGCGACACGCGAGCGCTCAAGCACAAATCGAGTGACCGAGCGGCGAACGGGCTTCACAAAATGGATGAGGGAAACGTCGTTCTATTGAACAATGGGTGGATTAGCCTTGCCGTTGTTTATGGCGAGGATTTGTGCAGATGACGTAGACGCGGCCCTTACGGCGGACGACTTTGCAGTTTTCGCAGATACGTTTGACACTGGCGCGGACTTTCATCGCAGCTTGCTCTCAAAATTCAGATTATCGAAAGCCCGACAGTATAGGAATTAGCCGCGGTTCACTACAAGGGCCATTTTTTGGCAAATCGTTGTTTTTCCCAATCGCAGTCGGCTATTTTTCTTTCAGTTGCCGTGAGCAGCCGTCGGCGGAAAGCCACCGCCACGTAACGGAGCTGCCAGCCACCGCAAAATCAAGCATTTTTGCTAGCGTTTTAGAAACTTTAGTGAAAAACATCAAGTCTGCCCAACATTGTGTCCGATGACACCAAGGTTGGTAAGTTTTAACGATTAACAAAACCTTGCGACCATGATTGTCCCCCCCAATAAGGCCATTGGTGTAGTTGGCTGTGCGTGCATAGTCATTTTTACGCTAATTGCGTTCTTCAAATTTAACTCAGAGACGTGGAACACCACGCCCTCTATCAGGCACGGCGTGCTATCGACGGCGCCGGTTCCGCCGAACTTCTTCACCCAAAATTCGGCCCAGCCCCAACTGCTTGTACAAGGGCCAGCACTGGAGCCCAACGTTGATCGCGGTAGGGAGCTCAATCCCAAGATCGTCGATAGCCTTTGGACCCCGCCCAGCGCCGTCCAGCCGGCAGCCTACACCAAGGACTTCGGCTATCCCGACCCACCCTCGGATCAGGGCATCGTCGGCCGATTGTCGTCAAAGGATTTGGCAACGCTGCAGAGTTTGCCCGTTGCCTGCACGACAGATTTGCAATCGTACCTCCAGCAATCGCCGGCCCAACGCGCGTATCCCCAGGGTGCCCCAAGTGTATCCGGCGGTTATCCTTTGGACGAACCACCAGCCTCGCCACAAACAGCAGCGATGCAAACAGCCGCGCCGCAACCGCAAACCATGCCGCCAGCAACGATCGCGGCAGCCGATGGGACCTTATACAACCCGCACGCCAAAGCGACGCAAGCGGCCTTTGGTAGTTCGGCGGTCGGTTCAGGTAGTAAAACGAATTCAGAACAAGAATCGCCCACAAAGAACAAAGACGAGGATACTTCGGGCAATGATGCCTCCCCTGATGATGAATCCAAAGAGGGGCCTGACCCGCACCTCGAAATTTACTCGCGCGACTCTTTCCCCTCAGCGCGGGAGTGCAAAACATGCCACGAACAGATTTTTGACGAGTGGGCCTCCAGCAGTCATGCGTATGCCTCGATCTCTCCGATGTTTCATGTCTTTGAAGACAAGATCAACAAGTTAACTTCGGGCACGATTGGGTACTTCTGTTTGCGTTGTCACGCACCGGTGGCCACCACGATGGGACTGCGGCGCGACCAAGCGATCTGGGACGGACCGGCTGTGTTCCGCGAAGGTGTGACCTGCATTGCCTGTCATCGCGTCAAAACACCTTACACCAAAACCGATGGCGAACGTCGCATCGAACCGGGCGGCGTTTACGATCCGGTCTACGGAGGTAGTGACGGCAAGGGCGTTGCCACGGCGGCAAAATACGCCGGTAAGTACAAGGTCAAAACGGATCCTCACGACAAAGGCGTCGGTCAGCCAATGCATCGCCGCAGCATCCAGTTCGAGGAGCTTTCGCAGTCCTCGTTTTGTGCGTCGTGTCATCAGGTGGCCGTGAAGCCCGGCATTAAACTGGAAGTTGTCTGGGATCAGTATCGAGCTTCTCCCGCGTGTAAGGAGGGGGTGTCGTGCCAAGACTGTCATATGGGAATCGTGCCGGGTGTGGACGCGGGATATTCTTTCGGGCCGGCGGCGGTCGTTGCCGGCAAAGTCGTCAACCCCGAACGTAAACACTCCAACCACATGTTCTACGGACCGGGTTACTCGATCGCCCATCCTGGCGTGTTCCCGCAAACGACCGAAGCCGACAAGTGGACGTTTAATGAATGGTTGTCGTTTGACTGGCGATCGGACTGGGGTAAGGAAAAATACGAAGATGATGTCGCCGATGGTTTGGCAGGTGACTACTTCCCATCGGCGTGGCAAGACGCCGATGACCGTGTCGAAGCGCGTGAGATCATCACCGAGAATCTCAAAAAGTTAGCTTATAAAAAAGACCTCCGCCGGCAGCTGCTGGAGAACGGGTCCAAATTGGATGGTCCTTTCTTCGCCGACCGTCCGACCGCTGGACGCCGGTTGAACTTCCGATACTGTTTGACCAACACCAACCCTGGCCACAACATGCCCAGCGGTTCCTTGGGGGCTCAGCCACAACTGTGGATGAACGTGGTGTTGATTGATCCCAACGGACAGCGTATCTGGGAGACGGGGTATGTCGATTCGCATGGCGACTTGGCGGACAATCATTCGTTGGACGTGTTGGCGCGGCTGATTCCGTTCGATGACCAGCTGTTCAATTTGCAGACTAAATTTTTAACGTCCAACGTCAAAGGCACCGAGCGCGAAATGTACTTGCCGATCAACTTCGATGTTGACCAGCTGCCTTTCATTCGCCCCGCGGCCCAACCGGTGACCGTTCTCAATCATCCACCGGGCATTCGCATGGAAGGCCATTCGATTCCGGCGTTGGGATCCCGCAACGCCAAGTTTTCCATTCCGGCTGACCTCATCAATCAACCGGGAACTTATCGTTTGAGCGTGCGAATGCGTTCTCGGGCGGAACCAATTTACTTCATGCGGTTTTGTGATGCGACGCCGGAGATGGAACGCATGATGAACGAGTGGATTGCAGATTTTCACGTTAATACCGTTACCTTTGAGGTTCGTTAGTGAATAAGTTTGCCCACATCTCGAAACCTGTAATCTGCGCAGCGCTGGTCGTCGCCGCCGTCGTTTGGCTGGCAGCTGCGCACCGGTTTGGCGGACCAGAATTGGCATCCACCGATCTGGAAGTGCCAGCTCAAACCTGGGCCGCTACGTCCAGGCAGCCCGCGTCGAAGACGGTAGAAGCGACGATTGAAATTAGCGACTTGCCGACGTTGCCCGCATCTCCGACTCAAGATGAATGGGAGATCTCGCCGTTGCCAAAGGCGAACGCTCTGACGTTTGAGCCGCTGCCGAAGATGGTCAGTGGCATCGGCGCCGATGCAGCCGGCGATGACGGGGGATTCGAGTTTCGGTCATTGCCTGAAAGTGCCCATCAGGAGCCAGCGTCGATTGATGACAGACCGCAACTGAATGATTTTGAATTTCCAATTTCTAATTTCGAAGTTGGTGAATCGCGAGTGAAAGACGGCAAAGATTCTGCGGATCGCGACTTTGAGATTCGTTCGTTGCCGTTGCTGGGGGAACGTAAACCGCAGCCTGTCGAGCTGAGAGAGCAATCGAAGGATTTTGGAAGTGAGATGTCGTCTTTCGAAATTCGCGATGCGGAAATCGGAAGTTTTACGTCTGAAAATTCGAGTCCTGCTCCTTTCCAAACCGTCAAGCCAGACCTCCCCGATTTTGCTTCGGCGCGACGCCTGCGGTCCTTGCCGATGCCAATGCCGGAGGCGAATTCTGATCCACGCACGTTCGCCGCGGTCGCTGCCTCGGCAGAGTTAGAGATTACGGGGCCTCAAGTGGGGCCGTTCAGCGGCGTTTCGGTCAACGCATTCCCCCAGCAGTTGGCCGACAGGATTGCGGCGATCGAGCCCCAGCCGAAGGCCAAGCCCGAGCCCAAAGCCCAAGCCAAACCTAAGGCGAAAGCGAAGAAGAAAAAGAAAGTTGTCGCCGCACCTAAAAAAGGCGATAAGAAACCGTCCAAACCTGCATCGGCCAAAGACGATTTCAAACTCGCGGCTCAGCCCAAAATTGGCGACCACTACATCGAAGATAAACCGTTGACCGATGACTGTGCTCATTTGATTGAACCGTTGGCTTCGGACTTCTCCGCCGACGCCCTCAATCCGTACTTGCCTTACGACCCTGGTACGCAAATGAATGTCTACCAAGGCAAAACGCTCAACGCGAATCAGCGTCCGTTGGTCGAATGCGGTCGACCGTGGTATCAACTGGGGCAGTTGAGTCCCGGTTCATCGGTTTTGGGTTTTCATAATAACGTCACGCCGCAGTTTTTGATATTTGGCGATTCACGTGTGGCGTATGCTTCCAACAATCAAAACAATAACAGCGATTCGCTGATCGCGACTCAGCTGAATTTAGATTTCGATTTGAAACTGACCGGCACCGAACGCTTTCACGCGTTCGTTTCACCGACCGGAGGTGCTCAGCATAATAGGTATTTATTGGACGAAGATCGTTACGTTTTTGAAGGCGACGCCAATATTGATTTTGGATACTTCGAAGGCGACTTAGGAGCGATTGTGGGCGGCGCGATCAACAAAACGATGCCGTTTGATCTGCCATTCACCGTCGGGATTATTCCGCTAGTGTTTCAAAACGGTATTTGGATGGAGGACGCGATTCTGGGCTTCGCCGCCACGTTGCCGGCCAAGAACAGCCCGCGCTTCAACATCAGCAATATGGACATCACGTTTTTTGCCGGTTACGACAAATTGGTCAGTGATGCTTTCCCCGGCGACGATAGCGCGGCACGCGTCATGGGCATCGCCAGCTTCATCGAGGCGCTCAACGGCTACATCGAAGTGGACTATGCGTTTTTGGATGACCGCACGTTTGACGATCGCAGTTACCACAACATCGGTATTGGATACACGCGTCGATATGGACGCTTTTTATCAAACTCAACGCGCGTGATTGTCAACGCGGGACAGTCGACCGACGTCGTGGAGAACACGGCCGACGGCGTGTTGCTGTTGTCGGAGAACAGTTTGATCACCGGCCACCCGTCCAACATCGTGCCTTATTTTAATATGTTTGCCGGGTTTGATCGGCCGCAGTCGGTCGCTCGCGCGGGAGCAGCCGGAGGCGTGTTGCGAAACACGGGGATCTTGTTCGAATCGGATAACCTAACAGGGTATCCAACCTTAGACGCCACCGCCAACGATACTTTTGGGTTTGCGGCAGGGATCAATATTCTCTCAAGCGAATTCAGCCAGCAGCTTGTCCTGGAAACGGCCATGTTGGGTGTGATGGGCGATGCGGGAACTCGCAGAGCCCAAGGCGATCAATACGGCGTTGGCTTTCGTTATCAGCTGCCCTTGTCCAACTCAGTCATCTTTCGGGCTGATGGCATGATGGGGTTCTTGCGAAACGATGATGACGTTTCAGGGATACGCATGGAAATCCGGAAGAAGTTCTAAGAAGATTTAATTCGCTGGGGCACCCATGTTCAGCCGGTGCGTTGCGATGGTGTGAAATGGCCAGGGTCGAGCCTTAGGCCAAGGTGAGGCCAAGGTCGAGCTCCGCGGGTTTACCAATCAACCGTTAATTCGTTCTCGATCCGCTGAACGCCTTTGACACGTCTTAAAATCTCTTGAGCCATTTGCTTGGCGAAGAAGGTTTCTGCTTCCCCTTCGATGGTCAGTTTTCCTGCGTCATCAGTTTGGTAGTGAATGTTACAACCGTTGAGATGGGGGTTGTGAACGATTGCATGTTCAACGCGCTGGCTCAGCGTGATTGGCGGGGCTAATTCCATGTTCGTTGCCTTTGGTGAGATAAGAGTTTGCCCGGGGATCGCGCGAAGTTAACTTCGATAACCGATCAGGCAACATTAAAAGTTAGGACACGACAGCCAAAAGTCGAATGATTTTTCCCAAAAGTCTTTGATTGCCGTCATCGTTGGTTTTTCCTGACGAATTGCCGGATAACGCGGGTCATTCGGTCGCGGACCTGACCGTCGACGGCGAATTGTAAATATTACAATTCGAGGCGATCGCAAAACTCAATTGCTGATCGCCGCGAATCCCTGTATATCAAAAGCCATCAGAAGTCCGGTGCAATCAGGCGGAGCTTGTCGGCGTGGCGGTTTGAGTGCCCTGTCCGTTTTTTTGTTCTGTTGTTTTGTGCGCGGTTTATTGTTTGCGTTTTAAAAAGTTGCCATCCTATGATCGTTTCCAACCGCAATCATTTCATCTTTGTTCACATCTTCAAGACGGCCGGAACGAGCATCAGGCGGGCGCTGCGGCGTCACGCGATGCCGGTTTGGAAGGAGCCCGCCAATCACGTGCTCAAGCGTATTGGTATTTCGCAATTCGGTCCGGATCCTTATCCCGACCACATGACCGCCAGCGAATTGATCACGCAGACATCCCTGGAGAGTTTTAATGCGAAATTCAGTTTCGCGTTCGTGCGAAATCCGTGGGACTGGGAACTATCACACTATAAGTACATTCTAAAAAAGACCAGGCATCAGTTCCACGCAGAGGTCAAGTGTCTCGGTGGTTTTTCGGAATATGTAAGGTGGCGCTGCGATGGTCGGTTTCGGCTGCAGAGTTCGTTCTTGATCCATGAGGGCCAACGCGTGGTTGATTTCGTGGGACGCTTTGAGAATCTTGACGCGGACTTTGAGAAGGTAGCTCAGCGATTGAGCATTTCCTCAAAATTGAAACGCCTCAATCAGACTCGCCGCACGATCTATCAACAGCACTACGATACGAAGACAACGGAGCTGGTCGCGGCCGCCTATCAGGCCGACATCGTGGAATTCGGCTATGAGTTCCAGCCGCACCGTGAATCAGCGGCGTAGGGATGCGCGGCCTCGTCGTGCCCTCGTTGTTTTGGTAGCGACACCGGACGGCTGGCGCCGTTGCGCTAAAAGTCTTTGCGATAAAGTCTTTGCGATAAAGTCGTCCAGGAGAGGAATCACGGCGTCTGCATCAAGGGCCAGGATGACGATGCGGCAATCAACAGCAGCGCGACCCAGGGGATGAGAATCACCAAGTTTCTTCGGCGCAGGCTGCGCTGAAACGTTTTGGCGATTGATCCGTCCCGCTCAGCCGATTCCAGCAGCGCGATTCGAGACGATATCGAGGGGTGCAAAAACGTCGACCGATTCAGTTGCTGCGGTGCGATCGCGCCAAGTTTCTCCAACGCCGATCGTGTGTGTTGATTGGTTTGGGGGGAGTGGTTTGGCCCCAGTTCCATCGCGGCGAAGAGATCGGCTTCGTGTTCGAGGCGATGATTGAGCCAGCGGAGAACGGCGAAGAGATAAATGATAAACAGCACGGCGATAACGCATTGCGTAACCTGAGCGCCGGAGAAGCCAAAGACACCACTTGCTCCCACGGCGTTGGCCAGCCATTGGTGGATTCCGTGGGCGTGTGTTTGGTCAACGATCAAAGCCACCATCGGCAGCACCACAAAAAAGATCTTCAGCGGTAGATGCAACAGTTTGACGTGGCCGACCTCGTGACGAACGATGGCGGTGACCTCCTCCAATGTGAAATGTTTGAGCAGCGCATCGGTCAACAGCACGATCCTGAACCCCGGCAGCAATCCCGTTACCGCTGCGTTGGCGATTTGGTTGCCCGTTTTCCAGACACGCATGCGCGCGATGCTGACGCCGCTGTTTTGACAAACCGCGCGAAGAGATTTGAGCAGTTGCCTATCGGAGATGGGGCGGGTCTGCCAAATAAACAGAAACAAAAACGGGATGACCGCGCTGATCCAAAGTCCCAGCAATGCACTGGCCAAAACAATTTGCGGCACCGAGAAATTTTTGATCCAATGCGAAAATCGAAGTCCCGTCAGCAGCAACAATAACGGCACCAGCATCGTCATGAGATGAACGCGCATCCGCACGCTTACAAAGGCCCATCGTTTGTGCCAATTCATGCTCCATCGTTTGCCGGGGCTGAGGTAGAGTTGTTGTATGTCAAAGAACGCAAACCACGAACCAATCAGCGACAGCATCAGCGGGCTCAGCAGGACTATTTCATACAGCACAGGAACGTCGGCAAGCAGCCACGTTTTGGCCACCAGAGACGGCCAATCCAAAACAGCGAAGACTAACAGGCCCGTCGCGGCCCAGACAACGCTGTGATTGCGTGAGAGTCGACTGACGATGGTGTTTTGGAGATCCCAAGAGTCGCGCGATTGAATCAGGCTGTTGGCCACCCAGCGCGTTTGCAGCATCGCCATCAGGGGAGCAATCAACGTCACCGTGAGGACCATCATCAGCCGCAACGCGCAGTGATCAACCTCCACCAGCGGCGAAAATTCTGCGATGCAGTAACAGAGGGCAAAGATGGCGGTGACAAACAAATTCATAAGATGCACAAACGCCGGTCGGTAACAATTTGAGAGAGCGTCGAATAATTTCAACGGTGCTACCAAGCTTATTCGCAGTGATGGGGTGCGCCTATTTGCCAATTCGCACGATCATAGAAGCGACGCGGAGAGCGTCTTCAAGAGAGTCCGGCTGTAACGGATATGCGGGGCTGGCGATTGTTGGAAATCGCCGAAGCGGTGGCGACGTTGCCGCCGCACGTGCGCCTGCGGCGGAGAATTATTGATCGTCTTGGATCTGAAAGAATGCTTCGATCTGCGAATCTGAATTGCTTTCTCGCAACACCGCGGGCATTTGCCTATCTCTGGGTTCGGGCATCTCTTCGCCTTCAAAGGACTCCGGTTCGATACCCTCTAAATCATCGGTGTCGATATCGTTGTCGATGTCGCCGCGGTCGCCACCACTGTCACGATCGCCGGCATCCACTGAGACCGCCTCGCCATCGTCTAATATCGAACTCTGGTCTGGATCTTCTCCGAAGGCATCGTCGGGATTGTATCGTTCTGAACCTTCGTCATTCGATGGATCCTCGGAAGTCATCGTCAGCACATCTGATTTGTCAAAATCTTCTTCGTTGATCAATTTGCCTTGCTCGTTCCACCATTGCCAGGGCCCAGCGGCTTCCCCGTCGGTGTAGCTTCCGTCGATGGATTTAATGCCATTTTCGTGCCACCAACGCCAACGCCCCGTTTTGTTACCCGCTTCGTCATACTGACCGGTCAGCTGTTTGGTGCCGTTGCGATGCCACCAGATGAATTTGCCAACGCGTTTATCTTTGACTAGATTTCCGACCATTTTGGTTTGGCCGTTCTCAAACCAAGAACGAACGGGACCATGCTGTACGTCTTGGCCGGTGACGATCATCGGCGCTGGCTTGGCCTCCCACCAGTCGTCTTCCCCTTGCAGCGCTAGCCGTCCGCGCTGCACGATTGACTCTTGGCGTTTTTGCCCCGAGGGTCGATAGTAAGTTACGTTGTTGACGATCTTCATGCCGTCTTTGTAAGTTTCCTTGCGGCGGATTTTCCCCTGATTGTCGTATTCGACTAATTTGCCCACCGGAACCCCGTCTGCGAATTCCATACGTCGATGGATTCTTCCCTCGGGAAGATACCACACCGCGACCCCGTTACGTCGTCCGTCTTTGTATGGGATTTCGAGAATCTTCTGGCCTTTGCGGTCTTGGATAATCCACGGTCCCGAGAGTTTGCCGGATTCAAAATTGGCGTGCGAGGCGTACGGCCCGTCAAACTCGATGAACGGCACGTTGCTAAAAATGCCTCCCGATCCAGCCGTGTGCAGCCGCGACCACTTGCCTTCCATCGCGCCATGGCGATAGCTGCCCGCGGCGATCATCGCGCCCTGTTGGTCGAATAGCTTCCACTGACCATCGTTGACCCAATTTCCCTCAGCGTCCTGCATCACGTGCCGAGCGATTTGAACATTGCCATCGGGATAGCGCTGCCGAATGATTTCGCGATTGGGGATTTCGCGGAGGTCGGGTTTAGGTCTGCGTCGATCGGGCGAAGAAATTTGCTGGTTTTGCCGTTGGGATGGGCCTGTGATTTGTTGAGGCGGGATCGCCGGTAACGGGTCGATGTCGATCGGGCCAAAGACCATCGCGCCGTTGTCGTTGGAGGTGGTGGAATCAGCGCTGTCGGGAAATCGTAGCGTCATGTCGCCAAGCTGTCCGTTTTGCCCGGTGAGAACTCGGCCCTCAATGACGCGTCCCTGCAGTTGGCGGTCTGGGTCCACACGTCCTTGGACGAATCGTTCTTGGATGACGCTGTTTTCTATACTGCCATAAATTTGCCCGTCGACGGTTTTGCTGAGGGGGAGTTCTGGCGTGACGAAACTTTGGCAGCGGGCGGATTGGGTGCAGAAAATGGACATGCCAACTATCAACGTGCTTGCCAAAAAATGGCTCAAATTGTGTCGTTGCCAATGCATTTTTACTGAGAACGCCTTCGCTGGAGATAGCAGCAGACAAAATGTGGGAAGTGAATCGTGGTTTCTACAGTACAAATAGACCATAGGAATAACGTGGCTCCGCGATTTTCTCCGACAGAGCCGCTGAAAACGGGCGGCTTCTAATTCCCTAAAGTTAATCAGCCGCTTAACCCGACCGATTGATAAACTCGACCGCGCTTGAGACGGCTGACAGGCAGGATCGTTCCGATTATAATTCGTACGAAGATAAAGAGTATCTTCGTGGTTGGCCTATGAGGGGCATGATTGGTTGTCCCATTTTTCCGTCGAGCTCGAAGACATGGCATTCTTTTCAGCTGAAAAACTAAAACGCCGCCAGATCGAAATTGATCACAGCGCGATCACCTGCGACAGTCCCAACGTTCAAAAACGGCTCAGCCGAATCGACGCTAACTATCAACAGCTCGATTCGATGCTGTCGGACATCGAAGAGACGATCTCCGGTGACCAACGTTTGAGTGAGATTAACGCGAGCATTAAAACGGTGGATATCGCGAAAAAGAAAAAACGAAAATGGCGGCCCAACAAGCCGCGTTAGGTTTCGCGCCGTCGCCCTCGCGGAGGTGGAGGTGG
>CAYOZV010000059.1:14637-24724 GCA_964408465.1 uncultured Pirellulaceae bacterium
GGAGGTGGAGGTGGGCGATGTCACCACGCCACGAGTCCTGAACTTCGGTTCCGGTTTGATGTTGGTTCAATGTTGGTTTGATTTCCTTGGAAGCAATTTTTACACTTTATTGCAGGGGCTTCGCGCGTGCCCTCGTCCACCTACCTGAAACAGAGACGCCAGCTTGAGCTATTTGAAACTTGCTAACGGCACCGTTCACGATCCTGCCAACGGTATCGACGGGGAAGTGACCGACATCTACGTCCGCGATGGAAAGATCGTGGCCCCTCCGGTCGACGACGAAGTGGCGGTGCGCGTGATTGACGTGCGGGGCATGGTCGTGATGCCCGGCGGCATCGACATGCACTGTCACATCGCGGGCCCCAAAGTAAACACCGCGCGAAAGATGCTGCCCGAGCAATATCGCGGCAACGAGCAGCCCAAGAGGATGCTGGACCGATCGGTCTTCCATAGCGGTGCGATGGGCAGTGTGCCGACGATATTCACCACGGGTTACAAGTACGCCGGCTTGGGATACACGACGTGTTTTGATGCCGCGATTTCGCCATTGGCCGCCCGCCACGCCCACCACGAGTTCAATCAAATCCCTAATGTCGACACGGGATTTTACACGCTGATTGGAAACAATCATTTCGTGATGGAGGCGATTGCGGCGGGCGACGATGCGCGGTTGGACGCTTTTTTGGGTTGGCTGATTCACAAGGTCGGTGCCTTTGCGCCCAAGATCGTCAATCCGGGCGGGGTGGAACTTTGGAAGCAGCACCGCGCTGGCAATGCGACGGACCTGGATCAGACCGTCGATGGTTTCGGTGTGACACCGCGGGCGATATTGAAACAGATCACGCGATCGGCGAATCGGTTGGGCTTGCCGCATCCGGTACACATTCACACCAACAATCTCGGTTTACCCGGCAACTGGCAGACGACCCTACAGACGATGCAAACGTTGGAGGATCAGCGCGGTCACATCGCTCATATTCAGTTTCACAGTTACGGCGGTGGTGACGCGGTCGAAGATTCGCTGTGTTCCAAAGTCGCTCCGTTGGCGGCGTTTGTAAACGATCACCCCCACATCACCGTCGATGTGGGGCAGGTCATGTTTGGACCAACGACCAGCATGACCGGCGATGGTCCGCTGGGATATTTTCTTCAGCAGATCAACGGCAGCAAATGGTATTGCGCCGATACGGAGTTGGAATCGGGATGTGGCGTGTCGCCGATCGACTACAAAAACAAGAACTTCATTCATAGCTTGCAGTGGGCGATTGGGTTGGAGTGGTATCTGATGGTCGACGATCCGTGGCAGGTGGTGATGAGCACCGATCATCCCAATGGTGGAAATTTCATGGCGTATCCGCAAATTATACGTTTGCTGATGGACGCCAGTTACCGGCAGGAAAAGCTGAAGCAAGTCAGCCCGAAGGTGTTGGAGCACTGTGAACTGGCCCATTTAGATCGTGAGTATTCTCTCAATGAGATCGCGATCATCACCCGCAGCGGTCCGGCGCGGATCTTGGGGCTCAAGGACAAAGGGCATCTGGGCGTCGGTGGAGATGCTGACATCACGGTCTACACGCCCAATGAGAATTACGAAACGATGTTCTCCGTGCCGCGTTACGTAATCAAGGGCGGGCAGATGGTCGTGGAAGACCATGAGCTGCGCGAGGTTGTGATGGGCAAGACACTGACGGTGGCAGCGCATCTCGATAGCGATCGAATTCCGATGATCGAGCAGTGGATCAACGATAATTATTCGTTGAGTGCTGACCACTATGGGATTTCAGATGGAGAATTCGAACGCGTGGTGCGGGTGTAGGTTTTTCAACGATCAGCGGCGGCGGGCAGAGTGATTCTCAAACGCCGGCGCCTGCCTGATTATCGTGAAACAAAAAAGAGACCTCGCCGCGGCGCGGGGAGGTCTCTGGTCAGTAAGCAAATGCGATCTAAGGTTGACGCGCGGCTGATCGGCCGCTTACGCATCGTTACGCATCGGTGAGGATCTGGATGAAGGCCGCGATATCCAAAAAGTCCACGGCACCGTCTTCATTGCAATCGGCTTGGGACAAGTAATTGCCGGATGTCAGCAATGATATAAATGCTGGGATGTCCAAAAAGTTAACGACATCATTGAGGTTGGCATCGCCCAGCAGCACGGCGGGTTGGACGGGCTCTGCTATGCACGTGATCCAGTCTTGGATGATTCCTCTGACCAAGGATCCCGAGGTCGTCAAATCGGATTGCGACCATCCACCGTTGGTGCTGGCACCGGGCTGGAGGATCGACGCGCCTTCCCGTTTGTCGTGGACGGACCAGTTGCAATGCGAAATCCCGTGCAGGTCCATGAAATTGACCCACGCTTGGGTGGATGCAACATCAGCCGAACCATCGCCGTCGGCGTTGACGGTGCCCCACTCTGTTACCATCAATGCAAGTCCGTTGTCCATCGCCGTTTCTGCCTTTGCACGAAGCGAGGCTCCATGGGTGCCGGCATAAAAGTGCAACGTATAAGCAATGTTGGTACCCGAAATCGGATCTAGCGAAGCGATATCGACATCCTGTGACCAAGTCGAAGAACCGACGATGATTAAGTTGTCGGGATCGATGGCACGAATCGCGCTGATGACGGCTTCGGAGTAGGGTTTGATTGTATTGGACCACGAGACCTGCAATGGCTCGTTGTAGATTTCGTAGATGACGTTTGGAGTATTGCCGTACGTCTGTGCCATTTCCTGAAAGAAGGCAATCGCGTCGGACTGGTAGTCTTCGGCGTGGTGGGAATGCCAATCGATAATGACATACATCCCGTTTGCAATCGCCGCGTCTACAATCGTTTTGACTCGATCTTTGTTGCCTTGGGGGTCAGATAAATAGCCACCGAATTCATCGACGCCCATCGCGGCGCGGACGATGGTCGCGTTCCAATCTTCTTGAAGCCAGTCAACGACTTCTTTGGTGTAATACTTCTCTGCTCCAAAACCTGTGTTGGACCAAAAGAAGCTGTTACCGGCGAAGCTGACGATGTTATCGTTCTGATCAACGATGTGAGTTCCGCTGACACTTAAATTGCCGTGAACTGACACGGGACGATCACAGTCCGCATTAGGTTCGGAAACGGTGCCTGAATCAGGTCCAATGAAGTTGACGCTTTGAACGGTGTAGTGATGGGCGGCAGTTCCATTGAAGGGGGATTGGATTCCTGTATCACTGAGCGATCCGTTGAGGACTCCGTCAGTCATGTCGCCATTGTATCCACTGGCGGGATCGATGGAGACCGTCCTGAATCCTCCGCCGGTGGGGAAGTTGCTGCGGGCAATCGTGTACGAAAAGAACTCCCCCAACTCCTGTCCGTCATCGGGCGTTTCACGAATCGAAATAACCAAATCGCTTTGATTCCCAGCATCGGCCCTGGCGACAACTTCAATGGACGTCGTTCCGGAAATACTTACCGAAGGAATCGTTGGCGAAACGCCGAGGCCACCGAATGAATCCGAGCTGGCTGGGATGTTTGTTTCAACGCCCGAGGAATTGAACGCGTTGGCGCCGGGGTTGTCGAATGTTCCGAACGCATACCTCAGGGTTTGATTGGTTGTAAAATCCTCAAGGTAGAGGCTGCTCTGTGCTGATGCATCGCCTGCGGCAAAGGGAAAGGACAACAAAACAAGGAAGAGGAAGCTGAGGGTAGAGCGCATGAGGGATCTCTTGTTACGGATTTTGGAAGATAAGCTGTTGCCGAGAAAGACTTGCAGTGCAAAAAACCAAAGGCTAAGTGCACGCAGAACTTGCCTCGCAAGCAAAAATGGGCGCGCCGACGACATGGTCGGAAATGGACAGGTAGGAATAAGATAAGGAAATTGAGGGTCAACTGCGCTGACCGCGGAGAAACCGGTCCCAAATTATATGTCATTTTGAAGAAGATGCAAACCCTTGGGTAGGAATTTGCTGTGACAAATGGCTCTAGTGGTTGGAAATATCCCGTTAATGCTTGGGTTGGTGTTGGCTTGGCCGTGGTTTGGCGATTTCCTTGGAAGGATTGTGCCTTGGTTTTTTATTGGCCAATTAACTGCGGTTGGGAGACACCTTGTTACAGGTTTGGCTCTCATCACTGTTGGGATTATTTGTAAGAATTTCAACAATCAAACGGGCTGAGACAGGGGGATTGGGGCATTGAGGGGGCTGGCGGTATCGCCGCGCCGTTGGGCAGAACCGTTTTGGAATTGCTTGCCGTATCGGTGCGATGTTTGCTCGTTAGCGTTTGGGGTTATTGCGGGGGATGGTTTTGAAATCCGAGGGGAAGATTCAGCGCAGTTGTTTTGAATCACATCAGTGGCAACCTGCAGTTATCGACCGCCGTCGAGCAAAATATAATTCGGTTAATTGGACATTTTTTACATCACTGGCGTTCTTGTTTTGTAAAACTTAATTGACCGTCGTGGCGATGCTGACCAACGCATGGATTGTGTTTGGAATCCGTGACGCGTCGGTCTGTTATTTCAATTTACAGAAGGAAGTAAGCTATGCCACTTTTTGAAGTCGAAACGGAATCACACATCATCATCACTTGGGCCAACGACGAGGGCAATGCAACGGCGGTCGCCGAGGGCTCGTTCCCGGGGGAGAGCATTGTTCGGTTGACCAAGCGGCCGCGCGATAGTTGGGTTATCTCCAAAGGTATTCTGGGCGTCAACGCTGGGGCCGCTGATGTTTGCGGCCAAGCCCGTGACTGTCTCTCGCGCGCTTCCGGTGACAAGGTTCATGCGATTCGTCTTTACATGATGGAAACCGGAAACGACCTCGAGCAATCTCGCAAAGCCATCGAATCGAACATGCTGATCGGCTGGTAGCGCCGTGGCGTGAGAGCAATTTAGGAGTTTCGAATTAGGCGGCGATTCATCAAAGGGTGGGGCGCCGTTTTTTTCGTTGTCGCACAGCTGCGTGGAGAGGCTGATATTGCGCGGCCTGCTGTTTTAAAAAATCACAGCCTGGGAGTGAAAGGCTAGACGCAGTTTCAAAACCCAAAGTAGGGCCGGTTCCCACCGGCCTAATTCCGTGAAACATCGGCCGGTGGGAACCGGCCCTGCAATCTGAATCCGTTTTGAAACCACTTCTACTGTGCCCGTTAGGGAGTTTGTTTTTTGGTGAACTCGATGAAGTAAGCTCCGCGCTGGCCAGAATCTGCTCCCGATAGCCACGACTGAACCCGTGTGGGGCCGGCGGGGAGTTTCATTTCGAAAGTGGCATGCGTATCTTTGGCGTCGATTTGCTGTTGTGCCTCTTGTTCTCCGATCTTCAGTTTCACTAGGTCCGCTTGCATCGGTTGTGGCGCGTCGCGCGGAAGACGTGACAGCCGGACGATGTAACTGCCGGCCCGTTGAACATCGATGGCCCAGAACCCATTGATCTCCAGCGCGTTGTCGACCAGTTGCGGTTGCTGCCAGATCACACGGCCGTTGGTGGGGTGCCAGTCGCGCACGGTTAACAGTGTCGGGTTTTGGGCCGCGTTGCCGACGGTGAACCTTTCGTGTGCAACGCTGTCAGCGAAAACATCCGCGAAATGCTGTTGGTACTTTTGGTTTAGTGTTGCAACGACTTCAGGATGGTTTCTTGCCACGTCACGGCTTTGGTTTGGATCGTCTTGGATGTTAAATAACTGATTGTTCACCAATCGCCATTGCTCGGTGAGCACCGCGAAGTGCGGGTAATTGCCGCCGCGGGGTAATCTTGGTTGGTCGGGCTGTCTTTGCACGAACATGGTGCGGTCGGGCCATGGCTTCGTTTTTCCGGTCAACAACGGAGCGATGTTTTGCCCGTCAAAATGGATGGGAGATGAGGGCTGAAGATCACACAAATCAATCAACGTCGGCAGCCAGTCACGGCAACTGGTTAATTGCTGAAGCTCCACGCCTGACGGAAATTGATTTGGCCATCGCGCGAAACAAGCCACGCGATGCCCGCCGTCGAAGACGGAACCCTTTTGTCCGCGCATCGAAGCATCGAAGCTGTTTTGAGGATCGTCTTTGACCACGCCTTGGGCTGTGCCATTGTCGCCCATGAAGATAACGATCGTGTTATCGGCGCGTTGCGTTTGGTCGAGCTTATTGAGCAGTATTCCCAACTGTTGGTCGAAGTTGATAATTTGCCCGAAGAATTTGGCTTGTTGTTGTGAATGGCCTTTTTCTAAAAACGGCGTCGAGTATTCAGCGGGCACGGTGTGCGGACTGTGCATGGCGTTGAGCGGCAGGTAGGCAAAAAAAGGTTTGTCAGATTCTTGGCTGATGAAACGCCAGCACTCGTCAAAAAACACGTCGGTACAATAACCATCAATCTTCTCTGGCAGACCGTTGCGATAGTACGTGTCGTCGAAGTAGTCGTTGGCTGTAGGGTTGCCGATCTCATCGATTCCCCCGGCGAGGTGCCGGAGGACGTCTTGGAAACCGCGATGTCGTGGAGCGAATGGCCAAGGGTCACCAAGGTGCCATTTTCCAAACATTCCAGTCCGGTATCCGGAATCGGCAAAAACATTTGCCATGGTGACTTCATCGCGTTTGAGTAATTGCCGACCCTGGACTACGGCCCAAGCGCCTGCCCTGGAACTGTAGCGACCTGTCATCAGGGCGGCTCTTGTGGGGGTGCAGACGGGATCAACGTGGTAGTCCTCCAAATTAGCGCTTTGTGCGGCCAAGCGATCGAGGTTGGGCGTTTTGAAAAATGGATTGCCATGACACGACATGTCGCCGTAGCCTTGATCATCGGTGACGATCAACAAGACATTGGGACGGTCGGACGCAAAGCAAAAATTTGCCACCAACAATATCAGAGTCGTGAAAGTGATTTGGGGTGCGATTTTTTTCATACTGAAATACAGGGCGGTTACGCCCTGTCAATTTTTCGGAAAGTGGTCGGTGTGAATTCGCGATTTTTGTGATTTGGGCGGGCACCGGTGGAAACATTTTTCAAAACCAACGATTCACAGCCGCGAATAAATGGCTGGGGATTTGCGAGTGTCGCGGGGTTGCGATCGCCCACGTTAAAACAAGATACTTCATCCCTCTAAAAACGGATTCGGCCTGCTCATGTTTTTGGGAAGCGCTCAAGCTCAAGTTTGCAAAGTAATTCAAGCCATTTCACCCAACCAGAACGCTACCCGCACGATGCAGGGGAGGGATGTTTTAAGGCAATACCGTTCAATGGACTGATTTGTTTGGCTCACAGTTATGTCGTCAGTTTAACGATTAGCCGGCAGGCGTCGGTGTTTAGGCGGGGCCAAACGCGGTCGCCTGCCGGCTTGTCGTTAAACGAAAATGGCCTTCATTGAACGGCATTGTGTTTTAAGGTGAAAAAAGGATGAAGGCAGGTGCGAGATAGTTGAGGGCGAAAGCATCGTTCGGATCCCTCGTTCAGTTTTCCAACCTTTGCTTTGTTTCATTAACAGATTAACATTGGAGATGTAATTAGTGCTTGTAACCGGTGTCTGCCTCACTCGGCTCACTCGGTTATGGGAGCTAAAGCGAGTTAAAGAAATTTCGAGTTGCTCAGTATGCCGTCCCTCCCTCCTTCGTCAAACCCCGCCCCGCCCGATCCCTCCGATGGCATTGGGCGCGAAACGATAAGGCTCGCCAAATCCGGCGACGAAGGGGCGCTGACAAAAATTCTCAACCAGTACCGCCCTTACCTGCTGTTCATCGCAAATCGCGAGCTTGATCCAGCCTTGGCAGGTCGCACGTCTCCTTCGGATGTGGTGCAAGACACGGTTGTTCAGCTGCATCAAAACATTGGGACTTTTGCTGGTGAAAGTGAAGCGGAGCTGAAGGCTTGGCTGCGGACGTCGCTGAATAATCGGATCAAAGATAATCGTCGGTTCCATCTTCAAAAAAAGCGATCGGTCGCCAGTGAAGCTGGGTTGCCCAGCAGCAATTTCGAAGACAGTGGCACGCCCAGCAAGATGTTACAGAACAAAGAAAGGTTTTCCGCGGTTGAGAACGGCCTGCAATCGCTTCCGCCGAAGGATCAAGAGGTGCTTCGGTTGCGTCACGAGGAAGGGTTAGCGTTTTCGAAGATCGGTGAAAAGTTGGGTGTTTCAGGTGACGTCGCGCGAATGACTTGGGTGCGCGCGATCGAGAAACTGAAGAAGCACATTCAAGGCAATGGAGAAGTTTAATCGACAAGGCCTTTCTGACATCGTTGGCCGCGTCGTTGCATGTGGCGGGATTGCAAGACGAAGAATTGAGTTGCGTTTCTCAACCGTTGCTCAGCGCTGAGGAATCTCAATGGGTGGAGGATGTCGCCAAGTGCGCGGCGGTCTTAGATAGCCACTGGGGAACGAGAGCGGCAAAGGGAATTTTCCCATTGGTCGATAGCTTTGAGGCGTCACCGCGTTTCGCTGATTTGCAACCGATTGGTCAGGGCGGAATGGGGGTTGTTTATTCGGCGTTTGACAAAACGACGAAGGAAACCGTTGCAATCAAGGTCGGGAAAACTGGACGCCGAGGCGCGAATACGATCAAACGCGAGTTTCGAACGTTGGCAAAGATTCGTCACCCTAATTTGGTTGTGTTGAAGGAACTTCATCAATTTAGCGGCAACGTTTTTTTCTCGATGGAGCATGTCGAAGGAGATTGCTTCCATTCAGAATCGGTCACCGGGAAAAAGGAAGGCGTTCCCTGGCGGAGAGATCAACTGGCCCAATTGTGCGGCAGGCTGTTGGAGTTGGCGGGTGGAATTGATTTCCTGCACCGCAGCGGATACGCACACTGCGACCTTAAGCCGTCGAATATTTTGGTGACGCCCAAGGGCCGCGTCGTGATTTTGGATCTCGGGCTTGCTCAATCATTTCAACGGCAGCATGCTCGTCAGGATCAGCGTTTCGGTGGGACTTCTGCTTACATGTCCCCCGAGCAGGCCTCGGGAGAACTTCCCAGCGCCCAGAGCGATTGGTTTTCGTTCGGGGTCGTGATGTTTGAGACCCTTTTTGGGCAACGGCCTTTTCAAGGCCAGCCGCTGGACGTACTGTTTGATAAACTTGCCGGCAATGCGGCCTTGCCTCCGTTGGAGCAAACGGGCGTGGAAGAAACGGTTGCCAATTTGTGTCTGGGGTTGCTGAATCCTGAACCGTCGGATCGACCGAATGTGGATGAAATTTGGCAGTGCCTAGAGTGCTTTTCGAAACCACGAACAACATCGGTTCGGACACCGCTGGCTCAGATTGATTTCTTCGGACGTGAGAAAGAATTGGATACGCTCAAACGTCGCTTCGACGATTCAGTTGTCGCCGGCGCGCCGACGTTGTTGTTGGTTGAGGGCGATTCTGGAATTGGCAAAACGTATCTGGTACAGAAGTTTTTGGAGGATTGTCGCGGCTGTCCTGAGAATATTGTCCTTTCGGGTCGGTGCTATGAGAATGAGCGAATTCCTTACAAGGCCATCGATGCGGTTGTTGGTGAGATCGCCGTCGCATGGCGGTTGCATGGGCAATCGGACACGGTCAGCGGTCGGCTGATCGATTCGATCGGCAGTGTGTTCAATGGATTTTCCGGTTCGGTTGTTCCGAGAGATGGGGAGCACGAAGCTGCTAACGTTTCAACAACTCCCGAAGAGGGACTTCGTGCCATTTTGAAGTCTCTGGTCGCTGACGGGAAAAACATCATCATCTTTATTGACGATATTCAGTGGGCCGATGCCGATAGTGCCGAACTGCTATGCAAGATGGTCCACGATGTTCGGCTGTTATTGGTATGCTCGCACCGCCCGATGGAGACGCCGAATCAATTTTCAGCGCATTTGAAAAACGAGCTGTCTGGGCCCAAGACCGGCGACGAAGATTTGCGATGGATCAATGTTGGGCCCTTTAGCGCACAGGATGCGGAAAAGTTTCTCGACCGAAATTTCCCAAACCTGAGTAAGCAAGTTTTAAGCAAGGCCGTGGGGGCTGCTGAGGGTGTGCCGATGTTCCTGGCCTCTCTGGCTGAGCAGCTTTGTACGATGCCGGCTGACCAAATTGAATCGGACTCTCTTGACTGGACCAGGGGGCTGTCACCCGAAGCGCGACGTCTGCTGGAGTTCGTTTGTGCGTCTGGTTATCCACTGCCGCAGG
>CAYOZV010000060.1:0-24540 GCA_964408465.1 uncultured Pirellulaceae bacterium
ATGCTCCCAAGGAATTGGATTGGGACCGCTGGTTAGGACCGGCTCCGCTGACCGATTACCGGGCCAGTAAAAAGAGGCACCGTGGCCGTCCGAAGAATTCCAATTGTCATTATGAATTCCGATGGTGGTACGAGTACTCCGGCGGAAAACTGACCGATTGGGGCGCTCACCATGTCGACATCGCCGCGTGGGCGCTTGTTGCCAATGGTCAAAGCGACGCGATTGAATCCATCGGTGGCGAGGCGACGCATCCGGTGGAGTACGTGGACGGGGTTCCTCAGCAGACCGACCGCTACAACACGGCAACGAATTTTTCACTGAACGTAAAATTTGCGGGCGATGTTGATGTCGAAATTAGCAGCGACGCCCGTAATGGCATCCTGATCGAAGGCGAAAAAGGGCGCCTCTTTGTCAGTCGTGGCAAATTAGACGGGGCTCCCGTGAAAGAGCTGAAGGACAATCCTCTTCCCGAAGATGCCATCAAAGAGACCTATAAAGGTTTCGATCCGATCGAGAACGAGCGTAAAGCTCACTGGGCGAACTTCCTCAAATGCGTCGATGAAAAGAAGGAGCCGATCTCGGACGTTCACTCTCACATGCGAGCTCTCAACATCTGCCATTTGGCCGGAATCAGTGCGCGACTTGGCCGTGAAATTAAATGGGACGATAAAACGGAACAGATCGTCGGCGATGACGTGGCTAATTCGATGCTCAAGCGGGCCTATCGCAGCGGTTACGAGATTGAAATGAAGGTTCCCGAGCCTGCGGCTGCCAACGGCTAAATCTATTCTGGACCTCCGCTTTGTAGATCGCAGCTCGTATTCTCGTTTTGAGGGTACGGGCTTTTTTTAAAGTTGGTCCGAACACGGTCTCGGTGGTAGCCGTAGCAAAAGAATCGAAGTAAAACGTAGCTTCTAACAATCGTCGCCTTTCAACAATTGTCGCCATTCGTTCGGCGAAAGACCGCCGGCGTGCAAACGTCTTTTCGCGGAGCCAAAGGCGACATTGAATTCGTCTTTTCCCGCGCTGTGCCAATTTGATGCTTGAAATTCTGAACATCAAAAAAAGCTTCGTCCAACCCGACGGTCAGTCGGTCCCCATCTTGGACATCCCCGATTTTAAGATCGCCGCCGGTGAGCAGGTCGTTTTGCTGGGCCCCAGTGGATGTGGGAAAACGACGCTGCTGCACATCATCGCGGGACTGACCAAGCCCGATTCTGGCAAAGTCATCTTGGACGGTGTCGAACTGACCAAATTCTCCGAAGCACTGCGTGATCGAATTCGCGCCGACAAAATTGGATACGTTTTTCAAACCTTCAACCTGTTGGACGGTTTTTCAGCGTCTGAGAATGTGCTGTTGGGGATGACCTTCGCCCGCAAGAAACTCGACGCCGCCCGCGCCAATGAACTGCTAAAAGAGGTCGGGTTGGGCCACCGTTTGAAAAACAAACCTCACCAACTCTCGGTCGGCGAAAAACAGCGCGTCGCCGTCGCGCGGGCCTTAGCCAACGAACCGAAACTACTGCTGGCCGATGAACCGACCGCGAACGTCGACCCCAAGAACCAGCAGCACGTGATCGACTTAATCCGCGAGAACTGCCGGAAGGAAAACATTGCGATCCTGATGGTGACGCACTCCCATGAAGTTGCTAAACAATTCGATCGCGTTGTAGATCTGCAAGATCTCAACCTGGTCGTCAAAGACGCGCGGTCAACGGTGGAGACTTCTGCGTGAACGTATTGCAAATTGCTTGGCGCAGTATCCAACATCGCGGACTCGGTTCGCTGCTGACGATCATTTCGATGGCGCTGGGTGTGATGATGGTGGTGACGGTGTTGGCCGTTCACGGGCTGATCTCAAAAGCGTTCAACGATAGTAATAATTTTGGGTACGACGTTTTGATCGGCGCACGCGGCGGCGAGATCCAACTGGCGTTCAGTTCCGTTTATTACCTGGCATCACCAATCGAGAATATCCCCTACGAATACTATTTGGCGTTCTGCGATGAAGAGACTCGCCAGCGCGAACTGAAATGGTCGATCGCCAACGCCGTGTGGCAAAACGAGACTCAAACGATTGGTCTGGCCAGCGGTTTAAGCGACGGGTTGAGCGACAGCTTTTTTGACTTCGCTTTTAACACGCAGCAAAGCGAAAGAATCGGGCTTGAGAGAGAGGGGCTGTTCGATCACTACACCCACACCGCGGTGCCGATCAACTTGGGCGATTTTTGGGTGTCTCCAACGGGCGATGCGTTTCGCTGTGTGGGAACCAAACCAAAATTCTTTACCGAGATGTTGGTTTCGATTGATCCGGAAATCCCGTTTGAGTTTTCCAAGGGGCGGTGCTTCGAAGAATACAATAGTGAACATGGTTACTACGAAGCCGTCATTGGCGAAACGGTGGCACGTAAATCGGGGCTTGGTATTGGCGATACGATCCAGCCGACGCACGGCGACCCCAACGCGGCCGATTCTCATATCCATGAAACCGATTTTCACATCGTCGGCATCCTCAAGAAAACGGGCACCGCCAATGACGGGGCGCTGTTTTTGAATATGGAGGGCTTCTTTTTAATGGAGGGGCACGCCAAGAGCCTCGAAGATGATTCCGTGTTCGGCAAAGCGAAGACTCAACGAGAACGCCGCGAAAAAGAGGCATTGGAGGGGCCAAAGGCTGGGGATTCTGAAGAAGATTCTGATCCTTCTCAGGACGTTTCTGATCCTTCTCAAGAGGTCGCCGGTGCCGACGCACCTTCGGAGCCACTGCAGTTAGAAAAACGAGAGGTCACGTCGATCTTGCTGCGGACCTACGGTGGCGAAGACGATGACGACGTCAACGTTGTTGGTTTCATCCTGCCGCCGATCATCAACGAAGGCGGGTTGGAGGCGACGCTGGATTGGTCCCCGTTTCGCCCTGAAAAATCTCAGAAGGCAGCGTTGGCGGTGAATCCCGTGATGACGGTGACGGGACTGTTCACTAAATTCGTGGATCCCATCCGCTGGGTGTTGTTGGCGTTGACATTAATGATTTGCATCGTGTCAGCAATTGGGATTTTGGTCGGCATTTACAATTCGATGAGCCAGCGACGCCACGAGATTGCCGTCATCCGCGCTCTTGGTGCCAGCCGTCAGAAGGTGATGGGCATCATGTTGTGCGAATCTATTTTGATGGCCTTCATCGCCGGCATGTTGGGTTGGATCGGCGGCCATGCTTTGACCGCCGCGCTCAGTCCGCTGATCGAGGACAACACCAACGTTAGTGTTGGTTTCTTTGATTTTGCCCCGAAGATTCCGATGGCCCATTTCTGGGGCGGGCAGTTCTTGCCAGAGTGGCTCAGTTCGGTCGCGGTGTCGCCTGAGTTTTTGGTCGTGCCAGGGATGATGTTGTTGGCGATTGTTGTCGGCATTTATCCCGCGATCTCAGCCTACAGAACAGACGTGTCGAAGTCGCTTGGGAAATAGTAAAGTCGCCGTCTCGGCTACTTCAGAGCGCTTTGATTGAGTGGCAAATGCTAACCCTTGGCGTGTGATGATGACGCGACTGGAATTGCATCTGCGGTAAGTAGCCGAGACGGCGACTTTACTATGTGCCGCCTTTTCTTTTGGAAAGGGTGGCACGGAACCGCTTAAGCGGCGTCTTTGATCCAGCTTTCTAGCACACGTTTTGTGGTGTCGGGATTTTGTTCGACCATCTCATTGAGTTTCTGTTCCGCTTCGCGCCGAGCGGCTTCTTCGACTTCGGCGACACGTAGGTCGTTTTCGTCGTTTTGGTCGGATTGGCGGTTTCTAGATTCCAACGTCGAATTGATCGAAAGGATATCCGCATTGAGAGACTCGGTTTCTTCGGCCAAACGCTGGCGTTGCCGTCCGCCACGGTTCATGGTCGAGATCAACAGTACACCGATCGCTAAAACCGCTGCCGAGGGCCAGTACTTGCCCAGCAATTGCTTGAAGCTGTCCTGCCAGGCCAAAGTTGAAACTGGGGCTGATCGAACCAGTCGAACCGACACCGGCGATTGACCGCGCGCCAATTCTGAACCTGCCGGCAACAGTGGGCTGACACGATTCACGATTTCGGTTTGCAGTCGCTCAAACGTTGTTTGAAATCCGAGCGTACGATTGCCAGAGTTGTTACCTTGTGAACCAAAGCGGGATTCGACCAAAGCCTGCGGCACGGCGACATCCACTTTGACGTCGGTGGAAAAGGTAGGGCTGGTGTAGGCAACGGGGGCGATTTCAACAGGTTCGTCCGCAATAGCGTCTGCCGAACCGTCATAAATTGAGGCAAACCCATTGGTTCCCGCGACAAGACTGGCCGACGAACGTGTGGGGGGAATCGCCTTGGGGAGGCTTACCTGTGCTGCCTGAATAATCTGACGAGGGTTCTCTACGACGTCGACTTTTACGGCGACTTCCACACCTGCCAAATCGGTCAGGCTGCGGCGGATACGATTTTCGAAGTAGTTTTGTTGCTCAATCGCCGGTAACCCGTTCACTTGAGTCACTTGATTGGCGGCTGTTCGGTGGTTGCCGTCGTGGGCATACCCCGAATGAATGTCGATGACCTGGATTTGATCAGCGGTGATGCCGGCGATCGCGCCTTTGATGATGCGAGTGACGGTGTCGACCTGGGCGGAATCGAGAATGACTCCCTCGCTTGGTTCGATTGAGATCACAGCTGTTTGGGCCGCCGCGTCAAACGCGGAATGGGAATCGGCGACGTCCATTTCAAACCAAGCTTGTTCCACAAACGGTAGTCGCGTCACCATCTTTCGGATCTGTTCTTTCTTCCGTTGTCGCGCCAGTGATTTCTGCTGGCTGCGCGACATGAAGATGCTGACCGAATCGGTTTCGGGCGTGTCACTCTGAAGATGTTGGGGGATCGCGTTTTGGTCGGTGATCGCTTTGAGGTATTGCGATCGTTGCTGTTGAGGTACGAGGATACGGTTGTCTTGGATATCGAAACTGTTGAGGTTCGCGTTTCCAAAGGCCAATTGAATACGTTCAACATCGCGCCTGTTTAGGTCGCCGCTGAACAGTTCGGCCATCGGTGAGTTGACCTTCAGGTGATTGATCTGAATGACGGCTAAGGCAATCAGCACGACAATCGCCAGCATCACAGCGCGGTAGCGGCGAGTCTGAAACAGTTCTTTGGCTTGGTTTGAAATGTTCATAAGATTGCTCTTGGTTTGATGCCGTGGGTGAAGCTATGCGGCGCGTCTTGATGCGTTTTGATTTGTTGAGTTTGCGAATTTTGGAACGATCAGCACGTGAGCTGATCCGCCTAAAGGGCAAGGGTAAGTTTGCATATTGCCGCTGTGGGCTTGGGCCAGCAAGCCAACTTCGTGCAGCGCCTGATGCGATAAGAATTCGATAAACACCGGCGGGTGTTCGGCGATTTCGTTGGGCGTGTTTTCATTGGACGTATTTTCGGGGGCGTTGAAACGAGATGGCGAGCGCCCAGAATCGGCGACCTCTAGTTCCCATTGCGAATCGGTGTCGACCAGCGTCACAGAAAGCACTCCACCTGCGGGCATCGCATTGATTGCGTTGGTCAGCAGGCTGGCGGTCGCAGGAACCACGAGATTTTGATCGGCTTGAACGTGAGTGCCATCAAGATCGGTCTCGATTGTGATGTTCTTTTTCAAACAGACAGGTCGAATGTGATCGACGGCCGTTGCGACGGCCTCGGCAACGGCTACCATTTCAACTTCGATGTTTTCTTGTTCAGCGCCCATCTACCACCTGTACCAATTGGCCACGTTTCAGATCAGCAAATCCATTTGCCAATCGACGCTGGGCTTGTACAGGAATTTCCCAAATGATGTCAAGTGAGAACGAAATGCAGGCGTTTTGCTGTGGCCAGTTGGGCTGCGCATCAGGCAAGTTCAGATCGTGCTCACATTTTCCGCAATACGCTGCCGAACGGTGTTGAAGGGCGGTGCCGTTGAATGAACGCCGTTTTTTGTTTAACGACAAGCCCGAGGCGACCGCGTTTCGTTTGGCTCAAACACTGACGCCTGTCGGCTGATCGTTAAACTGACGATATGGCTTTGAGCCCAACAGCTGGGTTCTTCATTTGGCGGTATTCAGTAAAAACCGGTGGTTACCGACCCAAATCTGCGTCAAAGACCGATCGGAACCGTAGAAATGATGGTTTTTGCCGCCAGCAGCCGGAATTCTCTTATTGCGGAAATCTGCGCCGGCGTTAAACTTAGCCGCTGAAATAACAGGGAATAAAGTGAGTCGGGGAGACACCTCCGAATAAAGAGCGGTCGGTTTTGACGGTCGCTTCCGCGGTGCTGCTATTGTTGGGCACCACTTCTCTCCTATTTAAGTCGTTCGGTTTTAGTCTGAGTAATAGACTGCCGATGATTTGAATCCCCGTTGTTTCGCGTGAGTACGGATTTTGTACCCACTTATTTAGTCACTCATTCACAGAAGAAATTAGGAAAGGGCTTTCTCAGTACCAAGATTTGGCTTGTTCAAACAGAACACTGTCGGTCTCATCGCTTAGAGCCTCAGATTTATGACCATCACTAAAGAAAAAAAAGAAGAAGTCGTCGCCGAGTTCCGCAAGAACGATTCTGACACCGGTTCACCGGAAGTTCAAATCGCGATTCTGACCACGCGGATCAATCACTTGACCGAACACATGCGTTCGAACAAAAAAGATTACTCGACCCGACGCGGTTTGTTGGGCATGGTTTCCCGCCGCCGCCGATTGCTGGATTACTTGCGTAAAGTAAACCCCGATCGCTACCTAGATATCATTGAGAAGTTGGGCATCCGTAAGTAACGAGGTCAACGTTGCCTTTTGTTGCAAGTTACCTGTCGCTTATATTTGGTTCCCTGAATGACGAACGAATCTTCCCTTAGCTCATTTTCTCTTTTGAATTGTGGTACCACAGTGGTCGCAATTGAGGGAGATGTCGTGCTTGGGCGGACGTCATATTAATTTTTAAGAATCCGACGAATGTTCGTCGGATTTTTTTTTAGCTGCTGCTCACGTTTTTTTGCAGCAGCCGTTTTTAGACGGGCGAAGTGATCGCCCCTTTGTTAGATGCTGTTTTTGTTTCCGCGGCAATGTGCTGTTGAAATAATTTTTGGCTTTGGTCACCCAATAGATGTTATTGGAGGAATTTTGACCAAGGACCTAGGCAGCAACCCCTTTGTAGTTTTTGTAGGAAGATTATTGTGAAAGAAGTAAAAGTAGAAAAGCAAATTGGCGCATCGGTCCTGTCCATGGAGACGGGCGCGTTAGCCAAACAGGCCGCAGGTGCGGTCATCGTCAAGTACAACGACACAACCGTGTTGTGTACCTGTGCCACAGGCAAGCCTCGTGCGGGATTGGATTTTTTCCCGCTGATGTGTGATTACCGGGAACGTACCATCGCCGCGGGTAAGTTCCCTGGCGGATTCATTAAACGTGAAGGTCGTCCTACCACCAAAGAGACATTGACCTCGCGTCTGATCGATCGCCCGATTCGTCCGATGTTTGCCGAAGGGTTCATGGACGAAGTCCAATGCCAGTCGTTCGTGCTTTCCAGCGACAAGCAAACCGACGGCGACGTGCTGGCGATGAACGGCGTTGCCACGGCATGCTTTATCTCGCCGCTGCCGTTTGCCGATCCTGTTGCGTCGACACGTGTTGGCCGCGTCGATGGTCAGTTCGTCGCGTTTCCAACGCACGAACAATTAGAAGAGTCCGACATGGACATCATCATCTCGGGCACCGACTCGATGGTCACGATGATCGAAGGTTTCGCCCGTGAAGTTCCTGAAGCCGACATGCTGGCGGCCATCGAATTTGCTCACGGCATCTGCAAGGAAGTCATCGGGCTGATGCGTGAACTCAAGGAAAAGTTTCCTGTCGAAAAGAACCCCTTCACTCCTCCAGAAGACGACGGTTTGCTGGCCAAGCTGAAGGCAAAGTACCACGACGATTTCAAGGCCGCCATCACCACGGGCCTTAAAAAGGACCGCGGCGCTGCCAAGAATGCCGTTAAGGATCGCATCAAAGCGGATATGATTCCCGACCCTAATGCTGACGGAGCGATTTGCTCTAAAGCCTTGGGAACGGCGATTCACGATCTTGAAGAGGTCATCATCCGCGAATCAATCCTCAGCGGTGTGCGTACCGATGGCCGCGATGGTAAGACGCTTCGTAACATCGAATGCAAAGTGAACTTGTTGCCACGCGTACACGGTTCGGCTTTGTTCCAACGCGGTGAAACTCAATCTTTGATCACCGTCACCTTGGGAACCGGTCGCGATGAACAGCGCGTTGACGGTTTGATGGACGAATACAGCAAGAAGTTCATGCTGGATTACAACTTCCCATCGTTCAGCGTTGGCGAGTGTCGTCCGATTCGTGGTCCGGGCCGTCGTGAGATTGGTCACGGTGCTTTGGCCGAGCGTTCGATCAATCCGATCCTGCCTTCTCCAGAGGAGTTCCCTTATACGATTCGTATCGTGTCGGACATTTTGGAATCAAACGGTTCGTCTTCGATGGCAACCGTTTGTGGCACAACCTTGGGCTTGATGGCCGCAGGCGTGAAGATCAAGAACCCTGTTGCCGGTATCTCTGTTGGTATGGTCAAGGAAGGCGATAAGTACGAATTGCTGACCGACATCTTGGGCAGCGAAGATCACTTCGGTGACATGGACTTCAAAGTCGCCGGAACGCAGATCGGTATCACCGGCATTCAGTTGGATCTCAAGATCCGCGGTATCTCCAACGACATTATCAAGGCTGCTTTGGCTCAGTCTCGTGAAGCTCGGATGGAAATCTTGCGAACGATGCTGACCGCGATTCCTCGTCCTTCTTCGGATCTTTCACCGCACGCGCCGCGTTTGTTGGTGACTCAGATTCCACCGGACAAAATTGGTATGCTGATCGGTCCTGGTGGCAAGAACATTCGCGCCATCCAAGAAGAAACGCAGACCGTCATCGAAGTTACCGAAGAGGGCCGCGTGACGGTCGCCGGTACCGAAGGCGAATTGGCCAAGATCGCTCTTCAGAAGGTCGAAGCCTGCACCGCGACGGTTCAGGTAGGCAAGATCTACGACGGTGTTGTCAGCAGCACCAAAGATTTTGGAGCCTTTGTTGAGATCCTGCCAGGCCGTGACGGATTGTGTCACATCAGCGAACTTTCGACCGGATACATCAACGACGTTGGCACCGTCTGCCAGATCGGTGACGAGATGAAGGTCTTGGTACTGGACGTGGACGATAACGATCGCGTCAAGCTCAGCCGTCGTCAGGCGCTTGAGCAGTTAGGTATCGAGGACGAATTCGCCGATTTAGAAGCCGACAGTGATGGCGGTGGCGATTCTTCCGACGGCGATCGTTCGGAGCGTCCATCGCGCGGAGGCGGCGGTGGTCGCGGACGCAGCGGTGGCGGCGGCGGACGCGGTCGCAGCGGCGGTGGTGGTGGACGCGGTCGCAGTGGCGGCGGCAGCGGTGGAGGCGGCGGTCGCGATCGCGGTTCTTCACGACGCTAGGTTTACCTGCGATCGACATGAGATAAAATAACGTTCGGGGTAACTTGCCCCGAACGTTTTTTCGTAGGGCCGGTTCCCACCGGCCAGTTTAAGCGAAGGTGGGCAAAGGTGGGGAATGGCCGGTAGGAACCGGCCCGACAATAGTTTAACGATTAGCCGGCAGGCGTCGGTGTTTAGGCGAGGCCAAACGCAGTCGCCTGCCGGCTTGTCGTTAAACGAGAATGGCGTTCATTGAACGGAATTATTCCCGCAAACAAACCGGCGGCTAACGCCTTGCTGCTCAGAGAATCAATGCACGATACAGATGACATCGACGAACTTCGGCAACGGTACAGCGAGCTCGCTGCGCTGGCCGGTTCGCTTGCGCACGAAGTGAAGAACCCGCTTTCGGTGATTCGCATGAATATGGAACTGTTGTACGAAGACCTTGAAGAAATCAGCTCTGTGGAGGCCCGCCGCGCCAGCGAACGTGTCCAGACGGTGAATCGACAATGCGTGCGTCTGGAGACGATGCTGAACGATTTCCTACGCTTCACGCGATTCAGCACCATGGAATTCACGGCTGGAAGTCTCAACGATCAGGTTCGCCAAGTCTTGGACTTTTTTCAATCCCAAGCCAGCCAGCAGGGCATCGAGGTAAAACGTTATCTAGAATCCGATCTCCCCAGCATTAAACTGGACCCGCAAACGCTGCAGGCAGCTTTGGTGAATCTGGTGAAGAATGCGATCGAAGCAATGCCCAACGGGGGGCAGTTAGTCGCGCGGACGCGCATCACGCGCCGCGGCGTGGCGCTTGATCTGATTGATACCGGTTGTGGAATGGAAGGTGAAACGTTGTTGCGGATGTTCGAAGAGTTCTACACCAGCAAAGATGCAGGGACAGGATTGGGACTGCCAACGGCGAAAAAAATTATCGAAGGCCACGGTGGCCGCATCAACGTGCAAAGCGACGTTGGCCAAGGAACCCAGTTTACGATCGAATTCCCAACGCCCAAACGAATCAAACCGTGAAACTCATTCGCAACCTCGATAAATTCCCAGCTTCCTTGCGTGGTGGTGCCATCACCATTGGGAACTTTGACGGCGTTCATCGTGGTCATGCAACGATCATCGATCGGCTCAAGCATCAGGCCAGTTTGGTCGGTGGCGCGGCGATCGTATTCACGTTCGACCCGCACCCGGTGCGCGTTCTGCGCCCCGAACAAGCTCCTGCCCCGTTAACGTGGACCGATCGAAAAGCAGACCTATTGGCGGAACTGGGCGTCGATGTCGTGGTGGCTTATCCGACGGACCGAAAATTGTTGTCGCTGACGCATAACGAATTCTTCGCGGAAATCGTTCAGGAGAAACTGGGCGCTCGTGCGATGATCGAAGGGCCCAATTTTTACTTCGGTAAGAACCGAGGTGGCGACGTGAATGTGTTGCGGTCGTTATGCGATGACGCCGACATCAATCTTGAAATCGTCACGCCCATACAAGACAGCGCTGAACTGATCTCCAGCAGCCGCATCCGCACCTTGGTCGCCGCCGGTGACGTTGGACCTGCCGCGGCGATGCTGACCAATCCATATCGCATTCGCGGGATGGTGACCCACGGAGCGGCGCGCGGATCGCAGATCGGATTTCCGACGGCGAACTTGGATGCGATCGACACGTTGATTCCTGCCGCTGGCGTCTATGCAGGACGCACTTACGTCGATGGTCGCAGCCATTGGTCGGCGATTCATGTGGGCCCCAACCCGACATTTGGCGAAAATATGCTCAAAGTCGAGTCCCATATCTTAGATTTCGACCGTTCTCTGTATGGGAGCGTGGTCGAGGTTGATTTTATTAGCCGGCTGAGGGATATTCTGCGGTTTGAATCTAAGGAACAACTGATTCAGCAGCTTGCCATCGACATCGGGGCGGCCCGGAAGATTGCTTCCGCTTGGCCCGCGTTGCCGTAGAGCTCTTCATCAGATAATTTTCGCGCTCCCCATTTCCTATTGAATAAGTAAGAACATGCAAGTTGACTGGCCACGGTTTTGTGAAGTAATCAAAGACGCAAACAACATCATTCTCACCAGCCACATCCGTCCGGACTGTGATGCCTTAGGCAGTTGTTTGGGCATGGCGGGAATTCTGGAAGCCCTTGGCAAAAAAACGCGCATCGTCTGCGGGCAAGAGGTGCCACCGAACCTGAAGTTCATCGACCCGGAAAACCGGATCATGTGCATCAACAAGGACATCAAAGCCGAAGATCTGGCCGACGCGGATTTGCATATGATCCTCGACACCAGCGCTTGGATCCAGTTGGGCGACATGGCGGAGGTGATCAAAAATTCAACGTACAAGAAAATTATCTTCGATCATCACTTGGGCGAAGACGATATTGATGCCGAGCTTTTCAAGAACACCACTGCCGAAGCCGTGGGACGCATGGCCGTTAACGCCGCGGCTGAACTTGGTGTCGAAATGACACCTGAGATCGCAACGCCATTATTTGCCGCGCTGGCGACCGATACCGGTTGGTTCCGATTTGGTTCTGTGAAGGAAGAAACCTATTTGGCCGCCGCAAAGATGGTCAACGCGGGGGCTCAGCCGTCGAAGATCTACGGCGATTTGTACGAGCGCGAAACTGTTGGTCGCGTGCGATTACGCGGCACCGTGCTGGCTCGCATCGAGACCGAACTTGACGGACGGTTGGCTCATACTTACATCATGCCTGATGACTATGAGAAGACCGGTGCCCAACCGACCGATACAGAAGACCTGATCAATTTGGCTTTGGAAATCGACGGGACGGTGTTTGCGGTGATCATGGTGGGCCAGGTCGACGGTGGTTACAAGATGAGTTTCCGCAGCCGCTGTAAGTCTGGTGCCAACGAAGTGGCCAGTGAATTTGGCGGCGGTGGTCACAAGGCGGCCGCTGGTGCATTTATCGACAGCAACGATTTCGAAGCGGTTCAAAAGCAGGTGCTGACGCATGTGCGATCTGTTTTGTCAGCTGAGTTTGCCCAACCGCGCGGCTGAGGCGTTTAGAATTTGGGCGGTCGCCCAAAACGAATCAAGCAGCGTTAATTGTTTTAGTGGATCTTCTTGAAAGATCCTTCGAAGTTTCTTTGCCCGGCAGGATCTTTTATGAAGATCCGCGATGCCAAACGGGGAATCCATTGGGTTATGTCATTCGCGATCCGTTGTGAAGAGTTAACGAAAACCTACCCCGGCAAACCGCCGATCCAAGCGGTGCGCGGAATTTCGTTTGAGGTGAAAACCGGCGAGTGTTACGGCGTTTTGGGGCCCAACGGAGCCGGTAAAACAACGACGATCGAAATCTTAGAGGGGCTTTTAGACGCCACCTCCGGATCAGCTCAAGTGCTGGGGATGCAATGGGGACGCGACGACAACGCCATCAGGCAGCGCATCGGCGTCAGTCTCCAAGAGACACAGCTCAGCGATCGGTTGACCGTCGGGGAAACGCTGAAGCTGTTCCGCAGTTTCTACGCCGGCGGCATCACTCCCGCCCAAGCCATGGACAAGGTCTCTTTGGGTGAAAAAAAGAATGCCTGGATCAAGGCGCTTTCGGGCGGTCAAAAGCAACGACTGGCGGTCGCGACCGCGCTGGTGGGCGATCCGGATTTGATTTTCTTAGATGAGCCAACTACCGGACTGGATCCTTCGAGCCGCCGAGAGCTGTGGGGGATTATCGAATCGTTTACCGAGGCCGGGAAAACAGTGTTGTTGACGACACACTACATGGAGGAGGCTCAACGGTTGTGTGATCGTGTGGCAATTTTTGACCGTGGCAAAATTATCACCGAGGGAACCCCCGATGGGCTGATCCGCTCTTTGGGGGCCGAACACGTGATCGAATTTTCGACCGATCGCCGGCTTCAGGAAGATGACCTGCAGACGTTGCGGCAAATCGAATCAGTTGACCAGGTGGAACGGTTGGGTGAAGATTATCGTGTGTCATTGGGGCAACCGCATCGCGTGTTGCCTAAGTTGATCGACTGTTTGTCAGGAAACGAAATCTCAATGACGGGGCTGACGACGCGCAGTGCAAGTTTAGAAGATGTCTTCGTGGCCAAGACTGGGCATAGGCTAACTGACGGTTAGTATTCACGGTGAAACGAACTTCACCCTTTCGGCAAACTCCAAGTCCCCATCAATCGCATGCATCCAATCCCTTCGATCACAATTACACGCCTGAAGGAGTTCGTGCGCCGCCCCGAAGCGGTGTTTTGGGTGTACTTCTTTCCTGTTCTGATGATCGTTGTATTGGGATTGGCGTTCCAAAATCAGACCATTGAAACCTTTAACGTCGATATCATTCAGAACGAATATTCGGCTGACTTAATTCAGCAGTTGTCCGGCCAACAGCAGATCCAAACGCACTTGGTCAACGCCGAAGAAAGCTCTGTGCGATTGCGACTGGGGAAATCAGTGCTGGCGATTACCGCCGGCCCTGACGTTGATGGTCGGAAACAGTTTGACTATCTGTTTGATCCCAAACGGCCCGGTGCAGGGACGGCTGAGAACATCGTGGACGGCGTTTTGCAGGCCGCCAATGGACGGGTGGACGCTTTTACCGCGCAGAAAACTGAATTTAATGAACTCGGTGGGACCTATGTTGATTTTCTGGTGCCAGGATTGCTGGGGATCGGTTTGATGGGCGGGGGCATGTGGGGCGTTGGTTACGCAATCGTCGATATGCGCATCCGGAAACTTTTGAAGCGATTCATGGCAACGCCGATGCGGAGAACCCATTTTTTAATCAGCATGATGCTGAGTCGTTTAGTGTTTATGGTTCCGCAGATCGGGCTAACGTTGTTGGTGGCGTATTTGATGTTTGGCGTGAGGATCTATGGAAGTGTTCCGGCGGTTCTGTTTTTGGTGGTGCTGGGAGCCTTCGAATTTTCGGCGGTTGGGTTGCTGATTGGATCACGCGCACAGACGGCTGAAATGGCTTCGGGGTTGATGAATTTCGTGATGTTGCCGATGTACACGCTGTGCGGAGCGTTCTTTTCCTACGAGCGATTCCCTGAGATCTTTCATCCGGTCATCCGCTGGTTGCCGCTGACACCGATCATTGATTCCTTGCGATCGGTCATGATGGATGGTGAATCGTTATTCGCACAATGGCCAGAGATCGGGGTGATGACCGTTTGGTGTGTGATTCCCTTTGGCGTGGCGATGTTGATCTTCCGCTGGCGTGATTGATCACTGTGGTAGGTGATTCTAAGCAGCGTCCAACGCAATCCTGCATTTGCTTTTGCCTTAGCATCAGCGTGACGGGAGGTCGCGGCTACTTGGACAATCGATCATTGAGAAATTGCAGCCGCGTCTGCACGTGGGCGGGGTTTTCGAAATGGCGCTGTTCAACGACGATCCATTTCAGCCAGTTCATGCTTGAGAGGATGACGTTGATTGGGTCAATCACCCCGATCAGTTCCAGTTCTGCCGGTTGGATGGGACGCACGCGGTGGTAATGCTCGAGGGCGGATTTCCAGCGATCGGGTTGGTCGGGAATGATGCTGCCCAAGCACCGCGTCAAATCCAAAGCGATCGTATCCATCTGCATGGCATCAAAGTCAACGATACCGGTGAGTTTTTCGCCGGTGAATAAAAGGTGGTCGTGCCAAAGGTCGCGGATCACCGGTTGGACGGGCAACGTTTGTTTGGAGAAATGTGATAGTGCGTTGATCAGCGGTTGAATCTGCTGCGTCGTCAACTGTTTCAGCTGAAATAAGAGCCCGCCGAGCGCAGGGAAGGTGTCCTTGGTCGATTGCGCGGTGATTTGCAATGGGGTAATGAAATCCTGCAGTTGCAACAGCTGATTCAATCGCGTTTTTACGCCATCGCTGGGGCGGAAGTCGAAGTTCACCTGAGCGGCGGCTTGGTGGAATTTGGCCAAGCACATCGCCGCGTGGCTGAGCCGATCGTCGGATGGGTTTTCGCAAAAATCTGCCGCGCCTGGTACCCATCGGCAGACTTCCCACAGGCCATCAGGCGTCTGATGAAAGCTCATTCCGTCTTGGGTGCGTTGCGGGGCGGGGATGAAGTCGCAGTCGCAAATCAGGGTGTGCGACATGACGCGATGGATCCATGCCAGATGATCGGGGGGCGTGTTGGTTAGTTGTTTGACGCTGTATTGTTGGCCATCGTCGGCGGTGATTTGCCAGACACGGGCTCCACTGAAACCGCTTTGGCCGGCAGGTGCGACGGTGGTGGTGCGAATGCCGAATTTTGACGCGATGTCTTTGACGGTCGATTTCATAGAGAACAAAAATGAAAATGGATTAAGATGTTGGTCAGCTAAACTCAGGGCGCAGAGCAGCCCGGATTTGGCTGACGATTAAATAAAACATCGTACGATTAGATCGGAGGCTGGTTAGATGGAAACTATTATTGACGGCTACAATCTAATCTTTCAATGCGGCTTGCAAACGACGTCCACCGCCAGCGATATGCTGCATCAGTCGCGCAACCGGTTATTGGATGAAATTGCCTCGTTTGCCGGTGCAGATTTTGGGAAACGAACGACGATCGTGTTCGATGCGGCCCATCGCCCTGTGAAGGCGAAAACCAATCGTTATCGTATCAAGAATGTGTTGGTGTTGTATGCCGATCAGTTCGACGATGCTGATTCGATGATCGAGCATCTGATCTCCAAGCATGCGACGCCCAAGAAGCTGACCGTCGTTTCCAGTGACCATCGCCTTCATAAAGCGGCGTTGAGGCGTAAATCAATTCCAATTGATAGTGAGGTTTGGTATGACCGGTTACTGGAGGGGAAGTTTATGTCCAGGACCGAGGCGGTAAAGTTGCCGCCGCCAAAGGGGTTGGCAGAGGTCGACTGGCATGATGAACTGGAAATTGGTGGTTTGGACCTGAGCGCGATCGAAGCCGAGGTGGAGGCGGAATTGAATGGTGATTCGATACCAAACACCGAAGGCGTGGATTCTCATCCGCTCAAGGGAGAGGTTGGCAACCCGTTTCCGCCGGGCTATGGAGAGGATTTGTTGGATGGTTGATTTTGGGTTTTGGGTTTTGAATTTCGAATTTTGAAAATCAGAAATCAGAAATCAGAAATCAGAAAACAGAAAACAGAAATCAGAAATCAGAAATCAGAAATCAGAAATTCTGAGGCGCAATAAAAAAACGTTGTGGTTGGCGAACAACCACAACGCTTTTCAAGATCGACTGTCTTCGTTTTTCTCGTTTACACAAGTCGAACTTAGACCGTCAGATTGCATCGTAACACGATCGACAGCATTAGCTGCCAATCGTTGTGCGTCGAGCTGGAATAAAAGCTCCTGGATCGACGACCGGAGAAGCTTCTTTCACAGCATCTTGGACGGCTTCTGCGGCCGACCCATCGCCAGATTCGATGACTCCTTCGGTTGTGCTTGCTTCTGGAACCGAATCGGGAACGACTGGCGCTGCTTCGCTACCCATTAATGTCATCGGAGCGGCAACCGCATCGCCGTAGATGATTTGGCCTTCGCTGGATCCACCGCATGAAGAGCATCCGCTTTCAACAGGCTGAGCATCACCGTAGATGATTGCACCTTCACCACCACAGCTTGTGCATGGTGCTGCTTCGTAGGCAGGAGCGCCACAACCGCAATCAGCCGCTGGCTGTGCAGGGCAAGGAGGATTGCATCCGTCGTTGCAACCAGCACCGATGACCGCGCCTGCTTTGGTGCGTGGGATACGGTTTCCACGTAGACGATCAAGCAAGGAAAGTTCTGGTCGTCCGCCACCGTTGCAGCCACATTGAGCGATTGCAGATCCGCATGGGGCGGCTACTGGAGCACTGCAACCGCAGTCTGAAACCGCTGGAGCAGGAGCGCTGCAGCCGCAATCAGCCACGGGTGCTGCACATCCGCAACCGGATTTTTTAAACTTGCTGAATAGTCCCGATGACAGTTTCTGTCCGAGGCCGCATCCTCCACCAATGGCAGGAGCCGGTGAACCGCAACCACAATCGGCAACAGGTGCAGGGGCGGAACATCCGCAATCGGCAACGGGGGCCGGTGCTTCGCATCCGCAGTCAGCGACTGGTGCTGGTGCTGAACATCCGCAGTCAGCCACAGGTGCAAGAGCCGCAGGTGCTCCACAACCGGGCTTTTTGAACTTGCTGAACAAGTTAAAAGAGCATGGCTTCTTCTTGAGAAGGTTCAGACCGGCAGCAGGTGCTCCGCAGCCACAATCGGCCACAGGTGCCGGTGCAGCACAACCACAATCGGCCACAGGTGCTGGAGCCGGTGCAGAACAACCACAGTCAGCCACAGGTGCTGGTGCGGGTGCAGAACAACCACAATCAGCCACTGGTGCAGGAGCCGAGCAACCGCAATCCACAGCCGCCGGTGCTCCGCATCCGCAATCAGATACGGGGGCGTTGCCGCAAAGCTGTGGCTCAGGTCCGCAACTCATATTTGCATCGTAAGTGAGCATGTCGTTTCCGGCGCATCCGCAGCCTTCGGCACGGCTCATTATTTTGTCCATCAAACCACCGCCGCCACCGCATCCGCAGCTTGGTGCCTTTGGAGCTTGGCATGACGAACATCCGGCGCGTCCAAGCATCTTGTCCAACAGATCGCAACCGAAGCTGGTGTTACAGCTAAGGGCGACGCTCGCAATCAAAGCGATTGCAGCTAATTTTATCTTCATCGTAGACTAGTCTCCATGTTTGCAGTCCGTTGCGAAAGCGAATAACGAACCCTTCCAATACAAGTTGGTGTTTTCGGCCGCCCGACCTTCCGTATTACTTCTCATCGTTTCGGACACGTCGTCAGAAACAAATTCAAAGCCTAGGGAAAACGCTTTAATTTAAATTAGCGCTGTTGAGGTTGTTGTGCGCGGCTGTCGCAACGATCTTGATTTAAGTCAATCGGCAGAGCCTTCCGTTAGCTCAACTAATTCGATTCACCCGTAGCGTTCAGCAGAAGAGGAACGTCCGCTGAACAATCCATTGTTCAGTTTGTCACTCTTTGCATCGTCGGCGGGTATTGAAGAAATCTACGATTCGCCGACGATTGCCGGTGGTGATAGATGGCACTATCGTGATGGTCGTAACTCAAACGCCGGACACGTTGAGTCTGCCAAAGCCGACTGTCGTGCGGGTGGAGTAAACTGGTCCGATTAAGAAAGCGTAGCGTTGCCCGTGGCCACCCAAGACCGGGCGTTGTGTTGCCCGACTGGCAATTAATATAATATTCCCGCGTCAAAGACCAAGAAGATTTGGCATGACGCCCTCAAAGCTGAGCGGCGGTGGCTTGCCCAACTGTTTTGCTTGGAAAAACCGTCAAATCTTCACAGGCTTGGCTTCCCAAAATATGCCCAACGACTAGATTGAATAGGCACGGTTATTTCCTGCCGACGATAAACCGTGAAGAGCATGCTTCACCTTTTTAAGAGATCCCCGATGTCCTTCAAATCCTTCTTTTTGCTGAGTTTCATTTACATCAGTTTGGCTTGCGTGGGGTGCGAATCTCAACGATACAAACCTGCAGATTGGCGTTCGGCGGACAACAGTACGTTGACCGAGCGCGCCGCTACTGCGGTCGCCAGTAAGGGCGTCGGCAAAAAGAAATTAGCACGTCCCGCGAGTCCCACCAACTGGATGGAGCTTTCTGGGACCGGCGGTGAAGCGGTTGCCCAGCGGCAAGCCTACGGCACAATGCCGGCGCGATACGGCGCGACCAGCCTCCCTCGGCGAAACGGCACTAGCCTGCCTTGGCGAAGCGGAACGAGTTTGCCCGAACGCGGCTACGGCGACAGCACCAGTCTGCCCCGCCGGCAATATCGGTACAGCACCGGTGCAAGTGGCACAACGATTCCCCAGCGCGGACGCTATCAATCTGGATCAACGCTCCCCGCACGAAACTCCGGCAGCACCCTGCCCCGCCGGTAGTGAGGGAGCTTAAACTTACTTTTAAGGTTGGCCGTAGTGGGATTCGCCAGAATTCCTCAGGAGAGTTTCTTATAAAGGACTTCTGGCAAGGACTTCTGGCGAAGTCCACTACCCTGAGATTCAGTCGCAGTGTTGCCGCAGCGTTGCATTAGGGTCGCTCTTCTTTGACTCCCGAGAGCCGCACGTCGTCGAATTTTGCGATGCCTGTTGCGCCAAACAATCCGACGCGCACGATCGCCATTTTGGCCGAATGCGGTACTCGCACCTGTTTGGACAATAGTTGCCAATCCGAGGTCCCCGTCAGCGGCCCCAGATAGGTCGTACTGACATCCTTTTGTCCTTCGTCATAAAACGTCAACACGACGTCCGCCATGTCTTGAGGGTATAGCCCTTGGATCACATTAGCGGTTGCCATCATCGCCGAAAATGACACGACGGGAACCTGTTTTCCGTCGATGGCGATGGCCTGCATTAAATGCGCGTGTTGCCCTGGGACTCGGTTTTCAAATTGAATGTAAGACTGACCTTCGGGGATGTTGCCGGTGTCGATCTTTTCGAGTTGCCGCTGGTAGTACCACCCTTTGACGAACCCGTTGTCATCGAGTCCTTCTTCAAATCCGCCGTTGAGTAAAACCGGATTCGTTGGGTCGGGTTTGACTTTGCGATTGTCTTCAGCGGTGCCCGTCATGGCGACAAATAGAGTTGGCCGAAGGGCTTTCTGGACCATCTTGCCGTCTTTTTTGATCATCTGATACAGCGTTTGTTGATGGCGCTCTCCGATGGGGACGATGATCATGCCGCCTTCTTTTAACTGGTCCACCAAGGGTTTGGGGATGTCTTCGGGAGAGCAAGTGACGATGATTTTGTCGAACGGAGCATGTTCTTCCCAGCCGAGATATCCGTCGCCAATCTTGGTGGTGACGTTTTTGTATTTGAGCTTCTTTAAAACCTTCGCGGCACGCAAGCCCAACGGTCTCACGATCTCGATTGAGTAAACTTCCTTCACCAGCGGGCTGAGAATGGCGGCTTGGTATCCGCTGCCGGTGCCGATTTCTAACACACGATCGGTGGGCTGTGGGTCGAGTGTTTCTGTCATGTACGCCACGATAAAGGGCGACGAAATGGTTTGCTTGAAACCAATCGGAACGCCGGCATCCAAATAGGCGCGGTCGAGCATTTTGCGGGGCACAAATTCGTGGCGGCGTGTTTGAGCAATAGATTGAAGGACACGCGGATCTTTGACGCCCGCTTTTTTAACGGCGACTTCCACCATTTCCGCTCGCAGTTTGCTCCAATAACGCTCGTTCTGATACCCCTGAGCGGTGTCCACGAAAACGAACAGGCTCAACAGCCAGAGGAAAAGCGGTACGCGAAATGAGGGCGGATAATTCATGGTTGATCCCACGCTGAGGGAATTGTCGGCGTCTGGCAAATAGTGTTACCTGAAATTGTATTTTAGAGTATCGTCTATTTTCAACCCAATTGCCCCTCCGACCAAATTTTTGACTCTATGACTCAGTCGCAACCACTTGTTCACATACCGACGGTCGCTTTCGTGATGCCACTGGTGGTTTTTTTATTGATCGTTCAGTGGTATCCCAGTTTCGCAGATGCTCAACAAACCAACGTTGGCGAAGTTTCGGCTGCGACGAAGCAGTATATGGTGATGCTGGGGGTGCAGATTGCTATCGCCAGCGTTGTGCTGATTTGGTTTCGCCGTATCTACCTTCAACATTTTCCTTTTAAGTTTTCACCGCTGGCAGTGGCCGTCGGTGCCGTTGGGATTGTTGTTTGGGTGGGGCTGTGCCATTTAGATTTTGAGGCTCGGTTGATGGAGGCAATCGGACTAAACAAAACCGCGGCGCGGCCGTCTTTCAATCCATTTTTACACTTACCAAGCGTCCGATGGCAGATCGCATTTATGGTGCCACGATTCATGGTGTTGGCGATCATTGTGCCGATCATTGAGGAACTTTTTCTGCGCGGTTGGGTGGTAAGGTTCGTCCACGATCCAGATTGGGAGGCAGTGCGATTGCAGGGGCTGACTTGGGGCGCGATTCTGGCACCGACAATCTACGGTGTTGCAACGCACCCCGGAGAAGCGTTTGCCGCGATCGCATGGTTCAGCCTTGTGACATGGCTGATGTTGAGGACGGGCAACGTCTGGGACTGCGTCGTTGCTCACGCGGTCACGAATTTGCTGCTTGGGCTGTACGTGATTTGGTTCGCTCAGTGGCAGCTTTGGTAGGAGCTCTGTCGTTGGGCAGCGCCGGTTTTGCCGCTTCAGGAAAGCCTCTGACGAGAAAAGAAGCTTGAGCACCTTTTCAGAAGATCCACGCCTCGAATTTCAGCTGCTGGCAAAGACTACGTCGCAATTGGACCGGGGGGTGGAGTTGGCACTGGATGAATCTTCGGCCGCGGGGTTTGGATCATAGGCGTCGGTTGGAGCGCAGGCCGTGCTGAATAAATGTTATTCACCAAAGCCGCCAAAAAGAACATCAACATATTCTCCATGGGGATGATCGAGACGTCGTGGAACATGCCGTTGATACAGTGATTGGCCAGCATCGCGATCAGCAGGAGCCCAAATTGGCGTTTCCAAAACGATAGTCGCATGTCTCGCCAAATCGTCCACGCGGCCCGAAGAAAAAAGGTCAGCATCAGCAACAGGGCGCTTAGCCCCGCAAATCCTGTTTCGGTAACGTAAGCCAAAAAGATGTTGTGCTGCATGAAGCCTTTGGTCATCGTTAGAGGCTCTGCGGAATACGGATCTTGGAGATAAGGGTACTTCGCTCGTGCGTACTGACCAAAGCCTACGCCAAGTATAGGCCGATCCACGATCATCCTAGAAGCGACCGTCGCAAACATCGGTCTTAGTCGCGCAGAATTTTCCATGTCGGCGACACTCACGTTTTTGTCGCGTTTAAACGAGAAGACTTTATCGGCCAAAACTGGGGCCAGGCACAATATGAGTAATGAAGCCACGACAACCATGGCTCCTTTGTACGCTTGGGGCGCTGGTAGGAAAACCACAATTGCTGCTGCGGCAACCAACCCCATCCATACGCTGCGGGTGAATGTCGAATAAATTCCAAGGCACATCAACCCCGCCAAAGCGACGATCAAGATCTTGCGCCGAATCGAACTGCTGGGGAACCACATCCACAAACAACAAAGGCAGACGACCATGCAGATTCCGTTGGAAACAGGATTCAAAAATGGCCCACGCCCGCGTCCGAGAAACTCCTCAAACTCCGGGTTCATGATGAACCGAGGAAACACGATTGAACTTAGCCCCCGTGTTTCGGCGATCGCCGTGACGGCTAAATAGAGCCCCAGGCCAACGAACCCCAGTGAAATCAGCTTGAGGTCGTTGTCACCCAACCGCGTGTATCTCATGACGGCGTACAATCCGACAGGCAAGAGGTTGAAGAACAGCAGGCGCGAGGCGGGCATGTTATTCAAAAACGTATAATCGTGCAGCAGCGTGCACAGCGTAATGACGCCGGTCAGTATCAGGACGCCAAAGTCGACCGAATTGAATCGACGCAGGTTCTGTTTTCCATGAGCGTATTGCCAAACGAACGCTCCCGCCAACGCGGCCAACATCAACCGATCCAAAGTGATTGGAATCGGACCGCCGGAGATATGAAAAAAGTCATAACTAAAAACGCTGCCCAGGAGGATCACTAGGAAACCGATCAGCGGAATCAGTTGCAACCGCCGCGTAAAGGCTGTGCTTAATTTCAGCGCGACCATGGCCCAAACAAGGACGGCGATCAGAACGATGAAGGCTAGGAATTCCATAAGTGGTGATTCAATGTCGATTCAGCGGATTGTGGTGGCGCTATTGGGGCGGTCGGCACCGGCCAAAAGAAGTCCGGTTTGATCCGAAAAACCTAAGCCAAAGGCGAACCTTCGGTGGTGGCGAAGTGGGATCGGTTCTTTGTGTTTTCGGCGAGGTTTGTTCGATTCAATTAGGGCACGCCCATCAAACGGATTACCAAACGCAGCCGTTGCAACCGTTCAGCTTTAACATGAAAAAGATCCCGCTCGTTCTCATCGGTCGAGCGGGATCTTTCAGCAAATTACCGTCGGAAGGTATTTGATTTGTTGAAAGAGAGTCAAAGCACAGGTCGTGCCAAAGCACCAAAGAACGTTCTGCCAAAGGTTGATTCTTGAGTTTTGCGTGTGTTTTTGCGGTGTTTTAGGGTTTTTAAATGTTGTGGCGGGAGCCTGTTGAGCGATTCTCAACTCTTCGTTGATGATGCAAAAAGGCAGCATCATTGTCAAAAAAGCAACGGCGTTTCAAAATAACATCATGCAAACGCCCTTTGCGTCGCACCTGAGCCCCTGCACCAACTACAAGCCAGAGTAAAAGCTAGTGAAACGAAAAACCGAAGCGGTCATCTTTGACATGGATGGGCTGATGTTCAACACCGAGGATATCTATCACGTCGTAGGGAATACAATTTTGAGACCGCGCGGGCATGAGTTTACGCGTGAGTTAAAACTGTTGATGATGGGGTTGCCGGGAATCAAAGCATTTCAGGTGATGGTCGATCACTGCCAGTTGAAGGATACGCCTGAAGTCCTGCAAAGCGAATGCGCTACGCTGTTTGGGGAGCTTTTGCCACGTGAAATTCAAACGTTGCCTGGGCTGATGGATTTGTTGGGGCGGCTTGAACAGTTAGGAATTCCCAAAGCGGTGGCTACCAGCAGTCACCAAAAATTCGCAACGATCGCGCTCAACCAGTTTGATTTAGGACCGCGATTTAAATTTGTTCTGACCGCCGAGAGCGTCGTCAATGGAAAACCGCATCCTGACGTCTACCTCTTGGCGGCCAAGAAGATGGAGCTTGAACCTTCCCAACTACTTGTGCTGGAGGACAGTGTGACCGGCAGCCGAGCCGCCGCAGCGGCGGGTGCGAAGGTGATAGCGGTTCCGACGCAACACAGTGTCGGATGTGACTATTCGCACGTGGATCACGTGGCTCAATCGCTGGAAGATCCGGTGATTTTGGAGACGATTGAAGGTTGATCAAATGCTGCGGGGCCGAGTGCGGAGTACCGAGTGCTGAGTACCTAGTACCGAGTACCTAGTACTGAGTACTTAGTACTTAGTACTGGGT
>CAYOZV010000061.1:0-3181 GCA_964408465.1 uncultured Pirellulaceae bacterium
GAGAAGTCAAACCTGGTCCGAATCGGTCACGATGCTGATGTTGCCTGCGCGGCTGGATGAAATCACTGGCCGTAGATCTTTTCGATCATGCGCACCATTTTGTTGGCGCGGAACTGATGTCTGCAATGGCGTCTGCCTTGACTGCCTAATTGTTTTGCGGCGTCGCGTTTTTCGATCAGGAACTTCATCCAACGAGCGAATTCATCGCGTGCTCCAACGTTGACCGCAAAACCGGTTTCTTGGTGGATCACCAGCGGCGCAGTCTCGGGTCCATAAACTGAAATTACCGGCACACTGCAGTTCATTGCTGCCAGCACACCGCTGGGCACAGGCGTTTGCAAATGCGAATTCCAATAAACGTCGGCTCCGGCAACCATTTTCAACGCCGCCTCTGGCAGTCCCAAGAAGTGAATATGATCAGCCGCCTCGGTGCAGGCCGCAAACTTCAGCAAGTTCTGGTGCTGGGAACCTTTGCCCAAAATCACCAAATGCATATCATCGCGCACGCAGGAGAGCAAATCGGTCGCCCAAATCAGATCCTTTAGCCTAGTCACCGGTTCTAAATCGGCCGCTGTGAGTGCGATCAATGACGTTGGATCTAAGCCCGTCTTTTCTAGCAGCAACGCGCGACCGTGCTGACGATCGCAAGGAAGACCCGCGGCACCGACCGCTGTTGTTGCGTCACTCTCTCCAACCCACACGCCATTGGTAACGAAAGAAAACTTTCCATCGGAAACGTCGAAGCGGTGGAATTCATTCTGCAAACATTCGTGAGCGACGATGAAACGGTCGACGCGGTTGACCAAACAACCTTCCAATCGTTTGGTCGGTGTTGTGTGCGGTTTCCACTTCGACAAGACACTGCTGAAAAGTTGCGTTTTATCATTCTTGAGAAGGACCGCCGCCGCCATGTGCGTCGAAGATTGACCAAAGGCGTGGACGATGTCGGGCCCGAAGGCCCGCATCCGCTTTCTTAACCTCAGCGCCGTTTGTACTTTCGCCGCGTGGGTGCGGTGCTTCAGTTTTTGACCAGCCCCCAAGAAATGGATAGGAATGTCCAACGCTCGGAAGAATGCGGAATCAGGTGCGCTGCTGAGGCCGTCATCGGAATCCAAATTCGAACCCAAACCCGAATCTAAAACGCAGACGGCGACCTTGTGTTGACGCACAAGTCCCCGGGCCAGGATCTTCATCTGATACGCATCTCCCAGTGGAAAAAGCGAATCGACAACCAATAGGATACGGCGAATCAAAGTGTTGGCTCAGTAGGGGGAATGTCAGGGACTCTCGGTCGCAACAGCAGCTTTGGCCGGCTCGATCAGATAAGCTTCGCAAGCGTTCACCTGTGCCCCCCGGTTGAGCAGGCGGCGCTGCGTCTGGGAACCAAAATCCGCAGCGCATTCAGGATGTTCGAATAAGTAATGGATCGTTGCCGATAGCGCGGTGGGTGTTTCGCGCGGCACGAGCAACCCTCGGTCTGGATGCTGGATAAACGGACGCGCTGATTCTGAGGTTGCGGCCGATTTAAGTTCGTCCAAGGACGCGGTCTCAACGGTGCAAACCCCCATCGCTTTGGCCGTTTGAAGAACGCTGCACGCCGATTGTGTCCGCAATGGGTGGACATACAAGTCAGCCGCATCCAAAACGAGGCTGAGATTGTCGAAAAAGCCGGGCATGATGACCGTGTAAACCAATTCCAGTTCAAGTATCTCCTCCCAAACCGACTTCGACAATTTTCCCTCGCCCAAGATCCACAGTCTGGCTTTGGTGTGCTTGCGTTGCACCGCCGGCCAGGCACGCACCAAATCGCAAACGCCCAGGTCACTCTCCATCGGCGCACACGTGATCACCAGCGGTTGATGTGCATCGATCTGAAGAATCGGATGGGCATCTGATAGTGCGACCCGTGCGTTGGTTTTACGAGTCGCGTTGTCGCGTTCGATTTCAACGCAATCCTCCGGCAGCGCCGGCATCGGAGCCACGACACGGATGCGATGCTCTGCCTCTGGTTGGTGCTGCCGAATGAAATCGGCCGTCGCGGGTGTGTCAGCCAGAATCGCAGCCGCGGATTTTAGCGTTTCACGTTGCCGCGCGGCCAACTCATGGATGTCGGTTAAGTGCAGTTGGGTAAGCCGCAGCACCAACATGGTGTGATCTTTGATCGCGGTCGCCGCCGTCCACGCCTCCTCGCCAAGTCCAAACACAATCACTCTGTCATAGTCGCGGTGGCCAAGATGCGATGTTAGCGCCTTGAGATAGCGGAAGGATCCAAAGGGGCCCGACGAGCGTTTGGTCAATCGGTAGACATCGCAGTCGTGATATCGAAATTCGGCGGGCCAATGCTTCTGCCATCGTACCGTCAGAATATCAACGCGATGTTGTTCGGCGGTTAGGGCGCGTCCAAGATTGGCGACTTCCATTTCGGCGGCGCCGCTGATCGGCCAAAACTTGCGATTGATAATCGCAATTCGGAGCGGTTGGGAGGAATTTTCGATGCCGGGCATGCGGTCTGATTGGAAAGTGAAAATGTCGCTGACAAGTCGGTTGCGGCCCAGTGAGCGGCATGGCGTTGGCCACCGGTTTGCTTGCCACACCTCGAACGGTTGTCGTGTAACGTTGGCCGGCCGCGGCCGGAGTCTCCGGCGGTTGGGATCTTTAGGCGTCTTTAGGCGTCTTGAGCGATGTCGGCATCTTCTAAACACGCCAAGAACGGCAGGTTTCGATACTCGTCATTGTAATCCAAACCGTACCCCACAACGAATTCGTCGGGAATATCAAAGGCCACAAATTCGGGACGCCAATCAACTTCTTGGCGACCCGTTTTGCATAATAAAACCGCCGATTTCAAGCTGTTAGGGCCCATGTCGTTCATCAGTTCGCGCACTTCCTGCAGGGTGTGACCTGTGTCAAAAATATCGTCGATCAGCAGAACGTCTCGGTCCTTGATGTCCAACATCATTTCGGAATTGATGGTTAACTTGCCACGTTCGGTGCCTTGGTAGCTGCTGGTTTGGACGACGCCGACGCGCGTTGGCATGGTAAGTTTGCGAATGAGATCCGCCATCAGCACGACACTGCCCGTCAGCACGCCCACGATCGTCAGCGACGAATCTCCATACTGGGCGTTGATCTCATCGGCCAGCTTTTGGACGCCATCGTTGAGTTGTTTTTCATCAAGTAA
>CAYOZV010000061.1:3281-24409 GCA_964408465.1 uncultured Pirellulaceae bacterium
GGCCGGTGGGAACCGGCCCTTCTTTAGGTTTTGAAGCTGCTTCTGGTTTCTTGTTGGCGGAAATTTGTTTTAGCCCTTTTCCCTCAGTCGGGCGTGTGTCATCTCGATCGCGCGGAGCAGCCCTCGTGCTTTGTTCAACGTCTCCTCGTATTCGCTGGTGGGATTGCTGTCGGCCACGATGCCCGCGCCGGCCTGCACGTAAGCGATATTGTCTTTGATCACGATTGTTCGCAGGGTAATACAGGTATCCATGTTGCCAGAGAAATCAATGTATCCCACCGCGCCAGCATAAGGGCCTCGCCGATGTTTTTCCAGTTCGTCGATGATTTCCATGGCGCGGACTTTGGGTGCGCCCGAGACGGTGCCCGCGGGAAGGCTGGCCATCAGCGCGTCAAAGGCGTCGCTGGATTGGTTCAGTTGTCCGGTCACGGTGGATGAAATGTGCATCACGTGACTATAGCGTTCGATCACCATCACATCGGGCAGCTGGATGGTTCCGTATTCAGCGACGCGCCCAACATCGTTGCGGCCCAGATCGACCAGCATCACGTGCTCGGCCCGTTCCTTCTGATCGGCCAACAAATCGGCCTCCAGCGCGTTGTCTTCTTCTTCGGTGGCGCCTCGTTTGCGAGTTCCCGCCAACGGCCTGACGGTCATTTCGTTGTCGACCACGCGGCACATGATCTCCGGCGAACTCCCGACCAACGTGCAGTCGCCGCTGCGGACAAAGAACATGAACGGACTTGGATTGAGCACACGCAGGCTGCGATAAATTTCCAGCGGATCGCAGTCGATCTCGGTTTGCATCCGCTGGCTAAGGACGACTTGGAAGATGTCGCCGGCCTTGATGTAGTCGATAGATTTGAGGACGGCCTCTTCGTATTCTTTTTGTGTGCAGTTGGATTCGTATTCGGCCCCGTCGGTTGCCTGGTCCATCTCTGCCACATCCATGCAGACCAATCTTTTCGATGGATTAGAAAGCCTGGCGACCAATTCGTCCAAACGCCCGCTGGCATCATCGTAGGCGGCCGTTGCGGATGAATGTTTCGAAGGCCACGCCAACGCGATGGCGGTGATGGTTTTGCTGATGTGATCAAAGACCAGCATGGAATCGTAAAAGGCAAACGCCATATCGTCCAAGTCGCGATCGTCCTGGGGCGGGTTGGGAAGGTGTTCCACATAGCGCACCACGTCGTAGCCCGCGAAACCAACAGCGCCGCCGGTGAACGGTGGCATGCCGGGCAACTGAGCGACTTTGACGTTTTCGATTCTTTTGCGAATCTCGGTCAGCGGGTTATCAGATTCGAAGGTTTCGACATTCCCGTTGTCGTTGATCGTGACTTGGTTTCCCTTGGAGCCAATTTCGAGACCGGGATGGGACGCCAGGAAGCTGTAGCGGCCTACTTTCTCGCCACCGATCACGCTTTCGAAAAGACACGCGGTGCCACCGTCGTCGATGCAAGCAAAAGCGGAGACCGGTGTCAGCGTATCGCTGAGTAACCGCCGGCAAACGGGAACCGCATCGTGCTGCTGGGCGAGTTCTTCAAAAGTTTTGAGCGATGGCTGGCAGGTCATAAATGTCGATGTCGCGAAAAAAATTCAGTGCGAAAAGCGTACGTATTCTATAAGGACGTGCAGGGGCGTGCGGGTTTTTATTTAGACAAATTGGCGGTGTGATCGGCGCCGCCTTGCCTTGGGTCAAGAATCACGGATTCTAGTAGCAAAGATTGCGATCCACCAGATTGCCAATTTCGAAAATTCGAGGATAACTCGAACCAACCGGCAGTGATGAACGTCTTGTTGATTCGGCAGTGATGGCAATCGCAACAACCTTGTGTGTAATTGGAGCTGGAGATAAAATCGGATTGGGTCGTCTGACATCGGTGAGGCCTCCCTCAATACAAACTTTCCCATCAAACCTGCAAGATCCGCAGTCGAAGATGGTATTGGATATAAGTTATGAAATGCCAGAAATGCGAAAAACCCGCAACTTTCCATATCACAGATTTGACGGGGGACGAAAGTGGGCTGCTGGAACTCCATCTGTGCCCCGACTGCGCCAAGCAATATCTGCGTACCGAAGAAGCTGAAAAGGAATCTCCTCAAATCGGCGGTTTGTTATCGAAGCAATTAAAACTTGAACAGACGGCCGACGATCTGAAGGAACTGGATGACCGCGAGTGCCCTATCTGTGGAATTTCATTTTATGAGTTTCGTCAGGCGGGGCGATTGGGATGCCCGCACGATTACGTTTTCTTTGGTGAGGAGCTCGAACCGTTGCTGATCAACGTGCACGGTGAAAGCGAACACGTTGGTAAACAACCCAAACGCGGCGTCTGCGATACGGAATCTCAGACGGAGTTGATTCGGTTGCGTCGTGAAATGAAAGATGCCGTCCAAGCGGAGGACTACGAACAGGCCAAAGAGATCCGCGATCGTATCCGGGGAATTGAACAGGAAGGTCAATCCGGTGAGTGATAAATTTTCAGACGATCATGCCGTCAATGATGATTTCTTCGGTCAGTTTTCTCACCAGTCAATGCGGTGCGATGACCAAGACGGAGACGTCGTCGTCGCCAGCCGCATCCAGCTCTTGCGAAACGTGGCCGAACACCCGTTCGTGGGCGTGAGTTCCGAAGATCAGAAAACCATCGTGCGAGACAGCATCACTGCCTGTATTGATCGCTGCCCACCGCTGGAAGATTTGCCGGTCGTTGATTCGGATCAATTGCGAGAAATTGAGCGGCAGTTTTTGTTGGAGCTTCAGTCGGTGATTGACTCCTCGGCAGCGGCTGCCAATTTTCATCAGCAACTGTCGAAGGTCGAAGAGGAATCAGACGCAGAATTGATTCGGGATGATGCGGCTGTTGACGACGAATTGGTGATCGTTGATGAGGCCGAAGACGAAGAAGACGACCAGTCCGATGATGATGTTTCATTTGAGGAATTTGATTTTCCCGAACTTGACGCACCTTTAGAAAGCTTCTCACAGGACGTCAAACTCGAAGACGAATTGGAATCCGTGTTCCTGCAGCAAATCGCAGACGCGACATCCTTGGCCGATTTTGACGCGACGCCTTTGGATTTGAATTCGGTCGATGACGATGAGGGTAGCGGCAATCGGCCTTCGCATGAAATTAGTATTACGATCAACGATGAGGATCATTTGCGGCTTCAGGTGCTTGCCGCGGGTTGTCCTTTGAATTGGATGTGGGAACGAATTACGGGTATCGATGATCAATTTGAGCAATCCTTAAACTACGCTTTCAGTCCGCAGTGGGGCTATCTGTCGGCGTCTCCGGCGAATGTTGGCACCGGCATGCGAGCGACCGTGTTAATGCATTTGCCAGCGTTGGCGACGTTGGGCAGACTGGAAGCCGCGTTCATGGCTTTGATGCGCGAAGGTATCATCGGACGCGGTGTTTACGGCGAAGAAGCTTGGGGAGATTTTTTTCGCATCGGCAATCAAGTGACGTTGGGTAAATCCGAATCCGGTTTAATCAACCTTCTCAAGGCCGTCGTGCCGCCATTGGTTGAGTACGAACGTGCGGCCAGAATGTTGTTGTTCCAGCGTTGTGGGCAGGAGATAAAATCGCAGACCGAAGACGCCGGCCGAGCGTTAAAACTGCAGGTGAAGCGGTCGGATGAGGAATTGCTGTCGCTGATCTCCTCGGTGCGTTTGGGAATTGCGTTGGGCATGGTCTCCAGCGATCAGGCCCTGGAAGTTCATTCTAATTTCGAACTGACGCGACTCAAACGTAAGCTCGAGGTTGCCGTGGAGATGGAGCACTACGTTTCGGCGACGAAGTATCGCGATCAAATTCGTCAATTGGAGCAACGCCATTATGGTCATTGATGAATTGCACGATCGCTGTGGCGAGTGGTTGCGGGGCAACGGTCCGCAGTCGGATATCGTGATGAGCAGCCGCATTCGATTGGCGCGTAATTTAGCGGATTTCCCTTTTATCGGTCGGTGCAATGACATCGACCGCGCCAATATTGAATCCACAGTGCGCGAGCGCTTGACCGGTTCTCCGACGTTGAACGGGCTGAACTTCTTCAACGTGGCCAGCCTCAATACGCTCGATCAACAATTATTGGTCGAACGCCAACTCATCAGTCGCGAACTTTCCAACAGTGAGGGCGCACGCGCCGTCGCGATCGACTCGATGGAACAATTGAGCTTGATGGTCAACGAAGAAGATCATCTGCGAATCCAAGTGATGAAGTCCGGATTGGATTTGGATGGTGCTTGGAAGCAAATCAATCAAGTCGATGATGACATTGAATCGAGCTTGACCTACGCCTACCATCCGAAGCTGGGGTACCTGACGGCGTGCCCCACCAATGTGGGAACGGGGATTCGCGTCAGTGTATTGGTGCATCTGCCGGCGCTGGTGATTACGCATCAAATCGAAAAGGTCTTTCGCAGTTTGCAAAAGATAAATCTGGTGGTGCGAGGGCTGTATGGTGAAGGAACCCAAGCCATGGGTGACTTCTATCAGATTAGTAATCAGATCACCTTGGGCAAGGACGAACCGGCGATCATCGATCAGGTGTCCGATGTGATTCCGTTTGTGATCGACTATGAACGGAAGGCTCGGCAATTTTTGCTGGATGAGAAACAGAATGATCTTTTTGATCGCGTCAGCCGCGCCTACGGAACGTTGCAAACGGCGCAGCAAATCAGCAGCGAAGAAACCATGTATCTGTTATCGCGGGTGCGGATGGGCGTGAATCTGGGGTTGATTGATAATCTGGAGATCCCTGCCATCAATCAGCTGTTCCTGCGTACCCAACCGGCTCATCTGCAAAAGATCCGCGACACGACAATGGACACCGACCGCCGCAACGTCGAACGGGCCATCTACCTGCGCGAACAACTCAAACGTGACCAGAAGTAAGACCCCGTTTGTCACCGTGGACAACACGACCAGCCTTGCGTTTGGATTCCACTTTTTTGCTTTGATTGGGCAATCGGTTTTGGAAGTATCAGGAATTCCAACGGCGGGGCAGGACGCGCGTCGTCTACTAACCTCAAATCTTTAGCAACACAATTTCCGCGACCATCCCAGGTCCGAACGCGATGACGAGCGCGTGTTGCCCCGCTTGGGGTGGGGTTGGGTTTGATTCGGCGATTGCCTTTCTGAATTCCTCTAAGATAAACAGCACCGTCGGCGACGACATGTTACCGTAACGTTTGAGCACGTCCAGCGAAACCGATAGTTGCGGATCACTTAAACCTAAGCTGTTTTTCACCGAAGCGATGATCTTCGGGCCACCCGGATGCACGGCCCAGCAATCAATGTCATCAAAGTTCAGGCCGCGTCGCTGAAGCCATTGCGAAAGCCAATCCGAGAGTGCTGATTCGATCCGATCGCCAATGTCGCTGTTGAGTATCATCTCAAATCCGTGATCCCCAATGTCCCACCGTAGCGACGCTTGAGAATCCTCGATCAGCACCGAACCGGTATCAATAATTTCCCAATCGCTTGAATGGTGTTTCTGGTTTGGTTGAGAATCTGAAATCACCAACGATGCCGAGCCGTCCCCAAATAGCGCGTTGCCGATGATTTTTTCATTATCGTCGGGCCCCCACTGAAACCGGCAGTGCAGCGAACACAATTCCACACAGCAGACCAAAACCGTCGCCGTCGGATCGGCGCCGGCGATGTTCGTCGCCGCGCGGATTCCATTGACGGCTCCATGGCATCCCATAAATCCAATGTTGATACGTTCGGTGGTCGGCGGTAGACCAAGCGACCGGATCAACGCCACGTCGACTCCCGGTGACGCGAAACCTGTGCAGGATACGGTTACCAAATGAGTGATGCTGTCCGCCGAACGACCCGAAGACGCAAGCGCAGCGGCGGCCGATTCGATGGCCAGCCCCGAAGCGTAGAGGTCGTACATCCGCATGCGCTGACCGGTGCTCAGCCCGGGGCTTTCGCCGGCAACGACCGTGGGGATCGGTTCAGGCGTATTCGTCAGCGGACAACCTACGGTGATCTCTTGCGGCGGAGTTTGTTCGTCGACGCACCATTGATAGGCTGACCGATGGGGTACGAAGGTGTACCGATTTTCAACATTGGCTTTATCGAACAGAACCTTCGCCAGCCGACGTTGGCGATCGGTAGTGCAGGCAAGGTTCTGAAACATTGCCAGCGCCTCGGGCTGAGACATGGTGTGGGCAGGAACGGCGGTGCCGCTTCCCAAAATAGTACAGTTCATGAAAAGTCTCAGAGGCGGGGCTAGGAGTTGAGTCGTTTGATAATCGAGTCGGCCAGTGACGGTCGTAAGCGTAACGCTTGATGGGCTGCCCATCGGATGGACGAGCGTCGTAGCCCTTGAGCGAGGCTTCGGCAAAGTTTTTGTCGCGCGGTAATGGTGTCCTGATACCACCGGTGATAATCGGCTGCGATCTGTGGGTGCCACGTACGAGCCGCCGCTGCCGCGAAGGTAGCCACGCCGATTCCATTTTCCAAAGCCCAACGGATTCCTTCGCCGGTGAAGGGTTCCACATATCCGGCCGCATCGCCGATTACGAAAATGCGCTCGCCAGCAACAGACGTCGCGCGGGCCGTCAGCGGTGGAGTGCCTCGCCACGTCACGTCGGTTTGCGTCAGTGGCGGGGCCCCCGATTGTTGCATGAGATTTTCGACCGCTGCCTGCGGGCCTAATTCCTGCAAAGTAACTCGGTCGACCGCAGCGGCCACATGCAGACGGTTGCTTCCAATGTGAGTCAGCCCGACATAGCCGTGGCTGCCAATTGCCATCGACAGGGCACCGGCCTGATATTTTGAAGGGAAGGTGTCGAAAATAGCTTCGACGCCCAAACGAGAATTCTGAGCCGGCGTTTGTTGGAATTGGTCAAATTTACCAGCGGCGTGATTGCCCAAGCCGCAGGCAATGATCACCGCTTTTGCGGTCAAGGTTTCGGTAGAGGTTTTAGCAGCACCGCCGGCGGTGACCTCGACGTGACGCCCGTTTGGATGCCACGCTGCCAGTTTTGCCTTTGCCGGTGAAAGGAATTCGGTGCCCAAGCTTTTCGCGTGTTCAACCAGCACGTAATCCATCTGAGCACGATCGACGGCAAAACCGCCTTGGTCCATCGCCATCGGTATCGACCGTTGATTATGGTAGACGTGGAATTCCTTCAAAGCGATCGAATCGTTCCAGAGGTCTTGGGCCGTTGAGGCCGGTAACAATTGCTCCATCAAGCCAACGGAGACCGCGTTGAGGCATCCGCCACAGGCTTTTCTGCGCGGAAACTTCTTGGCGTCGATCAACAGAACATCCGAGCCCATCTTGGTCAGCGCGATAGCCGCCGAGCAACCGGCGGGGCCGGCGCCGATGATAATGACGTCCCACACTGACCGGCGGGGCGTTGGTGGCTGGTTTATTTGCTTGACCATTTAAAGTGTGTTTTCTTCCAACGTAAATCACCCGAGGCAAATTTGCGAATCTTCGTTTAACGATCGGCCGGCAGGCGACGGCGGGTTGATCGCTCAAGCACCAGCGGGTTGGTCGTTAAACAACCAACGGTCAAAAAGTCTGCAAACGACTAATGATGATGGTAGGTCAAAACGAACCGCTCGGGCCAACGGCGAGTGATTGCAGTGTTTTGAATATCGGCGGCGGCCAAAATTTCTTGCACCTCAGCAATCGAAAACGCACCTTCGACGGAGACCACGCTGTCGTAGTGAACGATTGGACTGCGCGACAGCAATCGTCCGCAGGACCATGCCAGGCAATATCCTAACACAGTTCGGCGGAGGTCTTCGACGATAAATGCCTGCGTCGTTGCGTCGCGAAACTTCGTGATGATCGTTTGCACCTGAGCGGATTCGAAGTGATGCAAGAACAGCGAATTTAAAACAACGTCGACCTTTTCTGGTATCTCATCCGCCAAAATATCGACTTGATTGAAACGTATGTCGACTCCGGCCGCGCGAGCCTTGTCCGCCGCCAGTTGGCATGCGGTGGTGCTGAAGTCGTAACCTATCCAATCGACGTCAAAACCGGCGGTCGTTGCCTTGGCGCAAAGCTGACGAAGCAAATAACCATCGCCACAGCCCACGTCGGCGATCTTTAAACGATTTGTTGGATTCGTTGGACCTGATTGCGATTGTCTGAGAATGGGTAACAGCGCCTTCCAAAATCGGTTCACCAAACCTGAGAAGCGATGGATCGTTGTCAATCCTCGCAGAGCACGGTCGTGCTGGTCCTGGGGAAGGTTCGGATCGTCCATCAGTTCCGTTTGCAGGTTCCGCTGGCTAAGCCGATCGCGCAAGCCGCGGTGCGGCACAGGGTTGGCGTTTTGATTCAAGATTTGGCTGCAGTGATAAGATGATTGGGTGTTAATTTTACATTTGTTTTAAGCTGTTTCGCGCCGCAGTAGAACCGTATTGTTAGGGATCGCCAGTGACAAATTAAGTGAAACTCAACGATGACAAACCGGATAGGCTTTGCATGACACTTTTCGGCACAAAGATAACCATCTACGCGTCCAAGGTGTGTACAATCAGTTCGGCGAGCAGGCATAGTTTTTTAGGTTGTGGTGGTTGGAAGAAAGCAGCGTGGCAATGACTTTGAAAGTTCAACTCAGTTTATCAATTGCGTGTGCGGTGTTGCTGTTTACCTCCGCCAACCGTCTGAGTGCGCAGGATGAGTATGATCCAAAACAAGCCCCAGACGTCTTCTCTATGGATATGGGAGAAGTAAAAAATGTACACCGCAGTGGGAATCTGATTTTCTCGGGGCAGTTTTCGCCCGATGATATTATGGCGATGAAACAGTTGGGCATTCAGCGCGTGATCACGCTGAGAACTCTTGGCGAAGTCAATTTTGATGAACCTAAATCGGCCACAGATGCCGAATTGGAATTTCACCGAGTCCCCTTTGCTTCGGAAGAGTCATTAACCGACGATGTGTTTGTGAAAGTGCGGGATCTGCTGCGAGACGATTCGCGAAAGACGCTGTTGCACTGTGGATCTGCCAACCGCGTGGGTGGCGTTTGGTTGACCTATCGTGTTTTGGATCAAGGCGTTGATATTTCTACGGCACTGGCGGAAGCGCGGAAAATCGGATTGAAGGCTCCCTTTATTCAGCGGAAAGCTTTGGATTATATTAAACGGCAAAAGGCGGCCGATTTATTGGTGCCCGAGAACCCCAAAGGCAATGCTGATGTGACCTTCGTCACGGCCACGCAAACGGCCGACGGGAGATGGACCTTCGAAGTTTCAGCGCGCCATCCCGATGTTGGCTGGCGTGATTTTATGAATGGTTGGGATGTCGTTTTACCTAATGGCAAAACCATTTTGCTACAGCCCAACGATAAATTCACGCGCGTTCTGGCTCACCCACATGTGGACCAAAAAACGGTCACCCGCACTCAGGAGAACATTCCCATTCCCGCCGGTACAGAATCGGTCACCGTCCGCGCCCACGATCTAGTAGACGGGTACGGGGGGCGAGTCGTTGAAGTGAAGCTGAATGAAGCCGAAGGAACCGGATTCAAGGTTGTTCGGTAAACGGGTCGGTAAACGGGTCGGTAAACGGGTCGGTAAACGGGTCGGTAAGGCTGTTGCGGGCCGTTTCAGTTTGCGTTATTGAAGATGGCGATACGGTTCTGGCCGGCCGCATTGAAAGAGTTTGCCAAACACCAATCCATACCGGCGGCACCGTCACGCCCCAAACACCGGCAACGTAGGTCACGCTTGTTGCCCAAGCAGGACGAGGATGCAGCTTCCATCGTCGATCACATTGAGCCCCGCAGCGCGAGCGGATTGGCTGGCGTCATCATCTTGGGCACCTGGCTGCATCCAAATGTTTTTGACTCCTGCGGTGATTGCATCTGCGACGATTTCACGAGTGATATGCGGTGGCGTGATAATGGAAATCGAATCAGGGACAACTGGCAGATCAGCGATGGACGCGTAAGCAGTATGTCCTTCCACTTGGGAGGCGGTCGGGTTGATCGGGGATGCGTGTCTTCCCGAGGCCAAGATCGCGCGAAAGACGCGGTTGCCGAATTTTGCGCGATTGCTGGAAGCTCCCACCACAGCGTAGGTTTCTGCGGCAAGAAAATTCTCTACAGAGTCTTTCATCGTGTGACCTTAAACGCCGGCGGCGTGTTTCGCTTATTTATGACCGTTGAGATTTGATCAGCTTTTGGTTGTGGAAACAATTCTGTTTTGACTGATCTACGACCGCGTTTGGGCATGAGGGAGCAACGAAGCATAACTTGCTGGTTGGATTTTTCGGGGGGGGATCGTTGATTGGGTAATGTCAATTTTGCGACAGGCTGTCGTCAAACTGATAGCGGTTTTGGTTTGAAAAGCCAATTTAGCATGCTTTTGCCCGTATTTTTTGAATTCTCGAATTGGCACCAGTATTGCTGTATTACCATTTATCGGTTTCGAGTCAAAACTTCCCCCGAGTCATTAAGAGCAAGGACAAACACATGTCATACATCAAGTTCACATTCATTATTGCAGCGGCCGCAATGATTTCGGCACCTTCGGTCGCGGATGCCCAAAGTTTCACTCAGCGCGGAACACGCGGCGGTGCGATTGCTGGTGCGATCATCGGAGGCGTCATCGGAGATCAGAGGGATAACGCCTTTACCGGAGCCGTGATCGGCGGATTGGTCGGCGGCGCTGCCGGCCGCGCGATCGGCGTACGAAAGGATGCTCAAGCATTCGGCGGCGGTCAGTTTCACGGTGGGAATCAGTTCTTTGGCGGCAACCAAGTCTTCGGTGGACATCCGGTCCAACGTCATACCAGTTTCTACCAGCCTCACCAAACTTACTATGGCGGTGGGAACAACGTGAGGGTCATTGGAGTTCAGGATTACCAGATCAATCCGGGCTTCGGCGGCGGATACTACGGCGGCGGTCATCCCCATAGCCACGGTTACTTTGGCAGTGGATGGTAGTCCAAAGCGTAGGCAGCTCACTCAGGCAGTTTTCCAAGACAGCCACATGTTATTCATGTGGCTGTCTTTTTTTTGACACGGCATCACACAAGGTCCGTGTTTTTCGGTGGCCAACTCAAGCAAGCGCCGGCAGCCGGTTAACTGGCGAAGATGTGAGCCACTTTGGTCCCAGAAAATGTTCCTTATCCACGCTAAGTGAGTTCTCATACAAATCACGAAGATATTCCGAATCCTCACGTGACATCAAAAGTGCCCCTTGTTAGCTTGGGGAAAGGTGTTCGTGGTAACCTTCACGCAAATATGCCCGGCCAAGCTACTGGTGGAACGTTGAAAAGATCTTCGGATGGCAATCATAAGCTCGCAGCCGTCAGGTGCGGTTTCCTCACATCGCGTAAGGAGTTGTTGCAGCGGAGTGATTTGAGGATGGAATTGTTAGCAGCCGACTGAGTGAAGAAAGCACGTTACTGGAACCGGGCATTGTTCCGATTAACAGATGATTTTCCAACAAGATAACGTGAGCCATTTGTGAGTGAGCCCGAAGATGAATCCAAAAAGGATTTCGCCAAAAACATCCACGGCGATTGCGATCTGTCGCGTGTGACTACCTCTGTGGGACTCGGAGGTGAAATAGAGGGGCTGGGCCTTGGGGATGCGTTAAATAAAAATTTGGCCGAGCTTGCCGGTGCATCGGCAGATGCCATTCGTCTTCTTGAAGGACGTTTTTCCGTCTGTTCGGAATTGGGCAGCGGCGGTATGGGGGAAGTGTTTACCGCGAACGATACCGTGTTGAACCGCGAGATTGCGGTCAAAGTGCTTCCTAATAAGTCCAGCGCGGGTTTGGCGCGTTTTGTGCGTGAAGCGCAAATTACCGCTCAGCTTTCTCATCCCAATGTTGTGCCCGTCTATGGATTGGAGGAGACCGACCAAGGGAACGCGGCGCTGACAATGAAATTAATTCGCGGAGATACATTCGCGGAGTACATAAAACAGTGCGAGGCCGCGATGGGAACGCGCGACTATGACCACAAAAGGCATGGCCAGAGTGGACGCATTGAACACTTCTTGCGCGTCTGCGATGCGATTTCTTACAGTCACAGCCGGGGAGTCGTTCACCGTGATCTGAAGCCCGAAAATTTGATGCTCGGTGACTATGGCGAAGTCTACGTAATGGACTGGGGGATTGCTCGGCTGCTTGGCGAATCAGAGGATGGGGCATCCTTTGCACAGTCTGAGGCGAGCTCCGGTTCAGAAAATATTTCAGTCGATTACAAAAAAGCCAAAACTAGAGTTGGCGCTATTATGGGCACGCCTCGGTACATGCCCCCAGAGCAAATGGGCAGTGATGACGTAGGTCCCAAGAGTGATCAGTTTGCACTGGGAATGGTTTTGTTCGAAATGCTTACCTATTGCACGCCACGCAAAATAACCGGCATGAATGAATTAATAGAGAAAGTTTACGAAGGTTACCGCCACTGTTTTGCGGAGGTAAAGCAGACCGAACCTGTTCCTCTGGCGCTGCAAGCGATTGTGAATCGAGCGACTGAGAAAGATCCTGCGGACCGCTACCCATCGGTCGAAGAATTTTCGGATGATTTGCGACGTTTTGTTCACGGTGAAGAAGTGCGCGCTAGGCCGGACAATTTCGTTCGTGCTTTGTGGCGCAGGGTGCGGCATCGTCCCATCGCCGTGATGTCGGCACTGTTGATTGCGCTTTCGACGGCAGCGGCTGTTTCAACGATCAGCTTGTATCGTGGCCTGGAGGCGGAACGTCTTTCATCCATCCGAGGTCAAACACTTGCTGCTCTGGTGGCGCAGGTGACCCAGAGAGCAAATGACTTTGATACGCTGCTTTTTCAAGTAGAAGGCTTGCTGGAGGGCGTCGCGACCTCCAGTCGTGAGCAACTTCAGTATGCACCAGAGCAACCTTATCAGATCTATCAGCCTGCCGATTTGAAAGGAGATAACGCTCCTGCGGATTTGGCCAACATACAGCGCTATCAACAGCGCGTGAGTTTCAATGAATTCGTCGCTGTGTTACCGCCCGGGGTTGAGCTGGATTCGGTCAGAAGTGAACTGTTTCAATTGGGTGGTCTGAAAAGTGTACTGCGAGACACGTTGCTTCGCAGTGAACGCATCGATGCCAGTGAACTGAAAAAAGAAGAGGCAGATGCGATCCTCGTGGAAGGCACGCCAATCCACTGGTCGTATGTTTGTCTTGAGAATGGAACGCTATTAAATTACCCAGGCAATGAAGAGTATCCTGTGGACTATGACGCACGGAAACGGCCTTGGTACGTTGAGGCGATATCTAAAAAACACGGTGCTAACTGGGGCGTTGTCTATGCCGATGCGACAGGGTCGGGTTACCTGGTGACATGCAATCAACCCTTCTACGATCAAACCGGTAAGTTGCTTGGAGTGGCTGGGGTGGATCTTGCGATGGACACAGTCATCGAACAAATGAATATGCTTCAACTTGGTGGCTTAAGGAAAACGTATTTGATGGATGACTCAGGAAGCGTCGTGGTGAGCTCCGAAGAAAAGGGCCGCAAGACGGCGATTTCGATAGGCGAAAACAAAACCAAGGAACGAAGCAGTCTAGGGATTCCCGAGCTCGAGGAGCATGTGAGAAAGGGAACGACCTCTGGATTTGTCATTGTTGGCAAAGAGGTGCTCGTCTTTGCCAGATTAAAAGGGCTGCCCTGGACGTTAGTCGGCCGAGTCGAAGGACGTTCCCACGGTCTCTAGTGTCTCGGGAAATTGAATGACCGGTCCCAATCTTCAAGCCCCCATGCTTTCGATTTTCTCGCCATCGGATAACACTATTTCGTGTATTGAATCGTGCATGCCATACATCAATAGGTGGATCACCCAAGCACGGGCGACTGAAGTTCCCCCACATTTGGCGGACAGTGGAAAAAGGGATTACACCAAGAAGCTTGGCGGAGGGAGTGTTAACGATGAGGATGTAAATTGGACAACGTTTCTCGTCTGAGGAAAGTTACGGAGCACCGAACAGGTTGTGTCGAGCCGACTCGGAAACCTTGACCACTGCTGGATGTTTCAGCCTCTTCTCAATAGAGATCGCGTAAAAACGCTCGACGATATCCGGCAAACGACCGACCACCTTCACCGAATATTGCTTGCAAACGTCTTCTTCGATCGCAGTCGGTGTTACGAAGATTCCGTGTCCTTCTTGCCCGAAGACTTTCAGCACCGCGCTGTCCTCGAATTCATGCGCGATCGTCGGGAAAATCTGGTTGTCGTCAAACCACTGTTCCAACTGCCGACGGAGTGACGTGTTCTGTGTCGGCAACAACATCGGGGCGGAATTCAACGACTCAGGAAAGTTCTTTTTATACTTTCGAGCCAATTTGCTGGACGCGTAAAACGTCACTCCGCACTTACCCAGTAGGTGATTAAAGGCTCGGACGTGGTTATCCGGGGTCAGCGGGCGATCGGCAATTACAACATCCAACCGGTGCATCGCCAGTTCACCCAGCAATTCGTTGAGCTTCCCCTCAAAGCACACGATCTGGTATTCGTTCTCGTCACACTCGAGGGCTGGACGAAGCAGTTCATAGGCCACCAGTTTTGGAATTGCGCCTTGAACTCCTACGAGAAATTTGGACCTGTCTTCGTTCATTCTGTTATGCAGCACGTCCGAAAGCTCTCGCCCAAGCCCAAAAATTTCGTCGGCGTAACGGTAAACCAGTCGGCCAGTTTCGGTCATTACCAAGCTGCGACCGGAGCGTTCGAACAGGTCGTGTCCCACGGATTTCTCGAGTTTTTTAATTTGGCTGCTGAGTGTCGGTTGCGCCAGATGCAGGACTTCAGCCGCGCGTGACACTCCGCCTTCTTTGGCAACCGTCCAGAAATACAACAGGTGGTGATAGTTCAACCATTCCATAACCAAGCCTCCTAAAAGCGTCTTTTGTCTATTTGTTTTTTCAATGCATGGCAGTTTTTTTATCTATTGGATCAATGATAGTCATTGGTCGTATATTAATAAAGTGGAAGAACGGACGTTTCTTCTCCTAAGGCAATATTTTAATTTGCCCGCCGGAGCGTGAGTTTCCTATTCAGTTTTTTGTAGACCAAGGGAGTAAATTAATGAAGATTAAGGTAAACAACAAGCAGAAACAATTGTCACAAGATGCCGTACAGCTGGCGATTGAAAAAATCGAGGTTGGCTTCAACAAATTCGGAGCCGACGTTATTTCGGTTGAGCTTGCGGCGGAGGATATCAACGGCCCGCGTGGTGGCGTCGACAAGGAGTGCCGACTGTTGGTTCGGTTGAGGAAGATGGAGGATGCTGTTGCGACGGTGAGGGAGGTGTCGTTTGCGAAAGCGATCTCTCTCGCAATTAATCGTGCTCAGCGATCGGTAAAGCGAAAGATTCAGAGGCGTTCTTTGCGTAAGTTGGAGCGAAGTGCAACGATCGGTTTAGCAGCCTATCGCTAGTCGGTGTTTTAAAACCTTTAAGGGAATCCGCCAGATGTTCCGAACTTCTTCCAGGACACGAGGGATTCTGGCGGATCCCATTCCGACCTGCCCGCGAATTCAGGTGTTGGTAGGACTGTTAGTTGATGAAAATATTTGAGTCGGTTTTCCCGTTTTATTTTTAGTTCGAAAGAGTGCTGTGAAAAAGTTCAAGAATGTTTTGCTCATCGCGCCGTTGGATAAACAGCTTCTTCGAGAAGCCGCTTCGATTCTCACCACCAGCCAGTCAAAACTGACGCTGATGTCCGTGGCACCTCCGATAGACTCTGCGTTGGTCGAAACCGACTCAGGGAAAACAGTCGATTTACAACAGCTGTTAGTAAAAGATTTAAAAGCGGAACTTGAAGAGGAGGCGATAAAGCTCAAAGATGAAGATTTCCGGGTTCGCACGGTCGTCACATCGGGGCAGCCTTTTATCGAAGTTATTCGGCAGGTCATTTCCAAGAAACACGACTTGGTGATGATGCTGGCTGACGGAGTGACCAGCGTTCGTGAGCAATTGTTTGGCACGCTTTCGTCTCACTTAATGAGGAAATGTCCATGTCCCGTTTGGATCATCAAGCCGACTCGTCGCAAAACGTTACGTAACGTTTTCGCTGCCGTCGATCCAGATCCAAACGATCCGCAGCGGAATGCACTTAATGTTGAAATCATTGAACGTGCTTTAACGATTGCTCATACCCACAATGCAAAACTTCACGTTGTCCACGCTTGGAACTCCCTCGGCGGAGAGGCAACTCGCAGCCGTCGCTGGATGACCAAGACTGAAATTCGGTTGTTCGTTGAACGCGAAGCGATCGACCACAAAAAGCGAGTCGACCAACTTTTGGAATCGGCATCTGACGGAAGTGAGATGGTTCACATGATCCAGGGTAGGCCCGGAACTGCGATCCCAGAACTGATGGAGCGTGAGGGTGCGGAATTACTGGTGATGGGGACTGTCTGTCGCACCGGTATTCCGGGGTTTTTTATCGGAAACACCGCGGAAATGATTCTGGGACAAGTCGATTGCTCGGTATTAACGGTTAAACCAAAAGATTTCGAATCGCCAGTGAAACTGGAATAGGCGTGCGCGATTGGTTGGCTCGTTTTGATGAATTCAGCCCAACCAGTTTCGCCAACGAACATAATCTCCTCCCCCGCTCTCTTTTAAGGCTAGAAATTAACTGCCATGATATCTTTTTTACTTGGGTTGGTTCTACTTGTGATCGGTGGTGAATTGGTCGTTCGAGGTTCGGTCCATATTGCCCAACGGCTTGGCATGAGCGCGCTTTTGGTTGGTTTAACAATCGTAGCTTTTGGTACCAGCGCTCCTGAGTTGGCAATCTGTCTCGATGCCGTTGTGTTGGGCAAGCCTGAAATCGCTCTTGGTAACATCGTTGGAAGCAACATAGCGAATGTGTTGTTGATACTCGGGGTCACGGCAACGTTCTTTCCGATTGTTATCCACCGTCAGATAGTGCAGCGGGAAGTTCCCATCATGATCGCCGTTTCTATGCTTTTTTTGCTGCTGTGTTACGATGGGATTTTGGGGTTTGTGGACGGGCTGATACTGCTGGGAGCCATGTTCATTTTTCTAATTTGGCAAATTCGTGCTGAACATAAAACCGAAAACGCCGATGATTCTTCCCAAAAACAGGCTTCGGATGAACCAGCTTTGACCAGTAGCTCTCCCGGTTGGTTAAGCTTCCTGGTGGTTCTGGCGGGAATTGTTTGTCTTTGGTTTGGGGCCGGCTGGATGGTGGTCGGAGCGTCTGTGTTGGCGGAAAGCTTCGGCATTAGTAAACTCGCAGTCGGACTGACTGCGGTTGCCGTGGGCAGCTCAGCGCCTGAAATTGTCACCGCTTTGATGGCGGCGAAACGTGGCTTCCCCGAATTAGCGGTGGGAAGTGTCATTGGAAGCAACATCTTTAATCTCCTTTTTGTGGGTGGTGGGACGCTGATGTTTTCCTCTGAGATTACAATTCCCAACGAGGCATTTCGATTCGATATTCCTATCATGGTGGTTAGTTCCATTGCCTGTTTGCCAATTTTTGCGACAGGCCATCGAATCGACCGTTGGGAAGGCGTTCTTTTTCTGGTCTGTTTCGCCGCGTTCACCGTTTTGTTGTTTATCAAACCAGACGATAATCCGGCTTTCCCAACATGGGCGCAACTGGTGTGGCCCTTTGTTACACCCTTGATACTTGCGACGGGACTTGCCGTTGTGACGCACAAATTTCGAATAATGAACCCGAAATAAGTAGAGACACTTCAAAGACCAAACCCAACTATAACTTTTTTGAAAGCCGCTCAGATGGAAGGTCAACTTGAGATCAAACGCACGAGCCGGCAAACGTTATTTCAATGGCCGGCTTGGGTGAACCTACTGTGCATAGCGAGCGGCGTTGCGTTGATCTCCGCAGTGTCGGTTTGGGTGGTCTACCAATCCGAAGTGACGCTAAGGGAAAACGTTTTATCGAAACTACGAACGATTCAACACATCGAACAAGAGGCCGTACGGCAGTGGATAAAATCTGAGCAACAGTTGGTCGACTTTTTGGCGGCGGATGATGATTTTGCCCAACGGTTGCTGACCGCTGAATTTGAGACTGACGACGCTCGCAGTTTTTTTCGGCGGAAACTAGAAACGGTCGCCGGTAGACTCGAAAGCAAAAGCTGTTTGTTGCTTACGGTTGACCGTGATGTGGTTGCCAACGTAGGGCAAACGTGGCCTGCGAAACACACCGCCGCTCTTAAAGACCAATTTGACCAGGCGCTACGAACGGGCGAACCTTCTTTTTCTCCAGTCCTATCAGCCAATGGGACGGTTGGCGGCAGATCGGTAGACGACGAATCCTTTGTGCTTGTCGCTGTCGCCCCCATCAATCACCGCGCCTCGGACGTCGTAGGGTTTTTAGTAATCGCACTCAACGCAAATTCAGAATTCACAAAGGTACTTGGTTCAAGCCGCATCGGCGACACCGGCGAAACGATTGCTGTGAATGAAGCCGGGAGGATTATCTCAAACAGTCGATTTGATAATGGGTCAAATAGTCTGGGTTTTTTTAACGAACCGCATTTCGATTTGACTCAAGAGAAGCGATCTTCGACCCGTTTCGAACTTCGCAACGAGCGAGACCAACGTGGCGTCGAAACCGTTTCGGTATCGCGATGGATGCCGTCAGTTGGAATCGCGCTGGTGACAAAGATGGATCGCGCGGAGGCTTACGCGCCCATCATTCAGATTCGCAGGTTCATGTGGGTGCTTTGCAGTTTGCTGGCTTTAACAACTGTTGTCGCGGCAGTCTACCGTTGGAACATTTACCGACTGGAGAAACGGGCCAAGCAATCCGATTTAGATCGTAAAATCCTCGGCGCTTATGAGCTTGAAGAGAAGGTTGGCGAAGGTGGGATGGGCGTGGTTTATAAAGCAAAACACGCTTTGATGAGACGCCCCACTGCAATCAAAATTTTACCGCCAGAGAAAAGCAGTCCCGCTGCGATCGAGCGGTTCGAGCGCGAAGTTCAATACACCAGCCAACTCAAGCACCCCAATACAATTTCGATCTATGATTACGGACGGACAAATAACGGTCTGTTTTATTATGCAATGGAGTTGCTTGATGGCTTGAACCTGGAGCAACTGGTTCAACACGACGGCAAAATCCCCGATGGTCGAATCCTTCTGATCCTTCGACAAGTCTGCGAGTCGTTGCAGGAGGCTCACGCCAGGGGATTGATTCATCGAGACATTAAACCCGCTAACATCATGTTGTGCGATCGAGGTGGAGCGGTCGATACGATTAAGGTGCTTGACTTCGGAATGGTGCGGGATCGCTCACGCCGTTGCGACAGCGCTAACAACACCCTTTCTGGCACGCCAGCCTATATGGCTCCCGAGTGTTTTGCCGATCCTGCCGGCGTCGACGTGCGTGTTGACGTATTCGCTATTGGGGCGGTGGGCTTCTATTTGTTGACGGGTACTCCGCTGCTGGATGTTGATAGTTTTAGTGCATTGCAACGAATCCTAAAGACTGATTTAGGTAAGTCTGCTTTGGATCGAATTCGCAGTGCTGCTAAGGATTCCAATCAAGCGATTTCAGGAGAGCTTTGTCATTTGGTTTCTAGATGTGTTGCTGCTGACCGAGAGCATCGTATCGCATCGGTGACTGAGGTGTTGAAGGAGATTTCAAAATGCCAGCCGCGCTCTGCTTGGGACCGAGAGGACGCTCGGGGTTGGTGGCTCAAAGCGGGGGATGCAACAGCTTTTCGCCAAAAAACAGTCGCCGCCAAGCCCGACTCATCCTCCGGTAGCCAGCCCGCGTTAGACGAGACTCAAGAATTTAACGCCGCCGATGAGACAACAGAACCCTCATGAAATACATAGATTAATTGAATGTAATAAATTTCCATTATCTATTTTAACTATTTCTTGTTTCGACGGATAATAAGATGTAACAGAACAAGGGTGGTCGTCGAGTGAACGACCTTCCTTTGTTGAACATCCTAAAACTTCGGAGGTTGAGATGAACATTCTACTACTGGACGCCCAAGGCATCCTAAGCTCAGACCAAAGGAAGAATGCGGAGCGTCGCCTTTATTACTCTTTGTCGCGATTCGACCACCGGGTCAACGGAGCGACGATTCACTTTTCGCTTGACGCGCAGTGCGAGCGGGTGACCTGTACAATCAACGTTAGCGTTGAAGGGGTGGGAATCGTTGCTGTTTCTCGATCGAGCGACTCATCGAGCGAGGTGTTAGGTCTGGCTGTGGATGCGATCGAACCCAAAGTTGCGTGTCGTGTTGACTGGAGAATGTGGTTCAACGCCGACACGTTCGCGACTTGGGTGCTGTCGGTGAGCCAACCGTTGAAGGCATTGTTCGGATTTGATCGGCTTTTGTCACGATGGGTTGCCAGGCAACCCAACGGCGCGAATAAGCCCAACGCTTCAGGCCGCAATCTCCAGGGGCAACGACGCCAGTTCAGGCTCGGGGCAGGAAATTCTGGTGGTTACTCGACATAGCGGATGTCCCAATGAGTCAAAGTCGAAGTTAGCTTTTTTCCCTATTCCGTATCGGTTTCAATGTCTACGAGGAGTTCATAATGCGAATCACAGTCAACAACAAGCAAAGTCAAATCAGCGAATCAGCGATCCAACATGCCATGTCTAGAATCGAGACGGCGTTCTCGAAGTTGCGTGGCGAAGTGATCTCGGTTGAGCTTTTGGTTGAGGACGTCAACGGTCCTAGAGGCGGCATCGATAAAAAATGTCAGATTGTGGTGAACCTACGAAAGATGGCTTCGGTGGCCGTCTCTGTAGAGAAGGCGACGTTCTCCAAAGCGATCTCGCAGACGATCAGCAGAGCGCGGCGTGCTGCCAGCCGAAAGGTGCAACGTCGTTCAATTCGCGCGCCAAGGCGACGATGCGAGCTACAGTTTGGTTTCCAAAACTAGCGGTTCATCGCAGATTGATTTCCGAGTGGTGGGACTTTCACCGGTCCCGCGATCGTGCGGGCTACGCGAGTTGAGCTTTCGATTTTCTCGCCAGCAGATAACTCCATTTCGTGCCTTGAATCGTGCATAACACACTTTAACGTTCGCGGGAGCTTGAGTGGAGGTAAGAAAAAAGCCCGCTTTCGCGGGCTTTCTTCAGTGGACGATATTGGACTTGAACCAACGACCTCCTCGATGTCAACGAGGCGC
>CAYOZV010000062.1:0-4270 GCA_964408465.1 uncultured Pirellulaceae bacterium
AAATCAAAGCCAAAATCAAAGCGCCCCGGTCAACATCGAACAACCAAGTGGCAGCGCATCGAAAGACCTTTCCTCCAGGGCCGCTCAAGGCATCATCCGAGCGGCAAAACAGGTAGAACTCTTTAATCCGGGGTCTTGGAAATGATCAACGACTCCCCCGCGGTTCTGGATGCAGTCAGCCCGATCTATGGTGCGCAATCGGCAGTGAACACCGCCCCAGCTGCCTCCGATGCCGCTCACGCTGAAATCCAATTCCAGATCCTCAAACAGTCAATCCATCAGGAATTGGTAGGGTCGCTTGATCTGGCTTCTGCCGAGGGTCTCACTCCATCGCAGTTTCAACAGCAGCTCAAGCCGTTCGTCAGTCGCAGCATCAATGAGCGCAGCGACGACGTAACCCCCGCCCAACGTGCGCGTCTGGAAACCGAACTCTATGAGGAAATGTTTGGGATCGGTCCCTTGGAAAAATTGATGCGCGACCCGACCGTCAACGACATTCTGGTCAATCATGCGCACGAGGTGTTCATCGAACGCGCTGGACAGCTTGAATTAACCGACGTCGTGTTCGCCGATGCGAACCATTTATTGCAAATCATTCAGAGAATCGCTTCGTCAGTGGGACGCAGGGTCGATGAAGTTAGCCCGATGGTGGATGCGCGACTGCCTGACGGTTCGCGTGTCAACGCGGTGATCCCCCCGCTGGCCCTTGATGGCCCCAAGCTTTCGATTCGCCGTTTTGGCAAAGTGCATTTGACGCTGGATCGCTTGGTCGAAAATTCAACAATGACCCAGCCAATCGCTGATTTCCTCAAAGCCGCTGTACAAGCCCGCATCAGCGTCCTGATCTCCGGAGGAACCGGTGCGGGAAAGACGACGTTGCTGAACGCACTTTCTTCCTGCATATGCGACGACGAACGCATTGTCACGATCGAAGATTCGGCTGAATTGATTCTGCAGCATCGTCACGTCGCGCGTCTTGAAACCCGACCCGCCAACAGTGAAGGCGTTGGCGAATTCACTCAACGGGACCTCGTGCGCAACAGCTTAAGAATGAGGCCTGACCGAATCATCGTCGGTGAAGTGCGCGGCGTTGAAGCGTTTGACATGCTGCAGGCGATGAACACAGGACACGAAGGCAGTCTGACAACAATCCACGCCAACGATGCCCATGATGCGTTGATGCGGTTGGAGATGATGGTCGCGATGGCGGGCCTCGAATTGCCTCACGATGTCGTTAGGTCTTATATCGGATCTGGAATCGGGGTGGTCGTGCAAATCTCTCGGCTCAAAGGCGGAGCCCGGCGAGTCATGCGGGTTGCTGAGTTGAATCCGTTGGGGGAGGGTTCAAAACAGTCCTACCAACTTAGCGACGTTTTCAAATACGAACGGACTGGCGTCGATAGCGCGGGAGAAGTTCAAGGCGCGGTCGCGACCTCCTCGGAAACGCCCAAATGCCTTCGCCGATTCGACGAACTGGGCATCGACTATGACGCTTCGGTTTTTTCAGATTCAATTAGGGATAGGAAAGAATCGTGAGCGCACTCGAGTTCTCAGTCTTCATTTGGTTGACCGGATTTTTCCTGCTGTCAGCCGTTTTGGTGCGGCGATTAATGACGCCGGTGGGCGACGCGCCGATCGCACTTCGACGACTTCCTCAGCCCATGATTACGCCGCCTTCGGGCAGTGATTCGGTCTCGGTTCGTTTCGATCGTTGGCTGCACAAAACGCTGCAAGGATCCGGTATCGGATTGTCAATTGGGGCGATCGTTTTGATCTCCGTTCTGGCGGCGGTATTGACGGCAGTCGGAACATTTCTGGCGGAGTTTGCGTTAGCGGTACAAGTGGTGTCCGCCCTGGGCGTTTTGTTTTTGCTGCCGGCGGTACTGCTGTTGTTTAAGCGCAGAAGAATCAAAGAGTTCTCGGATCAGCTTCCACCGACTTTGGACTTGATTGCCCGCGCCGTGCGCGCCGGTGAAAGTTTTGAGAACGCCGTCGAAATTGCCTCCAATGCCGCCAAAGATCCGGTGCAGAACGAGTTGCAACAATGCGTGCGTCAGTTTCAGATGGGAACGCCAACGGCGGCGGTGATGTCCTCCTTTGCCCGCCGTGTTCCGACCATGGAAGTTCGTATCTTCGCCCACACCGTTTCGGTCCATCGTGAACTTGGCGGACGCCTTGCCAACGGGCTCGAACGTTTGGCGATGGTCATTCGAGATCGACGCGATTACGTACAGAAGGTCAATTCGATGACCAGCCTGGGAAGATTTTCGATTGGTGCGATCAGCCTGATGGGCCTGTTTGTGTTTGCCTATTTGACGATATTTCACCCAGAGTATTTGACGAAACTGCTGTCGTCAGAGCTCGGACTCAAAATGGTCGCCTACGCGTTGATTTCCGAGTTTGTCGGGCTTTGCTGGGTGGCGATGACGTTGAGAATGGAGCACTAGTTCGCAACGAACACCTTATGTCGGCACTCCCCTACATCTTGATCTTCGCCAGCATCGCAATGTTTGCGTTTTTGCTGGGGCAATTCTTTCGCAAGCCCGGAAAACAACGGGACCCACTGGGCGTTCACCAACCTGATTCCTTTGGTCCCCTCACGCGGCCTTTGGCTGGCGTGTTTCCGGCCAGCCAGAAAAAACGCGCGACATTGAAAAACGAGTTGCTCGGGGCCGGAAGGTTTAACTCCAACGCGCTAACCAACTATTTGGCCAAACGAAATGTCTGCGTCTTGATGGTGGTGTTGGCAACGGCGCTTCTGCTATTGAGTGAGGAGGTTGATCCCTCGTACAACCAATACATTATCATCGGTGGGTTTATCGCCACCATATTTGCTTACGGAATACCGCGTCTTATTCTTAGCTCGATCGCTACCAGGCGGCGGCAGGGAATCGAAAACGCATTTCCGGATGCTTTAGATATGATCGCCATGTCAGTCGAAGGTGGGTTGCCGATTCAGGATGCCGTGCGACGAGTCTCCGACGAATTTAAGCCAGTCCATCGAGCGCTTTCCCAAGAGCTATTGATCATCTCGCGTCAGACCGATACAGGTTCGGTGGAACAGGCGATGTCTTCCTTTGCCCAGCGCATCGACATGCCGGAAATCGGAGCCTGGGCCGCGCTGATGACGCAAAGCCAGCGACTGGGCGGGAAGATGGCAGGTGCGCTTTTGGAGTGTGCTGACCGGATGCGTCAAAATCGAAAAACCCGAGCCGAACAGGCCGGCAATACGGCCTCGATCAAACTGTTGCTTCCGACGGTACTGTGTCTTGCCCCGCCAGTGTTCATTCTCTTGATTGGCCCCGCGGCGTTGGACTTTCGAGATTTTATCAACCGAGAGCGCGATGGAAGCAGCCAATTGGTTGAGCAAGCCAATACCATCGCGGGGCCTAACGGTCGCCCAGTGCTCCAATCGGGCGAGTGATAAAAATATCGGTGAAACCGGATTAGCTTACGTAAGCTAAAGATTCGCATGTTTTTCGTTGTCAAGTTACTTCTCGGTGATAAAACCCGATCAGTAAAGAGTAAGAGTACAGTTTCACAGATTATGCGGAGCGGACGGAATGGATTCCCGAAATTTCCCTTTGGCCAAAGCCCACGCGCTGTTGAGCGATGAAGAGGGATTTGTAATTACGATCGAGCTGATCCTAATTGCGACGATCGTCGGCATCGGCTCGATCGTCGGCCTGACAACATTGCGTAACGCCATCAACAGCGAACTGGCTGATGTTTCGGACGCAATTGAGAGCATGGAGTGGGGCGATTCAGACTCCGAGAGTTCGTCTTCTTCGGTAAGGGCGGCCAACAGCTGCATTAGCTATTCCGTTCCGCCATCGGATGAAGCCTAGGCCGAGTTTGTAAGATGCAAATCTGTTAGCCGCAGGGCGCAAGCGATCGGGTTTCGCCGCTTCTATTTCTTGGGCCAGTTCTCCAGCTTCATTTTTCTCTTCACGTTTTCGGTATGTTGGTCGTAGTGGCGCTCCATTTGTTCCAGCAAACCGCGTGGCGACCACATCTTGCTGCCTTTGGTCTTTTTGTCCAAAGGAAGGTCCTTCAGCAGGTACGCGAACCGTCTCGAAAAGGCTTCGATCCGCAAAGTCAATAAAGCTTCTTCTTGTCCTGTCCAATCAGCATGTGCGGCGACGTAGTCAGTTGGCATTTGTTTTGGGTTCAGATTCATCACAGGAATCTCAGGGTCGATGGCGTGGTAAATTTGTGAGAAGAACAGCAGCTCGCGCCCCATCATGTGTTCGGAGTTCCAGCGCGGCGT
>CAYOZV010000062.1:4370-8316 GCA_964408465.1 uncultured Pirellulaceae bacterium
GCAAGAAGTTCTCCCGTTTCGGCGCGCAGCGCCGGCAAAGAGGAAATCGACAATACTGCGCAGCAAAGACAGGCAAGTGAAATAGGTTTCATCAGTTTGTCTCAAGGAAAAAATTGGTTGTCAGTCGCGTCACCAATGATAACGCTCTGGGGTTTCAAAAAATGCAAACGTTTGTTCTCAATGCCGAAACTAAAACTGCGGGATCGTAGTTGCAACAAAATTCTAACCAAAATTGCCCTGAGGCTAATTTGTGTCCGACAGCTTGCGAGTGTCTAGGTCGGTTTGTATTTCCGCCATTCGCCGCCGATTCAACGGGTAAAGCATGACCACGAGCCCTGACGCCGCCAATGCGATCGCTGGAAAGATACTCATCATCATGATGATGCCTTGGATTGTCTCAGGCGACTGCTGTTGGTTTACGCCTTGGAGAGGGCTGATAAAGCCGTAGGCTCCCAAGCACCAACCAGGAATCGCGCCACCGATCGCGCTGCCGATCTTCTGTGAAAATACAGATACCGCAAAAATTAACCCGGTCGCTCTACGGTTCGTTTTCCATTCGGAATAGTCGGCGATGTCCGCATAGGTGGCAAACATCAGAACCGTCAAAGGTCCGCTTGCAAGCGCACCGAGAATCTGAAGCGTGTACATCGCGACGATTTGATCGGGGCGAAGGAACCAAAAACCTAAATGGGAAAGAGCGATAAGGAAACTGGCGATGGCCATCAGTTTTTTAACGCCCAGCCAATTCCGCAAACGTTGGGCGAATAATATCCCGACAATCATAGCAACGGTGCCGGCGACCATGAAGTCGCCGAAGGTGGATCCGACATAGTAAGTGAAGTAGTAGGCAGTTGCACTGTTACGCATCCACCCGGCCAGTAATTGAAGCAAGCCGAAAACGCACATCACCATCCATGGGCCATTGGACAGCAGGTCTCTGAAATCGCGTGACCATATCGCAGACCTTTGAGATACAGGTTGGACGCGTTCCTTGGTAGACAAAAACGTGATGACAAACAGGAACAATGCCGCGATCGCGTAACAGACCATTGTCCAGAAGAATCCAGCCTGTTTGTCAATCACGACGGTCGTTAGGACGCCGTCGATCATCAGGATTTCGCTTCCGCCAAAATAGGCGACCAATGGTTCCGTCATCCGTTGCACGACGATGGCACCGGCAAATGCCAACACAAACCGGTAGGTGCAAACGCTGGTCCTTTCGGCCGAATCAGATGAGATCACGCCCATCAACGCGCTGTAGGGAACATTAACAAACGTGTAAGCAATGAACACGGCGGTGTACGTGACATAGGCATACACCAGTTTTCCCGTCGGCGAAAAATCGGGTGTGTAGAACGTGAAGATGCCAGTGATCGCGAACGGGATGGCGCCCCATAAAAGATACGGACGAAACCGTCCCCAAGCCGTCGCCGTTCGATCCGACATTAGCCCCACCATCGGATCGGTGATGGCGTCGAACATCTTGGTGACGAAAAACATCGTCCCCGCCGCAGCCGCAGAAATTCCGAACACGTCGGTGTAAAAAATCAGCTGGAAAAACTCAAACAGTTTCCAGTAAAGGTTCGAAGCGGTGTCGCCCAAGCCGTACCCGATCTTTTCGGCGACTGACAGTCGTTGGGCTGATTCAGGCAACTCAGACAAAGGCGGTCTCCAAAGAAAAGGCTGTTGTTGATTGGAAGCTTCCGGCACGAAACACGCATCATAGGGAAAAAGCAAACGGACTGAAACCGATTTCAGTTCAGGCCCTCCGCTAAGGATTATCCATGGATGGAGAATATTCCTTAATCTATCTCGTTGTTGCGAAAGTATGATGCGTTAATGGTCCAGCCAACGCACTAAATCCAAGAATGTGCTAACATCACGATGTGAATTGTATGGGAACTGGCGTTAAGCCAAAACAACTGAAAAAAGCTGTTGGCGGCGGGCCGCGACGGGAAATCAATTGACTTCAAAAAAAGCTACGATCGACGACATTGCAAAACTGGCTAATGTTTCAAAGAGCACAGTTTCGCGGGTCCTCAACGACACCACGCCTGTCCACCAAGAGAAACGTGCGGCCGTCGAAGCTGCGATGAAGGCGCTTAATTTCAAGCCCAATGTTTTCGCGCGTTCTCTCGCGGGCGGTCAATCAAAAACGATTGGTGTGCTGTCGCAGCATCTGGGCAGCCCTTTCTACGATAGCATTTCCGAAGGCATCATTGGCCATCTTTCTGGAACCGGTTATTGGCCGATGTTCGCCGATAGCAATGATGAACCCAGTATTGCTGAACAAGCGTTCGAGAATTTTCTGGACCGAAGAATTGACGGTTTTATATTTATCGGCGGCATGCTCAGCGAAGAAAGGTTGGCCGAATTCAATAGCCGCGTCCCAACCTTTGTCGTTGGTATGGAATTTAAGACGCCGACCAACAGAGGTATCAGCGTCAACAACGAACTGGCCGCATTCAATGCGACCAAGCATTTGATCGATCTGGGCCACCGCCGGATTGCTCACGTCAGAGGAATCGCCAACCACAAAGATTCGATTCGCCGGCTCGAAGGCTATCGACGGGCGTTGACAGAAGCAGGAATCCCGATTGATCCAGAACTAATTTGCGAAGGCAAATTTGATGGCCAATCGGGATATGATGCCACGATGGGGCTCTTGGATTGCGGGAAGAAATTCACGGCTGTGTTTGCGGCCAATGATATTTGCGCGATGGGTGTCAAGTTAGCCTTACACCGGCACGCGCTCAGTGTGCCTGAGGATGTTTCGGTGATTGGGTTTGATGATCAAGCCGAAACTTCCTTTACGGTGCCACCGCTGACGACTGTTCGCCAGCCGGCGTTTGAGATGGGCGTTGCGGCGGCCACCGCAATCATCGCCATGATTAATAAGAAGCCCTATTCGCTGCCCCAACTTCCCGCCGAAGTCACCGTCCGCGAATCGACGGCAAAGGTGAAGTTGTAGATCACGTTTGTTCGGGTCGCTCCGCCACCATTTCGCAAACGTGGCTCGGCGTTAAATGTCACTCACTTTGACCTCGCCGGTCCCCGCGAACTGAGTGGCGGTAATGCTGGAACCCTGCATCGGGTTGATGGGATTTAACAGCAGTAGGTGGGCTCGTATTTCGTGAAGGCTTTGCTTTTGGGTAGTGGAATCTTCTCAAAAGATCGTGAAGCTCCTTTGCCCCGCAGGATCTTTTGAGAAGATCCACTACGCTACCAGATAGCTGCTAAAGCCCCAGCTGTATTAAGTGAGTCTCGCCACGCGATAGCTGGCTGTATGGCGATTTTGGGGCAGTATCGCTTGATTGGGCACCTGGACCAATTTCCCACTTGACAGTTTTCGGCCGATCGAACATATTTCGCGGTTCCAAAAACCGAGGAAAAACAATGAAAATTCATACTGGCGACACAATTCAAGTTATTAGCGGTCGCGATAAGACCGTCACCGGAAAAGTAATTTCGGTCAACCATAAAACTGACACTCTGTTGGTCGAGGGCGTAAACATGGTTTACCGCCACGTAAAGCCTAGCCAACGGAACCCCCAAGGCGGACGGCTTCACAAGGAAATGCCGATCCGCTCGTGCAAGGTCATGGCGGTTTGCCCCAAGACCAGCAAGCCCACACGTATCGGCTATCGCTATTTAGATAACGGCAGCAAAGAACGATTCGCGCGCGTCAGCGGAGCTTCGATGGGGGAAGTTTCCCCAGCCAAAGAGAGCTACGCGAAGAAGTAGCCGCCTTGCGAAGGAGGCGCGTAATAGATGAGGCCGGCTCGTTTGGTCCTCAATCGTAAAGACCGCGATCGTAGCAACCCCAGCACGATTCCCGACCATTTCGTTAGAGGCCAAATTGTAAACCAATTTGGCCTCTAATCTTTTCCACCATCAGCGCCCTGTGCGACTTATACGGCCCAGAGCAGATGCTGATACTACCGCG